>NZ_DASYTH010000195.1:0-49252 GCF_036002505.1 Actinophytocola sp. | reverse complement strand
TCCTCGCCCGGCCTCACCGAGACCTCGCTCCTGCCGATGGCCATCGAAGCCGCCGGCCGCTCCCTCGGCGACATCTACGCCGCCCTCATCGAGCGCGCCCTCGCCCGCCGGCCACCGTCACCGTGACGTAACTGCCGTGTGTGATCACAACGGGACCTCAGGGGACCGTGACGTCACTCAGCCACACTCAACCCGATAACCCGCACCGCCAGCTGGAACGAAACGACAGCAGTTAATTCCGGAGAGGCGGACTAGTCATCATGTCGACGATGCGCTCCAGGTCGTCGACGGAGCCAAACTCGACGACGATCCGGCCCTTGCGGCGACCCATCTCCACCTTGACCCGGGTGTCGAACGTGTCGGCAAGTCGCTCCGCCACGCCCTGGAGGCCGGGGGCCTGCATCGGCTTGCGGGGCGCCGGCTTGGGCTTGGCGGTCGGCTGGTTCTTGGCGAGCGTGACCGCTTCCTCGGTGGCGCGGACCGACAGGCCCTCGGCCACGATGCGGGCGGCGAGGTCCTCCTGGGCGCCGGGTTCGTCCAGAGCGAGCAGGGCCCGGGCGTGGCCGGCGGAGAGCACCCCGGCGGCAACCCGGCGCTGCACCGGGAGCGGGAGCTTGAGCAGGCGGATGGTGTTGGTGATGACCGGGCGGCTGCGGCCGATCTTGTCGGCGAGCTGCTCGTGCGTCACGTTGAACTCGCCGAGCAGCTGCTGGTAGGCGGCCGCCTCCTCGAGTGGGTTCAACTGCACCCGGTGAATGTTCTCCAGCAGGGCGTCGCGCAGCATCGCGTCGTCGGTGGTCTGCCGGACGATGGCAGGGATGGCGGTCAGCTCGGCCCGCTGCGCCGCCCGCAGCCGGCGCTCGCCCATGACCAGCTCGTAGCTGCCCTCGCCGAGCTCGCGCACGACGATCGGCTGCATGAGGCCGAACTCGCGGATGGAGTGCTCGAGCTCGGCGAGCGCCTCCTCGTCGAACACCTGACGCGGCTGCTTGGGGTTGGGCTTGATCGCCCCGGTGGGCACTTCGCGGTAGACCGCCCCGGCCACCACCCCGCTCGGCTCGGGGGCCGCCTCCCCGGTGCGCGGGCCGGGCCGGGCCGGCAGCCGGACCGGGCCCGGGCTGCCGTCGGCCCCCGGGCTGCTCGGGATCAGCGCTGCCAACCCGCGGCCGAGTCCCCCCTTGCGCTCCGCAGTCACGTGCTCGCCTCCACCACGGCGCCACGCTCGGCCATCTCGCGGGCCGCGTCCAGGTAGCTCAGCGCACCCCGTGAACCCGGGTCGTAGGCGAGCACGGTCTGCCCGAAGCCCGGAGCCTCGGACACCTTGACGCTGCGGGGGATGACGGTGCGCAGCACGGTTTCGCCGAAGTGCCGGCGGACCTCGGCGGTCACCTGGTCGGCCAGCTTGGTCCGGCCGTCGTACATGGTGAGCAGGATGGTGGACACCCAGAGGTTCTGGTTCAGGTGGCCCTGAACGAGCTCGATGTTGCTGAGCAGCTGGCTCAACCCCTCCAGCGCGTAGTACTCGCACTGGATCGGGATGAACACCTCTTCGGCAGCCACCATGGCGTTCACCGTGAGCAGCCCGAGCGAGGGCGGGCAGTCGATGAACACGTAGTCCGGCTTGATCTGATCGAGCGCCTCGGGGGAGATCGCCTCCTTCAGCCGGCCCTCTCGCGCGGTCATGGACACCAGCTCGATCTCGGCGCCGGCCAGATCGATGGTCGCCGGCACGCAGTAGAGGTTGTCCGACTGATCGCTGACCACCGCGGCGTCGGCCAGCGACACCTCGCCGATCAGCGCCTCGTACACCGACGGGGTCCCGGAGCGGTGGTCGACGCCGAGCGCGGTGCTCGCGTTGCCCTGCGGGTCGAGGTCGACGACGAGCACCTTGAGGCCGTTGAGGGCCATGGCGGCGGCCAGGTTCACCGCGCTCGTCGTCTTGCCGACGCCGCCCTTCTGGTTGGCCACGGTCAGCACCCGCCGGCGGGCCGGAGGTGGGAATGGCTCACCCGGGTGCAGCACCCGGGTCGCTCGCTCGGCCTCTTCGGCGATGGGGGTCCAACCGGCTGTCATCGGTCGCACCCCCGTTTCACGTGAAACATCGTTCCTACCGGTCCTTCCTCATCCGCCGGTCCTGGCGGTTCACCCTGTCCACGAGCACTACCGTTGCCGGATCGCTCAGCACATCCGCTCCACACGTCTCGATGCGGGGCTCACCGCCGCCGGCCCTGCGCACCGCCACGCGGTCCCGGGCCACCTCGTCCGCAGCGGTGGCTCCCTTCATCGCCACGAGCGATCCGCCCTCACGCAGCAACGGCATACTCCACTCACATAGTTTCGCCAACGGAGCGACCGCCCGCGCGACAACGACGTCGGCATCGCCAATCTGGCGGCGGATGGCCCGCTCCTCGGCCCGCCCACGAACAACGGTCACGGACAACCCGAGGGCACCGGCGACGTGCTCGAGCCATTCAACCCTACGAGCCATCGACTCCAGAAGGGTGACCCGAAGATCGGGCCGCGCCAGGGCGAGTGGGATGCCCGGGAGCCCGGCTCCCGACCCGACATCGACCACACGTGCCCGCCGAGGCATCAGCGGCGCGATCGCCGCCGAGTTGAGCAGGTGCCGGTCCCACAGCCGCTCCACTTCCCGCGGACCGATCAAACCGCGCTCCGGCCCATGGCGGGCAAGCAGTTCGGCGTAGGCGACGGCACGCGGCAACTCGGCACCGAACAGCGTCTCCGCGGCCGGCGGTGCCACTTCCGTCATGCGCGATCCCCGTCCGTGTTTCACGTGAAACCGTGTCCGGTCATTCTCCCCGACGACCGCGGGCACGTTCGGAGGCGCCCCACCGTTGATCCCGTTTCACGTGAAACGGGATCAACGAAAAACGCGGCCCGCCGGAGCGGACCGCGTCTCGTCTGCAGTGTTGCGATCAGGACTGGGGGAATATCACGACTCGGCGGCGCGGGTCCTCGCCTTCGCTCTCGCTGTGCACACCCTTGATCACGGCGACCGCGTCATGTACCACCTTGCGCTCGAACGGGGTCATGGGCTGGAGGCGGATCTTCTCACCACTGGCGAGCACCTTCTCCGCGGTCGCCTTGCCGAGGTCGCTCAGCTCCTTGCGTCGGTCGGCCCGCCAGCCGGCGATGTCCAGCATGAGCCGGCTGCGCGTGCCGGTCTCCTGCTGGACCGCGAGCCGGGTCAGCTCCTGCAGCGCCTCGAGCACGTTGCCGCGCGGGCCGACCAGCTTCTCCAGGTCCTCGCCGCCGTCGATGCTCACCACCGCGCGGCCCGCCTCGACATCCAGATCGATGTCGCCGTCGTAGTCGAGCAGGTCGAGCAGGCGCTCGAGGTAGTCCCCGGCGATGTCGCCCTCACGAACCAGGAGATCGTCGCCGGAGCCCGACGAATCCTCCTCGTCGTTGTCGGCCTCCGCGTCCACCTCGCCGTCCGTGGCCTCCAACTCGACGTCCGACTCCTGCACCGTTTCCGGCACGGCCCTCTCCTCTCCAGGTCGATGCGCCTAGCGGTTCCGTCGACCTGACCTCTTGCTACGGGACTGGTCTGTGATCAGACCGGGAATCTCGGGGCCGTCCTCGGACGGCGGGGTAGCGGCCGGCTTGCTCTTGGCCGGGGGCTTGCGGTTGGCCGGCGCACCGTTGCCGGCGCCCTTCGACGCGGCCGATCCGGTCGAGCCGGCGGCCGGCTTCGCTTTCGGGACGGCTCCGCCGGCGGGCTTGTCCGTCGCGGCGTTCGTCGCACCGGTCTCCGTCGCGGGCTTGGCCGGCGGGCGCTTGCGGACCTGGGTCGGCTTCTGCCCGGGCTTCGGGCCGAGCGCGGACCGCTTCTCGATCGCCGCGGCCTTCTTCTCCTCTTCCTCGCGGTCGATCCGCTTGTACACGATCCGCTGCTGCATCAGCGTCCAGGAGTTGTTGGCCAGCCAGTAGAGCAGCAGGCCGATCGGGAAGAAGAAGCCGAACACCAGCACGCCCAGCGGGAACACGTACATGGTGATCTTGTTCATGATCGCGGTCTGGGCCGTGGCCGACTCGGGGTTCTGCCGTTCGACCGAGTGCCGCGCGGTCAGGTGGGTGAGCAAGCTCGCCAGAACCATCAACGGGATCGATACGAGGATCACCGATGTGCGGTTGGCACCGAACCGAGTGAGAATCTCAGTCGGCTGCGCGATGAAGTTCGACAGCCGCGCGCCGAACAGATTCGCCTGCAGATAAGACGAGACCTCGCGCGCCTTGAAGAAGTAGTTCTCATTCGGGCTGTTACCGAACGACCGCAGCACGTGGTAGAGGCCGATGAAGACCGGGATCTGCAGCAGCATCGGCAGGCAACCGCCGAGCGGGTTGAAGCCGTGCTCGCGCTGCAGCTTCTGCATCTCCTGGGCTTGCTTCTGCTTGTCGTTCGCGTACTTCTTCTGCAGCTTCTTGATCTCCGGCGCGAACTGCTGCATGGCCCGCATCGAGCGGACCTGCTTGACGAACGGCTTGAACATGATCGCGCGCAGGGTGAAGACCAGGAACATGATGCCCAGCGCCCATGCGATGCCACTGGCCTCGCCGAACACGTGTCCGAAAACCCAGTGCCAGCACCAGAGGATGAACGACACGGGGTAATAGATGAAATCGAGCACGAGTTACTCCTCGCCAGCGATGGGCTGAGCCGACGCCGGCTCATCGGAACGATTACGTCGCGGTGGCACCGGGTCGTAGCCGCCGGGGTGCCACGGGCCGCAGCGCAGCAACCGGCGGATCGACAGCCAGGTGCCGCGCAGGGCGCCGTGTGTGGTCAGCGCCTCGAGCGCGTAGGCGCTGCAGCTGGGTTCGAACCGGCAGCTCGGCGGCAGCACGGGAGAGATCCAGCTGCGGTAGAAGCGCACCAGGAACAGCAGCGGGCGGGCGGCCGGGCTGGGCCGGACAACCTCGGGTTCGGGGTCGTCGCGCACGGCCAGGTCGACCGCCACCGCCCCGTTCACACTCCACCGCCATCGTTGTCGACCGTCAGCCGCAGCCGGCGCAGCGCACTGTCGAAGTCCTGCCGGAACTCGGCGCTGGACGCACCGGCCGCCGAGGGCAGCGCCCGCACGATCAACGCGCTGCCGGGGGGGAGAGTTCCGAGCCGGTCCCGCACGACGTGCCGCAGCCGGCGCGCCACCCGGTGCCGGACCACGGAGTTGCCGACCGCCTTGCTCACCACGAACCCGATCCGGGCGCTCGAACTGGTCTGGACCACTTCGCGACCGTCGGCGGTGGCCTGGGCCAGTGCGTGCACCACGATCCGCGGACCGCCGGCCCGGCGACCTTGCCTGGTCACCAGCCGGAAGTCCGCGCTGCGGGTCAGCCGCGCGGTCGCCGGAAGCACGTGCAACGTCCCCCGTCGCGGGGCGGTCAGGCCGACAGGCGGGTGCGGCCCTTGCGTCGGCGGGCCGCGAGAATCGCCCGGCCGGCACGGGTCCGCATCCGCAGGCGGAAACCATGGGTCCGCGACCGGCGGCGATTGTTCGGCTGGAAGGTGCGCTTGCTCACGGTCGGATCTCCCCGATTATTTTCGGTCAGGTCTTGGCGGTCGCGCCCGTCAAGGTCGGCAGGTGCTTCTCGCGCCAGCGTCGACGGGCACACGAAACACGCCCACCGCGCACGGGGGACCTTACGAGGTTACGCACCCGCCCGGCGGCGGCCAAATCCGGGTACGCCGGAAGCCGCGCCGGGTGGCCGGCGTCTCACTGCCTGGTACCGCCAGGCGACACGCCGTCCCCATTCAAATGTTTGCCTACTGGTGCGTCTTGTGGCAGGGCGCCGCGCTTGTTAGCGTGCGGGCTCTTGGTTGGCCACATGGGAGTGGGAGTCCCTGCTGCGCAACTGAAGTGGGTTGAACCTCCGCCGCCTCCGCAGGTTCGCCCGCACTTTCGTGCACAGTTGTGGACAACCCTGTGGATGCCGAGTTGGCATCCCGGACGGCGCGCGTTGACACTGGAGGCCCTACATGGTGCGACCGCCGCGGGGGTGGGTCGTGGGGGCAAGCCCCCGCACGGCGCCAGGGGATGACGCAACGCCGACGGGGGGAGGGGAGCCACTCAGGTGTCCGACCATCAACTGAACCTTGGTGTGGTGTGGGAGCAGGTGGTGCGGGAGTTGTCCGCCGGCACGCTCTCACCGCAGCAGCGCGCCTGGATGCGGGTGACCCGGCCGATCGGTCTGCTCGACGGCACCGCATTGCTGGCCGCGCCGAGCGACTTCGCCAAGGACGCGATCGAACGGGCACTGCGCGAGCCGATCACCGAGGCGCTGTCCCGACGGCTCGGCCGCGAGGTGTCGCTCGCGGTCAAGGTCGAGCCTCCCGCGCCGGCAGCCGTCCCGGCGGCCAACGGCGGCGCCCCGCACGAACCGGCGGCCGGCAACGGAATGGAGCTGCCCGAACCGGTGCCCGGCGCCCAGCTCTCCCTCGGCGCCGACGGTGAGCCGGACGGCGACGGGGACGAGGTGGACGAGGAGGGCGAGGCGCTCGCCACCGTGCACGAGATCTGGCCCACCTTCACCGGATCCCAGGCCATCAGTGGGCAGCCGTTCACCGCGCCGGCCCAGCCGCAGACCTCCAAGACCCGGCTCAACGAGAAGTACACATTCGACACGTTCGTCATCGGCGCGTCCAACCGGTTCGCCCACGCGGCCGCGGTCGCCGTCGCGGAAGCGCCGGCCCGCGCGTACAACCCGTTGTTCATCTGGGGCGAGTCCGGGTTGGGCAAGACGCACCTGCTGCACGCGGTCGGCCACTACGCGCAACGGCTGTTCCCCGGCATGCGGGTCCGCTATGTGTCCACAGAGGAGTTCACGAACGACTTCATCAACTCCCTGCGGGACGACCGGAAGGTGGCGTTCCAGCGCCGGTACCGCGACATCGACGTGTTGCTCGTCGACGACATCCAGTTCCTGGAAGGTAAGGAAGGAACCCAGGAGGAGTTCTTCCACACCTTCAACACGTTGCACAACGCCAACAAGCAGATCGTGGTGTCCTCGGACCGGCCGCCGAAGCGGTTGGAGACGCTGGAGGACCGGCTGCGCACGCGGTTCGAGTGGGGTCTGATCACCGACATCCAGCCGCCCGAGCTGGAGACGCGGATCGCCATCCTGCGCAAGAAAGCCGCGCAGGACAAGCTCGCCGCGCCGGCCGAGGTGCTGGAGTTCATCGCGGCCCGCATCGAGCACAACATCCGCGAGCTGGAGGGCGCGCTGATCCGGGTCACCGCGTTCGCTTCGCTGAACCAGCAATCGGTCGACGTCGGTCTGGCCGAGATCGTGTTGCGGGACTTGATCCCTGACTCGCAGATCCCGGAGATCACCGCGGCGATCATCATGGCGGTCACCGCCGAGTTCTTCGGCGTGACCATCGAAGACCTTTGCGGGCCGGGGAAAACCAAGGCGCTCGCGCAGGCCCGGCAGATCGCCATGTACCTGTGCCGGGAGCTGACCGACCTGTCGCTGCCCAAGATCGGCCAGACGTTCGGCAACCGCGACCACACCACGGTCATGCACGCGGACAAGAAGATCCGCAAGGAGATGTCGGAGCGGCGCCGGATCTACGAGCAGGTGCAGGAGCTCACCTCCCGCATCAAACAGCGCGCCCGCGGCTGAGAGTCGATCTCTGAAGCCGACTTCGGTCACCCGTAACGGGGAAGTCTTTACGCTCGCACCCTGTGTACGACCGCGGGGACAACTGGGGAGGGATCTGTGGACAACTTGGCTTCGCTGTGGAGCAATCGATCCACAGCCGCGTTCATCCACCGGCACGCCAAGCTGTCCACGGATCCGGCCAGGGGGTTCTCCACAGCGACACCGCCGGCCGGGCCTGCGGGGACACGAGTTGCCCACACAATCCACACCCCCTACTACTACTGCTGTTTTGATCTCTTAAAAGAGTCCACAAGCAAAGAGCTAAGCGCGGTGGACAACTTCGCCGGGGCGAGCCGCCGGGTCACGGGCCGACGTGACGCCGGCACCGCCGAGGGTGTTGAATCCACCCACGGAGTGCCCGGGGCCGGTGGTGGGGCTCGCCCCCGGTGGGCGGGTACCGCGCACAAGCTGGCTACGGTTGGCCTTCCATGCGTTTGCGTCTCGGGCATGCCGCGGTGGCGGCAAGGTGAGTTCCGAGCGAGGAAAGGACTCTCATGAAGATCCGCGTCGAGCGCGACGGTCTCGCCGACGCCGTCGCCTGGGTCGCCCGCAGCCTGCCGTCGCGGCCGCCGGTGCCCGTGCTGGGTGGAATCCTGGTGGACGCCGGCGGGTCGGAGGCGCTGACCATCTCCGGCTTCGACTACGAGGTGTCCGCGACGGTCGGCGTGCCGGCCACGATCGCCGACGGCGGCCGGACACTGGTCTCCGGGCGGTTGCTCGCCGAGATCACCCGCGCGCTGCCGGCCCAGCCGGTGGAGATCCTCGTCGACGGCGCCCGGGTGATGATCACCTGTGGCAACGCCCGGTTCAGCCTGCCGACCATGCCGGTCGAGGACTACCCGCAGCTGCCGGCCATGCCGCCGCACGCCGGTCAGCTCGCCGGCGAGGTGTTCGGCCAGGCGGTCGGTCAGGTCGCGGTGGCCGCCGGCCGAGACGACACGCTGCCGATGCTCACCGGCGTCCGGCTGGAGATCAACGGGGACAAGCTGACCATGGTCGCCACCGACCGGTTCCGGTTGGCCATGCGGGAGTTCACCTGGCAACCGGACGCCACGATGGCCGACGCCGGCGAGGTCGCCGTGCTGGTGCCGGCGCGCACGCTGAACGAGGCGGCGAAGTCGCTCGGCACCGCGGGCAGCACGGTGGAGGTCGCGCTCGCTCCCGGCGACGGGCTGCTGGGCCTGTCCGGTTCCGGCCGGCGCACCACGACCCGGTTGCTGGACGCGGAGTTCCCGCGGTACCGCCAGCTGCTGCCGAGCGAGCAGAGCGCGGCCGCGGTCGTCGACGTGGGGCCGTTCCTCGAAGCGATCAAACGCGTCTCGCTCGTCGCCGAGCGCGGCACCCAGGTGCGCCTGGAGTTCGCCGACGGCGGGCTGCGCCTGTCGGCCGGCGGTGAGGACGAGGGCAGCGCCGAGGAGGAGCTCGCCGTGCAGTTCACCGGTGACCCGGTGACGATCGCGTTCAACCCCGGGTTCCTGCAGGAGGGCCTCGGCGCGTTGCACGCCGACCGCGCCGAGCTGTCGTTCACCACGCCGAACCGGCCGGCGCTGATCAAGGGTGTGGACGCCGAGGGCTCGGTCATCGGCGGCTACCTGTACCTGCTGATGCCGGTGCGGCTGCCGGGCTAAGTGTGGAGGAGTACTGGCGCTTCGCCATCGAGCCGGAGAAAGGAAGCACAGTGCAGCTCGGACTCGTCGGCCTCGGCCGGATGGGGTTCAACATGCGCGAGCGGTTGCGCCGGGCCGGCCACGAGGTGGTCGGCTACGACCGCAACCCGGACGTCACCGACAGCACCTCGCTCGCCGATCTGGTGTCAAAGCTCGAGGCCCCGCGCGCGATCTGGGTGATGGTTCCGTCCGGCGAGCCGACCCGGCAGACCGTCACGGAGCTCGCCGAGCTGCTCGACCCGGGCGACGTGCTCATCGACGGCGGCAACTCGCGCTACACCGACGACCGCCGGCACGCGGATCTGCTGGCCGCCAAGGAGATCCACTACCTGGACTGCGGCGTCTCCGGCGGTGTCTGGGGCCTGGACAACGGCTACGGCTTGATGGTCGGCGGCGACGCGGCGGACGTCGAACGGCTGATGCCGGTCTTCGACGCGCTGCGTCCGGAGGGACTACGGGAGGAGGGCTTCGCGCACGCCGGCCCGGTCGGCGCGGGCCACTTCTCCAAGATGGTGCACAACGGCATCGAGTACGGGTTGATGCAGGCGTATGCCGAGGGCTTCGAGCTGCTCGACGCGGCGGAGATCGTCGAGGACGTGCCGGCCGTGATCAAGGCATGGCAGCGCGGGACGGTCGTCCGGTCGTGGTTGCTCGACCTGCTGGTTCGCGCGCTCGAGTCCGACCCGGAGCTGGACGACCTGCGTGGGTATGTCGAAGACTCCGGCGAGGGCCGGTGGACCGTCGAGGAGGCGATCAACAACGCGGTGCCGGCGCCGGTGATCGCGGCCGCGTTGTTCGCCCGGTTCGCCTCGCGGCAGGAGGACTCGCCGGCGATGCGGGCGGTCGCCGCGCTGCGCGCCCAGTTCGGCGGGCACGCCGTGCACCAGGCCCAAGGTTGAGGTGTACGTCCGGCGCCTTCAGGTCACCGACTTCCGCTCGTGGGAGTTCGCGGACCTGGAGCTCGAACCAGGTGCGTCCGTTCTCATCGGGCGCAACGGTCAGGGCAAGACGAACCTGATCGAGGCGATCGGTTACGCCGCCACGCTCGGCTCGCACCGGGTGGCCACCGACGCCCCGCTGATCCGGCACGGCGCGGCCCGGGCGATCGTGCGGACGACGGTGGTCAACGCGGGCCGCGAACTGACCGTCGAACTGGAGATCACGCCGGGCAAGGCGAACCGGGCGCGGGTGAACCGTGGGCCGGTGCCGCGACCGCGGGCCGTGCTCGGGATTCTTCGCACCGTGTTGTTCGCGCCCGAGGACCTGGCGCTGGTGCGCGGGGATCCCGGGGAGCGGCGCCGGTTCCTCGACGATCTTCTGGTGTTGCGGGCGCCGCGGTTCGCCGGTGTCCGTGCCGACTACGAGCGGGTGCTGCGGCAGCGCAACGCCCTGTTGAAGACCGGCGGCGCCGCGCGGCGGGCCGGGAAGCGCGGGGACATCGCGACCTTGGATGTCTGGGACGGGCATCTGGCCCAGCACGGCGCGGAGTTGCTTGCCGCCCGGCTGAACCTGGTGGCCGATCTCGCGCCGCACGTGTCATCCGCGTACGCCGGCATCGCGCCGGAGTCCAGGCCGGTCCGGATCGCCTACCGGTCCACGATCGCGGAGAGCCTGCCGCCGGAGTACGGCACCTCGACCACGAGCCGGGCCGACGCCGAGGTGCTGACCGATGCGCTGCTCGCCGCCCTGGTCGCCGGTCGCGACGCCGAGCTGGACCGCGGGGTCAGCCTGGTCGGCCCGCACCGCGACGAGCTCGAGCTGATACTGGACGACTTTCCGGCCAAGGGCTTTGCCAGCCACGGCGAGTCGTGGTCGTTCGCGCTGGCATTGCGGCTGGCGTCGTACGAGCTGCTCCGGGCCGAGGCCGGCGAGCCGGTGCTGCTGCTCGACGACGTGTTCGCCGAGCTCGACCAGCGCCGCCGCCGGCGACTCGCCGAAGTGGCCGCCGGGGCGGAACAGGTCCTGGTCACGGCCGCGGTGGAGGAGGATGTCCCGGACGAGCTGGGTACCGCTCGATATGTCGTGTCGGACGGGGAGGTGCGCCGTGCCCAACCGGCCTAAGCCGGGATTCTTCTTCGTCCCACGGGTTACACTGAGTGATGGTCAACGTCCCACATCTGGGGACAACCCTGTGGATAGTGTGGATAACGCTGTCACTGTGCGCCCGGAGACTGGACAAAATACGGCGATTTCCGGTGATACGGCCACTCGCGCGGGTGTTGATCACAGTGAGACCGGCGTGTCGGCGACCGAGGGTAACCGTCCACAGTCGCGTAAGCGAGGCCGCGGTGTCGGTGTGACCGAGGAGCAGCGCAGGGGCGAGGAACGAGCACCGAGCAGCGCACGAGGGAACGCTGACACCTCCGGGCGGCCGAGCTGCAGCGACCAGTCAACACAGCCGCGCGGGTCGGATCTGGCCCGGGCCGCGCTGCGGGCCGCCCGCGAGGCCGCGAAGACCTCCCGAACCGCCGCCGGGTCACCGCGTCGTCGCACCGTCACCGGCGGCACCGGATCCCGCCGGCGCCGCCGCTGGTCCGGGGCCGGACCCGACGACCGCGACCCGCAGCCGCTCGGCCGGCTCGCCGCCCGGCTGGCCACCGACCGGGGCTGGGCCGAGCGCCTGGCCGGCGGCCATGTCTTCGGCCGGTGGGCCACACTGGTCGGCGAGGACGTGGCCGAGCACGCCACCCCGGTGGCGCTGGACGGCGGCGTGCTGACCGTGCAGGCGGCGTCCACCGCCTGGGCCACGCAGTTACGGTTACTCCAGCAACAGCTGCTCGCCAAGATCTCCGCCGGTGTGGGCAACGGCGTGGTCAAGCGGATCAAGGTGCAGGGCCCGGCGGCCCCGAGTTGGCGCTACGGTCCCCGGCACGTTTCAGGTCGCGGTCCCAGGGACACGTACGGCTGAATATCCGGGGTTCGGACCCCACGCCGGGAGTCCCGGGTCGTGCCGCTCCTAGTCCGGGCGTCTGGGAGCGCGCTAGGGGTGTCCTTGCCCCCGTTCTGGGTGGGCCCACCAGTAGAATGAGAGGCGGGGGAATCGTCCTGAGAGCACGAGGAGACACCAGGCCCGTGGCAGCCAAGCAGAACGACTACAACGCGCAGTCAATCACCGTGCTCGAGGGCCTGGAAGCGGTTCGCAAACGGCCCGGCATGTACATCGGCTCCACCGGTGAGCGCGGGCTGCACCACCTGGTGTGGGAGGTCGTGGACAACGCCGTCGACGAGGCGATGGCCGGCCACGCCACGCGGGTGGAGGCCACCCTGCTCGCCGACGGCGGGGTGCGGGTGGTCGACGACGGCCGCGGCATCCCGGTCGACATGCACCCCGTGGAGAAGCGCCCGGCCGTCGAGCTGGTGCTGACCACGCTGCACGCCGGCGGCAAGTTCGACGGCGAGTCCTACGCGGTTTCCGGCGGGCTGCACGGCGTGGGCGTCTCGGTGGTCAACGCCCTGTCCTCCGCGCTCGAGGTGGAGATCCTCCGGGACGGCCACGTGTGGACCCAGCGCTACGAGAACACCCAGCCCGCGCATCCGCTCCGCCAGGGCGAGCCCACCCGCAAGACCGGCACGACCGTCACGTTCTGGGCGGACCCGACCATCTTCGAGACCACCGAGTACAACGCCGAGACGATCGCCCGCCGGCTGCAGGAGATGGCGTTCCTCAACAAGGGCCTCACGATCTCGCTGCGCGACGAGCGGGTGTCCGACGCGGACACCGAGGCCGACGCCAGCGGGCAAGCGGCCCGGGTCAAGGAGCGGACCTACTGCTACCCGGGCGGTCTCGAGGACTTCGTCAAGCACATCAACCACGCCCGCGAGCCGATCCACCGCAAGGTGATCTCCTTCGAGGCCAAGGGGGACGGGCTCGAAGTCGAGGTGGCCATGCAGTGGAACACCGGCTACAGCGAGTCGGTGTACACCTTCGCCAACACGATCAACACGGCCGAGGGCGGCACCCACGAGGAGGGCTTCCGGGCGGCGCTCACCCGCGTGGTCAACGTGTACGCCCGGGAGAAGAAGCTGCTCAAGGAGAAGGACACCAACCTCACCGGCGACGACGTCCGTGAGGGCCTCGCCGCGATCGTGTCGATCAAGATGGCGGAGCCGCAGTTCGAGGGCCAGACCAAGCAGAAGCTGGGCAACACCGAGGCGAAGACCTTCGTGCAGACCACCTGCAACGAGCGGCTGGCGCACTGGTTCGAGAGCAACCCGGCCGACGCCAAGGCGATCGTGTCCAAGTCGGTGTCCTCGGCGCAGGCCCGGATCGCCGCGCGCAAGGCCAAGGAGCTGGTGCGGCGCAAGGGCGCGCTGGACGTCGGCGGGCTGCCCGGGAAGCTGAAGGACTGCCGCTCCACCAACCCCGAGGAGTGCGAGCTCTACATCGTCGAGGGTGACTCGGCCGGTGGCTCGGCCAAGGAGGGCAGGGAGTCGCTGTTCCAGGCCATCCTGCCGATCCGCGGCAAGATCATCAACGTGGAGAAGGCCCGGATCGACCGGGTGCTCAAGAACACCGAGGTGCAGAGCCTGATCACCGCACTGGGCACCGGGATCCACGACGAGTTCGACCTGTCCAAGCTGCGCTACCACAAGATCATGCTGATGGCCGACGCCGACGTGGACGGCCAGCACATCACCACGCTGCTGCTCACCTTCCTGTTCCGGTTCATGCGCCCGCTGATCGAGCACGGCCACGTCTACCTGACCCAGCCGCCGCTGTACAAGATCAAGTGGCAGCGCATCGACCCGGAGTTCGCCTACTCCGACCGCGAGCGCGACGGGTTGCTCGAGCAGGGCCTGGCCGGCGGAAAGAAGATCAACAAAGACGACGGCATCCAGCGGTACAAGGGTCTCGGCGAGATGAACGCCGAGGAGCTCTGGGAGACCACGATGGACCCGGCGAACCGGCTGCTGCTCCAGGTGACGCTGGACGACGCGGCAACCGCGGACGAGCTGTTCAGCGTGCTCATGGGCGAAGACGTCGAGGCCCGCCGCTCGTTCATCACCCGCAACGCCAAGGACGTCCGCTTCCTCGACGTCTGACACCGCCTGATAGTTCACCGCAGAACCGACTTACGGAAAGGTTGCTCCACGCCGTGACGGAAACAACCGTGCCGCCCGAGGGCGATCGCGTCGAGCCGGTCGACATCCAGCAGGAGATGCAGCGCTCCTACATCGACTACGCGATGAGCGTGATCGTGAGTCGCGCCCTGCCGGATGTCCGCGACGGGCTCAAGCCCGTGCACCGCCGGGTGCTCTACTCCATGCACGACACCGGTCTGCGCCCGGACCGCAGCCACGTCAAGTGCTCGCGCATCGTCGGCGACGTGATGGGCAACTACCACCCACACGGCGACACCGCGATCTACGACGCGCTGGTGCGGCTGGCCCAGCCGTGGTCGATGCGCTACCCGCTGATCGACGGCCAGGGCAACTTCGGCTCCCCAGGCAATGATCCACAAGCCGCCATGAGGTATACCGAAGCGCGGATGACCCAGCTGGCTTTGGCCATGCTGCGGGACATCGACGAGGACACCGTCGACTTCCGCGACAACTACGACGGCAAGACCCAGGAGCCGACCGTCCTGCCGTCCCGCATCCCCAACCTGCTGATCAACGGCAGCGGCGGGATCGCGGTGGGAATGGCGACCAACATCCCGCCGCACAACCTGCGTGAGGTCGCCGAGGCCGTGGTCTGGGCGCTGGAGAACTGGGACGCCTCGGACGAGGAGACCCTGGCCGCCGCCATGAAACGGATCAAGGGTCCGGACTTCCCCACACACGGCCTGATCCTCGGCACCCAGGGCATCGAGGACGCCTACCGCACCGGTCGCGGCTCGATCCGGATGCGCGCCATCGTGGAAGCGGAGGAGGATGCCAAGGGTCGCACGATCCTGGTCGTCACCGAGCTGCCGTACCAGGTCAACCCGGACAACCTGATCGAGACGATCGCCCAGCTGGTCCGGGACGGGAAGCTCACCGGCATCTCCGAGATCGCCGACGAGTCCAACAAGCGCAGCGGCATGCGCATCGTGATCACGCTCAGGCGGGACGCGGTCGCCAAGGTGGTGCTGAACAACCTGTACAAGCACACCCAGCTGCAGCACAACTTCGGTGTGAACATGCTGGCCCTGGTCGACGACGTGCCGCGGACGCTACGGCTGGACCAGATGATCCGGCACTACGTCCGGCACCAGGTCGAGGTCATCGTCCGGCGCACCCGCTTCCGGCTGCGCAAGGCCGAGGAGAAGGCGCACATCCTGCGCGGCCTGGTCAAGGCGCTGGACGCGCTGGACGAGGTGATCGCGCTGATCCGGCGCTCGCCCACCGTTGACGAGGCGCGCACCGGCCTGATGGAGCTGCTCGACATCGACCAGATCCAGGCCACCGCGATCCTGGACATGCAGCTGCGCCGGCTGTCCGCCCTGGAGCGGCAGAAGATCATCGACGAGTTGGCCGAGATCGAGCGGATCATCGCCGACCTGCAGGACATCCTGGCCAGCCCCGAGCGGCAGCGCACGATCGTCCGCGACGAGCTGATGGAGATCGTCGAGAAGCATGGCGACGACCGGCGCACCCGGATCATCCCGTTCGACGGCGAGGTGTCGATCGAGGACCTGATCGCGGTCGAGGACGTGGTCGTCACGATCACCCGCACCGGCTACGCCAAGCGCACCAAGACCGACCTGTACCGGGCGCAGAAGCGCGGCGGCAAGGGCGTGCAGGGCGCCGGCCTGAAACAGGACGACATCGTGGCGCACTTCTTCGTGTGCTCCACCCACGACTGGATCCTGTTCTTCACCAACAAGGGCCGGGTGTACCGGGCCAAGGCCTACGAGCTGCCCGAGGCCTCACGCAACGCCCGCGGCCAGCACGTGGCGAACCTGCTCGCGTTCCAGGCGGACGAGCACATCGCGCAGGTCATCCAGATCAAGGACTACGAGGCCGCGCCATACCTCGTGCTCGCCACGAAGAGCGGTCTGGTGAAGAAGAGCAAGCTGTCCGATTTCGACTCCAACCGAACCGGGGGTCTGATCGGTATCAACCTGCGTGAGGACGACGAGCTGGTCGGTGCCGTGCTGTGCTCGGCCGATGACGACCTGTTGCTGGTCTCCGCGGGCGGGCAGTCGATCCGGTTCCACGCGACCGACGAGGCGATGCGGCCGATGGGCCGGGCGACGTCCGGAGTGCTCGGCATGCGGTTCAACACCGGCGACGAGCTGCTCACCCTCGGAGTGGTCCGGGAGGACACGTTCGTGCTGGTCGCGACGGACGGCGGCTATGCCAAGCGGACACCGATCGAGGAGTACTCGGTACAGGGCCGGGGTGGCAAGGGCGTACTCACCGTTCAATATGACCGCAGGCGTGGCAGGCTGGTGGGTGCGCTCATCGTCGACATCGACGACGAGGTGTTTGCCATCACGTCAACGGGCGGGGTGATCAGGACCACCGCCAAGGAGGTACGCAAGGCCGGTCGGCAGACGAAGGGAGTGCGGTTGATGAACCTCGGCGAGGGCGCCAGCCTGGTCGCGATCGCACGGAGTGCGGACGAGCCTTCGGATGCCAACGGGAACGGGAGTGGCAACGGCGACGGGGACGCCGCCGGGCCATCGCAGTAAGCAAAGGTAGGGGACGGGACGCTCGTGACACCATCCGAGAAGCCGAGTCGCAACGGTCAGGAAGCGCAACCTGAGGCCGAGCGGACGACCGTGGTGGTCTCCGCCGAGGACGTCCCGGCTGCCGACGCACCCACCGTGTCCGTCGGCCGGGCCGAGGCGACCGAGAACGTCGAACTGGGTAACGGAGCCCCGCCCCCGTGGCAGCGGGTGAGCCACGACGCGGCGTTCACCCGCCCCGTCCCCGGTTCGGACGAGCCGACCCTGGCGGTGCCGGTGGACCATCCCGTGGTCACCGGCACCGCCGCCCCCCGGCTGTTCGGCGAGCCCCTGCCGACCCCGCCCAGCGGCACCGGCTACGCCCTGCCCCCGCGCACCACCGTCCACCTCGAAGGCGCCACCCCCGGCGCCGGCATCCCACGCCCGCCCACAGCCACCGCCTCCGCGCCCAACGTGCTGCGCCGCCCCGGCCGCGGTCCCCGCCGGGCCAACCTGCAGATCAAGCGCTTCGACCCCTGGTCGGTCCTCAAGCTCTCCCTGGTCCTCGGCGTCGCCCTGTTCTTCGTCTGGCTCGTCGCCGTCGGCGCGCTCTACGCCGTCCTCGACGGCATGGGCGTCTGGGACAAGGTCAACGGCATCTCCACCGACCTGCTCCAGGGCAACGAGGGCAGCTCCCAACCCCTGATCAGCGCCGGCCGCGTCTTCGGCATCGCCGCCATCGTCGGCGCCGTCAACATCGTCCTGTTCAGCGCCCTCGCCACGGTCGGCGCGTTCGTCTACAACGTCTCCGCGGACCTCGTCGGCGGTCTCGAAGTCACCCTCGCCGAACGGGAGTGAGGTACTGGTTTGAGGCCGCACCAACGGTTCAGGTAACCTTCCTCGCGCACCCGGGCCTATAGCTCAGACGGTTAGAGCGCTTCGCTGATAACGAAGAGGTCGGAGGTTCAAGTCCTCCTAGGCCCACGACCTCTGGCTTGGCCTGCTTGGCGGCGGTGCCGCCTCGCCTGGTCGGTCGTCATCATGTTGGGGCCGAGCCCCCAAACCCCCCACGGTGCTAGCTCCTTCTGACCCGGCGCTGGGGGCGTTGGTTTGGACCAGCATGGGGCTTCGGCCCTTGGACCCCGGGGCGGGTCGCACACCTCGACTGATGCTCGTGGTTGGTGGGTTGGGCCGGGTGGGCGTGGGTGGGGTTGTGGCAGACTGGGGGTTCTAGCAGGCAGGCCCGTGTGGGTCATGGTCGTTGTGCCAAGGGAGGCATTGAACGTGAAGAAGTTGCTCGCACTCGCGGTCGCCGCTGGCGGGGTGTTCTTCGTGTTGCGGCGGAAGAGCGCGGCCAAGGCTGAGGCGGACTTGTGGCGCGAGGCCACGGCCCCGGCTGGCGACGCCAAGAAGTAGCTTTCGGTGCGGGCTCGGGCCCGCGCCGCCTGGGGACGTAGCTCAATTGGCAGAGCACTGCCTTTGCAAGGCAGGGGTTAGGGGTTCGATTCCCCTCGTCTCCACGTCCTCGGCGGACGTGTGTCCGCGGACTGCGTCGTCCGTCATCATTTTGCGGGGCCGAGCCCGCAGCTAGTACGACGCCGGAACCTCCTGGTGTTCATGGACGGCGGCAACGTGACCGCTGCCCTGTCCGTGCTCCCTGATCTGCTCGTCACCGGCAGCGAACACACCTGGGGATCCGACACCGTCCTCGAACCGCGCACCGAACGCCGGCCGTCTGCTCTGCGGCTGACGAAGCCGAGCTAGTTGCCGGCTTGTTCGGCCGGTGGCCGACGCCCGTCTGGATCGCGTACCAGCGCCAGTTTGGGGCGGACGAGCGGTGTGCCCGTGCCGGGAAACCCGCCAGATCCGGGCGTAGGGCCCAGAGTGAGGCCGAACGTGAGGCTGTGGAGGTCTTCGGGGGTGATGTTGAGGGCGGCAGCTGCGTCGGTGGGTGTGGTGCCGGTGTGGCGGAGGTGTTGCCAGACCTTGGTGAGGAGTTGGGAGTTTTCGCGGGGGAGGCCGTCGGGTTCAGCTCGGCGGTAGCCGCGTTTGGCCAGTTCGACGCAGGTGTGGCGGTATTGCCAGTCGGTGAGAAGGCCCAGGTCGTGCAGGCGGTAGGTCAGGGCCAGGGCGGAGACTTTCCAGGCGTGTTTGGCTCGGAGGATGTGGGTGAGCAGGGGGGATGGGGGGAGCTGCTCCTGGATGCTGGTGCGGGGCATGAGGACGGCGGCGGCGAAGGCGTTGGCTTCGAACTCGTCGTGGGGGGCGGAGCCGGAGTGGAGTACGAGATGGCCCAGTTCGTGGGCGGCGTCGAAGCGGCCGCGTTCGGCGGACTTCAGCATGTTGAGGATGACGAAGGGGCGTCCGTTGTGCCAGAAGGAGAAGGCGTCGACTTCGGTGCAGTCGGTGGCGAGGGAGAAGACGCGGACGCCGTGGGCCTCGAGGAGATGCACGGTGTTCGGGATGGGGGTGGTACCGAGAGCCCAGCGGGAGCGGACCATCTCGGCCGCGGTCTCGGGATCGGGTTTGTCCAATGTGGGCACATCGGGTTCGGGGAGGCGGAAGTGGCGCTCCAGCCAGGAGTTGAACTCGATGGCGAGGCAGGCGGCGCCGCGTGCAGCATCCCGTTGGGACGCGGCGAGCTTGGTGCGGGCGCGGAACGCGAGGGCGGGCTCGGGCAGGTCGGGGATGTCCGGACCGCTGAAAAAGGGTAGGGGGAAGCCGAGCTCGGCGGCGATCCGGTCGAGCGTGCGCGCGGATGGGGTGCTGCGGCCGCGCTCGTAGTTGGAGATGCTCTGCCCGGTCAGCGCGACTCGGCGGGCGAGCTCGGTGGCGGTGAGCCCGCGCCGCTTTCGGGCCAGGACGAGGCGCTGCGGATTGAACATGGCCGGCTCATTGTTGTCGACGCGGCGAACTGGAGCTACAGCGGCTCGACGAGAACGTCCAGGCCCTCGAGGTTCCCGGGGACGCCGCCCGGGAGCACGACCGGGCCGAGGTTCATGGGCGGCAACAGGATCCGCGCCAACCAGGAGGTGATCTTGCTGCCTTCGGTAGTGGGCGCCGGCAGGGATACCTCGCGATGCACGTGTAGTTCACCGCTGTCCGGCACGGCGTTGATGAGCAGGAACCAGATGTTGAGCTCGGCCAGCTCGTGATCCTCGAGGAGGCCCGTGCCGGCCACTTCGGCCCTGCTCAGCAGGGGAAGGGTGTGGTTGCCCGCGGTGACCTTGGCATACGCCGGGCCCATCGGGCGTTTGCTGGTCATCTGACCGCCGTAGGAGAAGCCGGTGATCTCGTTACCCAGCATGACGCCGAGCGCGATCGTCTTCTCGGGGTTGCGCACCAGCGGGATGTTGAGCTGGTCGGACCGGACCCAGTCGGCCTCCTCCCGCAGGCGCTGGCGCAGCGTACCGACCCTGGCCATCCAGTTCTTGAACCCGGCCGCGACTGACGGCTCGTCCGTCGAGGTGTTGATGGCGGCGTCGAACCCTGCGCGGATTGCGTCATCCAGCCATTCGAGCCGGATACCCAGCGAGGCGAGCATGCGCGGTGCGTCATCGTCCTTGTACACCGCAATCGCCGGTGCAGCCACGCCACCTCCACCCGTGAGTTATAAAAACTCTACCATGTTTGAGGTCCATCACGGATCTGGTTGACTGTGCGGCGCTATGGGTCGACGAGCCGTGATCATGATGGGCTGCCTGGTGGCCGGGCTGGCGGCATGTACCGCCAAGCCGGCCGCGCAGCCGGAGGTGCCGCCTGCGAGTGCGCCGGAGACGACCGTGCCGACCACCAGTGCGGTGCCGCCGGCGAATCCGGTGCCGGGGGTCGAGGCGAAGTGTCCTTACCTGGAGAGTGCGTACGTCGCTGATGCGAACGGGCAGCGGGTGGGGAAGGTGCGGGTGTCGGCGGACAAGCCGCATCCGGCGTGCTTCTTCTACCGGTCGGACGGGAAGATCCAGCTGAGCGTGCAGGTGTATGTGGGGGACGCGGGCAGTGCGAAGGCGTTGGTGGACAAGGTGGCGCCGGTGAGCACGGCCGATCCGGCGACCCTGGCGGACGGCTGGGCGGGTGGTTCGCAGTCGACCAGCACCGGGGCCGTGTTCGCCGTGGCGAAGGAGAAGTCGGCGGTCGTGATCACGACGAACCAGAAGCAGACGATCAAGGCCAAGCGGGTGGCGGAGCAGACCATTGCCGCGTTGGCGCTCTGACTCTGGATGCGGTGAAGGCGTCGTTCCGCACGGCCAGCGCGAGGAACGACGCCTTCAGCGCACTTGCTAGTTCGGGCGGGTGGCCGGCTTGGGCTTGGTCTGCCCGTTGTGCTGGCTCTTCTCGGATTCCTCGGACTCGGGGCGCGGGGTCGCCGCCCTGGGCTCGGCCTCGGGTGCGCGGGGCTCCGGGGCGGAGGGGATGGGCTCGGACTTCGAGCGGCGCAGGTAGGCGACGCTCGCGCCGATGCCGACGGCCAGCACGAGGAGGGGCCAGCGGCGGCGCCGGTGGCCCGATTCCTTGGCGGCGGCCTTCTTGCCGGCTTTGGCCGCAGCCTTGAGCTCGCTCTTGGTTGTGGCGGCGACCTTTCTGGTCTTGGCCTTGACCGTTGCCGCTTCCTTGCGGGCGTCTTTGGCCGCCTTGGCCAGTTCCTTGCGGGTGTGCTTGGCGGTGCGGGCGAGCCGGCGGCGCGCCCGGCGGGTGGTCTTGGCCATCTCGTCGCGGGCGACCTGGGCGCCTTCCGCCAGCGCCTCGCCCAGTTGCTGGGGGCCGACGCCGTGTTCGGTCAGCTTGTGCTCGGCGGCGTGCGCGGCCCGTGCGGTCGCCTCGGCGCCGGCGTGACCGGCCCGGCGCATCACATCCAGGCCGGCCGCGACGGCCTTGCCGACCGTCTCTCCGGCCCGAGTCATCGACTTCACCTCGTCCATCGTGTGCTCCAGTGGCTCAGTGGGACGTTTCCATCGTGCCCCCTGCCGGGCAATCCTGCCCAAGATGGCACGATGACCAGGTGGCAGACAGCAGCGGTTCCTTCGTTGGGATGAAAGTGGCGGCCACCCTGCACACCACGCAGGGTGCTATCCGGCTGAACCTTTTCCCTGATCACGCACCCAAAACCGTGGCGAACTTCGTGGGCCTCGCCGAGGGCACGAAGGAGTACTCCCCGGCCAACGCCAAGGGCGCGCAGACCGGCCCCTATTTCGACGGGTCGATCTTCCACCGGGTGATCGACGGGTTCATGATCCAGGGCGGCGACCCGACCGGTACCGGCAGAGGCGGGCCCGGGTACAACTTCGCCGACGAGTTCCACCCGGAGCTGCAGTTCAACAGGCCGTACCTGCTGGCGATGGCCAACCCCGGCCAGCCGAACCGGAACGGCTCGCAGTTCTTCATCACGGTGGCGCCGGCGACCTGGCTCAACTTCAAGCACACGATCTTCGGCGAGGTCGCCGACCAGGATTCGCGTACCGTGGTTGATGAGATCGCACGCGCCGCGACCAAGGCCGACCGGCCGGTCAAGGACGTCGTGATCGAGCGGATCACCATCGAGAAGTCCGAGGGCTAGTGAGTGAGCTTGCGAGCGAGCCAATAGGTACCGCCCTGTCGCCGAGCTTGCGAGGCGAGAGGGTTGCCGGCACCGAGCTTGCGAGGTGCTGGTCCAATTGAGCACTCCGCCGGAACCGCCGCAATCCTGGGGGACGCAGGCGGCGATGCCGAGCTGCGCGCGGCACCCGGACCGGCCGACGGGACTGCGGTGTACCCGGTGTGACCGCCCGGCCTGCCCGGAGTGCCTGCGCGAGGCGTCGGTCGGCTACCAGTGCGTGGACTGCGTGAACGAGGGCCGGAGCGCCGTACGGCGGGGAACCACCGTCGCCGGCGCCCAGCCGACGCAGCGGCTCGTGGTCATGCCGGTGCTGGTGGCGCTGAACCTGGTGGTCTTCGCCGTCACCGCGTACCAGGCGCAAAGCGTGGGGCACAACGAGAACAGCCGGCTGTTCCTGGACTGGTACCTCGCCCCGGGGGTCGTCGCCGACGGCGAGTGGTGGCGGCTGTTCACGTCCGGGTTCCTGCATTTCGGGCCGGTGCACATCGCGTTGAACATGATCGCGCTGTACATCCTCGGCCGGGATCTCGAGCCGATTCTCGGGCGGCTGCGGTTCACCGCGGTGTATCTGGTGTCGCTGCTCGGCGGCGGGGTGGCGGTGTTCCTGTTCGGGGACGTGAACTCGGCGGTGGCCGGAGCGTCCGGTGCGGTGTTCGGGCTGATGGGCGGCATCGCGGTGGTGACCTTCCGGCTCAAGCTCAATCCCGGGCCGGCACTGGGCATCATCGCCATCAACGTGTTCATGAGCGTGACGCTGCCCGGGATCTCGCTCCTGGGTCACCTGGGTGGCCTGGTCGTGGGCGCGATCGCGACGGCGGCGATGGTGTACCCGCCGCGCCGGTCCCGCAACGCCTGGCAGGCCGGCACCTTGCTGGCCCTCGCCGCGGCGCTGATCGGGTTGGCGATGGTGCGGGGCGCCCAGCTCAGCGAGCTGTTCTGCACGGCGCAGTTCGGCTGCCACTGATCAGGTTCGCAGCGCGAGGATCGCGTCCATCACGTCGACCGGGTCGGCGCCGAGGTCGAGCCGGCCCAGTACGACCAGGTCCGGGTCGGCGTCGAGCTCGATCGTGGTCACCACCCGGCCGAACCGCCGGGTGTGCGCCAGCCGCACGTTCACCTCGGCCCAGGCCCAGCGCCGCCGGCTGAGCAGCCCGCGCACGGTGATCCCGGTCTGGTCGGCGGCGAGCCGGGGCCGGGCCACGGTGCCGAACAGGCCGAGCAGGAACAGCACCAGCGCGACGACGCCGAGCAGCAGCCGGCCCGGCGCGTCATCGGTCAGCAGCACCCAGCCGACCACTCCGGCGGCCAGCACCCACGCGAGGCCTACCAGGGCCGGAATCGGCGCCCAGGAACGGGTTTCGGGCAGGGCTTGGTTGTCCACAGGGGTTGTCCACACTGGGGATGAGTTACAGCCGTGTGTTTCAGTGACGCTACGCTGAATGGCCGTATCGGTATGAATAACCGGCGGCGCGAAAACAAACGGTCAGCGCCACCGCATGGTCATCAGCAGCCCGCCGATCATCAGCGCGAAGCCGATGGCGAAGTTCCAGTTGCCCAGGTCTTTCATGACCGGGACCTTCTCGCCGGCGATGTAGTTGACCACCAGCCAGGCCAGGCCGAGGATCATCACGGCGAGCATCACCGCGACGTAGATCGGGTGGGACGGTCCGGCCGACTTCACCTTCACCGGCGTCCGGCGATCGGCCGGTGCGGTGTATACATCCTTCTTGCGGACCTTGGACTTGGGCATCGAGAGTCCTCACCTGACTATGGAGCCTGACTCAACACGTTAACGTAACCGAGCAGGCCGACGAACCACTAGAGCATAGGGTGAGCGCTTCGCCGGGAGGACGCGTGGGCAGTGTCGAGGACACCCGCCAGGGTATTGGGCACATCTCCGGGGCCCTGACCGGCCCGGATGTTCCCGCGCCCCGCCGGGGCCGCCGGGGTGCCCGCCCGGACCCGGTGCGCACGGTGGTTCGAACCGTCGGCGAGGTGCTGATCACGCTCGGCGTGGTGCTGCTGCTGTTCGTGGTCTACGAGGTGTACGTGACGGACTGGCTCTCCGCCGGCAAGCAGCGCGACGCCACCGCGGCGCTGGACGACCAGTGGACCGTCGGCAAGGAGGACCCGCAGCGGGTCGATCACTTCGAGGGGCTCAAGGAAGGCGACGGTTTCGCCAAGCTCTACATCCCCTCGTTCGGGCCGGACTACCACTTCACGATCGTCGAGGGCACCACGGAGAAGTCGCTCGAGGTGGGGCCGGGGCACTACACCGACACCGCCTATCCCGGCGAGCCGGGCAACTTCGCCGTCGCCGGGCACCGGGTCGGCAAGGGCGCCCCGTTCAACGACCTGGACCTGCTCACGTCCTGCGACTCGATCCTCGTCGAAACCAAGACCAGCTGGTACGTCTACCGCGTGCTGCCGATGTCCGGCGAGGTGAAGAACTGGGCGCAGCTCAAGACGTCCAAGCCGCACTGCAACGTGGTCGGGTCCGAGGGGCGGGTGCAGGAGGTCGACCCGATCCCGGCGGACTACACGCAGACGGTCGGCATGGAGATCGTGAAGCCGACCGACGGCTCGGTGATCGCGTCGATTCCGCACAAGCCGAACGCGAAGCTCGCCAAGTCCTCGCAGGAGCCGCTGCTCACGCTGACCACCTGCCACCCGAAGTTCTCCGCCAAGCAGCGGCTGATCATCCACGCCCGGCTCGTCGACCAGCACCCGAAGGATCGGTTGCCCGCCAACCAACCGCCGCCCGAGATGAAGGAAAGCTGATGTACGGCTGGATCTGGCGGCACCTGCCCGGCCCGCTGGCGGTCCGCATCGGCACCGCGGTGGTCCTGGTCGCCGGCGTGGTGGCCTTGCTGATGTTCGTGGTTTTCCCTTGGCTGGAGCCACTTCTGCCGTTCAACGAGGTCACGACCCAGTGATCGCGCCTACTTCTGGCGGCCGGCGTCCAGCTTCAGGGCGAGCATCGGGCAGAGCGTGACAGCCCGCTTGGCGTGCCGGGAGAGGTTCCGCGGCACGGGATCGGGCGAGATCACCGGGTAGCCCCACTCGTCCAGCCCGATCAGCTCGGGCACCAGCTCCGCGCACAACCCGTGGCCATCGCACTCGATCATGTTGACGTGCAGGCGTTCGCTCATGCTGTGTCCAATCGGCTCGCTCCGCTCGCGGGAGCGGGCCTTGACGCGGTGTCTTCCCTCCTGCGCTGCTCGGTCGCTCGCTGGCGCTCGCTCCCTGCGCTGCTCGTCAGTCCAGACACCGCCGGCCCGCTCATCGCCATCCCTCGCTCACGTTCGGCGGGGCCGGAACCGGCAGCATCGGCGGCCGGTAGAGGCCCGGGCAACCGCGGCCGGCGAGATGGTGCTCGACGCAGCCGCCGAACACCCGCAGCGCGCTGTCCACGAGCATGACCACGCCGTCCGGATGCGCGCAGGCGCCGCGCTTGTTCACCATGCCCATGCGGAACCGCAGGCGGTCCAGGGCAACCCGGTCCCGCGCCCAGGTGACCCGGGCCAGGTCGTCGGCGATCGACGGCAGGCCGTTGAAGCACGGGCCGCACTGGCGGGCGTTCTGCGAGGCGAGCCAGGCGGCCACCCGGACGGTCTCCACCAACCCGCACGCGCCGGCCGGCAGGGCGACCACCACGCCGGCGCCCGGCGAGGCCCCCCAGGGCTTGAGCGCCTCCGGCGTGAACGGCACCCCGAGAACGCTCGGGATCACCCAGGCGCCGCCGTAGCCGCCCAGCAGCACGGCCTGCAGCGGCTCGGTGGTGCCGTCGGCCACCCGCAGGATGTCGTTGCCGGTGGCGCCGACCGGAAGCTCGTAGACGCCGCGCGCGCGGACCGCGCCGCTGACCGTGAACAGCGCCGTGCCCGGGGCGTCGCCGGTGCCGGCCAGGCGGAACCAGTCCGGGCCGTGCCGGGCGATCAGGCCGAGATGGGCGAACGTCTCGGTGTTGGACACCAGGGTCGGTTTGCCGCCGACGCCCGCCTTGTACGTGGACACGTCGCGCGGTTTGCCCTCGCCGCCGCCGACCCAGCTGGCCAGCGCCGTGGACTCGCTGGAGACGTACCAGCGCGGCGGCTCCATCACCTCGACGGTCAGGCCGATCGCCTTGCCGCCCCAGTTGTTCGCGGCCCGCTCGGCGATGGCCGCGGCGATCCCCTGGCCGAGGCCGGTGCCGCGGTGCACGCACACGGTCACCTTCTTCGCGCCGACCGCGAGCGCAGCCAGCTCCGCGCCGTCCAGCACCAGGTGCGGGACCGCGCGCAGCAGCAGTTTGTCCTTGCCTGCGGCGGGTTCGCTCTCCGCCCCGTTGACGATCACGTGTGTGCCGCCGGCGTCGCGGCCGTTCCTCGCCACCGTGGCCAGTTTTCGGCCGGTGGGGAACCAGGCGCCGCCGCGCCCGCGTAGGCCGGCCCGGCCGACCATGTCGATCAGTTGCGGCACGACCTGGAGCGGCAACTGGCCGTGCACCGTCGCGTGCTCGCCGAGGGCGGCCGGCCGGCCGGTGGTCAGCCAGCCGCTCAGCAGCCGGGGCCGGCCGTCGTAGTGGACGAGTTGGGGTGTGCTCACAACGGTCTCCTGACTGCCACGCGCCGCCAGCCGGTCACCCGGTACACGCCGGCGGTCAGCACCATCAGCACGGACGCGGCGACCACGCCGAGCACCCAGAGCCGGTCGGTGCCGATGCCGATCGTGTGCCCGAGCGCGATCGGCCAGCCGAGGTAGGCCAGCCAGTGCACGGCGCGCCACCAGAACCGGTTGAGCCGGGTGCGCAGCAGGCTGGTCAGCACCAGCACGATGATCACGTCGAAGGCCGTCGCGCCGAGGCCGACCCAGAACGGCAGGTACGCCGAGACGAACGGGACGAACGCGTCCTGAAGCTCGATCTTGACGTAGCGGTCGAGCAGGATCGTGACCACATGCAGGACCATCAGGCACACCGCGACCAGCGAGACGCTGCGGTGCAGGCTCTCGGTGACGAACCGGGGCCAGCGCGGCGAGACGACCCGACCCGCGGTGAGCAGACCGAGCGTGAACGCCACGGAGAACAGGACGAGCGAGACGAACCCGCTGGCCCTTGTCAGGTACCAGTAGGAGCTTTCGCTGATCAGCGGCGCGGCGGTGATCACGCTACCTCCACAGTGGATAGTTCTGCTTCGTGGGGCCAGCCGGCGATCGCGGTGACCGAGCCGTCGGCGGCGACCAGCCGGGCGGCCAGATCCCTTTCGCCCAGCCATTCCGGGGCGCGGTGGCCGAGGATGAGCGCGGCGGTGGCCGCGGTGTTCGCGGTGACGCAGTCGGCCGCGGCCACCGAGACGTAGCGCCAGATCCGTTGGGCCGGCAGGCCGGTCGCCGGATCCAGCACGTGGTGCAGCACCTCGTCGGCGCGCTTCCAGGTGCGCGCGGTGGTGCTGGACGTCGCCAGGCCCCCGGAGCGCAGGGCGACCACCTGGCCGCCGGTGCTGATCCGGTGGTCCGCGGTGACCCGCACGCCCCAGCCGCCCGCCGGTGCCGGCCCGGCGATCGACAGGTCGCCGCCGAGGTTCACCAGCACGCCGCAGTCGAGCCGCCCGGCGATCTCCCGGGCGGCCACGTCCGCGGCCCAGGCCTTCGCGGTCGCGCCGAGATCGAGCTGAACCCCCGCGGGGAGGGTGACCGACCGGGCCGACGCGTCCAGGGTGATCTCCCGCCAGGTCGCAACCGGCCGAAGTGGACGGACCCGGCGCCGGGAAGCCTTTGGCACAGAGCCGAAGTCGCGGTCGTAGCCGAGCGCGACCAGGCACCGGCCGAGCGCCGGGTCGACCAGGCCGTCGGTGTCCCGGGCGGCCTGGAGTGCGACCTCGAGCGCGGCAAACAGCACCGGGTCCACATCGGACCCGCCACCTTGACTGTTTACAGTGGACAGTGCGGAGTCGGGCCGGAAACGGCTGCACGCCAGGTCGAGGTCGTCGAGGAACTCACGGAGCAGCGCCTCGGCCGTGGCCAGCATGGCCGGTTCGGTCACCAGCAGGTGCGCGGTGGTGCCGAGGGCGGGGAAGCTGACGTCGCTCATGATCCACCCGACGTGGTCGTCTCGTCGCCGCTGGAGCTCTCCGGCTTGTCGTTGACCGGCGGCTGCGCCTGGCCGGCGTTCGTCGGTTTGGTGGCCGGCTTGGTCTTCGTCTTCTGGCCGTAGTCGGTCTTGTTGTTCTGCTTGGGCGGCGGCGCGGCCACCGCGATCCCGGCGCCGATGCCGGCGGTCGCCGCGATGCTCGCCGCGATGATCCCGATGGTGATCCGGTTGACCTTGCGCTGTGCGGCATCCCGCGCCCGTGGGGTGAGTTGCTTGACCACGGCTACCTACCTCCGGTCCAGGCCGCGCGGGCGTTCCGGGCGGCGGTGAGTCCGTCAAGGGCGGCCTGCCGGGCGGCCGCGAACTGCTCGTCGGTGGTGGCGCTGACCAGGATCGCCTCGGCTTCGCCGTGCTTGGCGGCCGCTTCGGCGCGGGCGTCGCCCTCCTCGGGGAGCTCGGCCAGCTCCTCGCCGAGTTGGCGCACCAGCGTGTGCGCCTCGTCCCGGTGCTGTGTGGCGGTGCCGCGGGTGCGCCGCCGGGTGAGCAGCACCAGCGTGGCCACGACCAGCACGCCGAGCCCGATGCCGCCGAGCACCCAGGGCAGCACGGTCGCCGTGTCGTCCGGGCCGGCCACGGCCGCGCCGCCACCCGGCTGGTCGGCGTACCGGTCGAGCCGGCCGGCCTCGGTCGGGCACTTCGGCGCGGCCTTGACCGCGGCCACGAAGTCGCTCACCGGCTTGGTCAGGTCGCTCGGGTTGTCCGGGGTGTTGTTGGCGTCCAGCGCCGCCTCGTTGCCGTTGATCGCGTCCGCCGCGGCCCGGCCGGCGGCGCCCGCGCAGACCACCTCGGAGCCGGCGTAGAAGTACCGCCCGGAGATCACCCCGATGGTGTTGCCGGGCAACGCGGCGGCCATCTGCCGGGGCAGCACGGCCACGTCGTTGACGCTATCGATCCGGGGGATGATCGCGATCTTGATCGGCTCGTTGCCGATGGCCCGGCGGACGGCCTCGACGTCGAGGTTCCGGTTCGCGGCCGGCGCCAGGTACACCGACGTGGTCCGCAGCGCCGCGGTAGCCTCGTCAACCGGCGCCGCGGCGCTCGCGGCCGGCGCGGAACCCAGCAGGCACCCCGCGGCCACGGTCAGCACGGCAAGCTTCCGCAACGGTTTCCCTCCCCGAATCGCACACCCTCAGCAGAGACACGTTCGTATCGGGCGACCGGTTCATGAGGGGCCGATGAGGCGCGAGGTCTGCCCGAGTGGCCGGACCTCCCGGGCAGCGGCTTCTCGTTTGCCGCGGCCAGTACGTTGAGGCCATGCGCGTACTGGTCGTCGACAACTACGACAGCTTCGTCTACAACCTGGTCCAGTACCTGGCCCAGCTCGGCGCCGAGTGCACGGTGCGGCGCAACGACGACCCGGCGCTGTCCGGGCCGGACGCACTGGCCGGGTTCGGTGGCGTGCTGGTCAGCCCCGGCCCGAGCACCCCGGAGCGGGCCGGCGTGAGCATCGACGTGATCAAGCGCTGCGCGGACGCCCGGCTGCCGGTGCTCGGCGTGTGCCTGGGCCACCAGGCGATCGGCGTGGCCTGGGGGGCGACCGTGGACCGCGCGCCGGAGCTACGGCACGGCAAGGTGAGCCTGGTGCACCACACCGGCGCGGGGGTACTCGCCGGGCTGCCCGATCCGTTCACCGCCACCCGCTACCACTCGCTCACCGTGCTCCCGGAGACGATCCCGGACGCCGAGTTCGAGGTCACCGGCCGCACCGAGTCCGGCGTGGTGATGGCCATGCGCCACCGCGAGCTCCCGGTCGAGGGCGTCCAGTTCCACCCCGAGTCCGTGCTCACCGAGGGCGGCCACCGCATGCTCGCCAACTGGCTCACCGCCTGCGGCCACCCCGTCGACGAACACCGCGTGGTCGAACTGGAAACCGCCATGCGCACCCTCGCCGAGGCCGCGCACACCTGAGGCGCCACCCAGCCCGGTCGGTGTGTTGGCTTCTGACGTCGCCGTGTTGGCCCGTGGCGTCGCCGTGTTGGCCGAACGTGTGGTGGCGTCGCCGTCAGCGGTGTCCGACGTCGTCGTCACCAGCCAACACACCCACGCCACAAGCCAACACGACGACGTGGCACGCCAACACAGTGACGTGAGACGCCAACATGGTTACCTAGGCACTATTGGGTGGCGCGCTTGCAGACCTGGATGCCGACGGTCTCGTCGGGGGTGATGTCCGAGTTCGGCCGCTGCTGCTGGTCGGTGATCTTGTTGACCTCCGTGACGTTGCACTGGGGGTCGTCGATCTGGTTGAACTGACCGGTCCAGCCGCGTTGGCGGAGGATCTGCTGGGCGTCGTTGACGGTCTGGCCGGTCAGGTCGGGCATCTTGATCTTTTGCTGGTCGCCCTTGGAGACGCTCAGCGTCACCGTGGTGTCCGGCTTTACCTTGCCGCTCTTGGGGTTCTGGTCGATCACCTTGCCGGCGGGCTGGTCCGAGGAGACCTCGTTGACCTGGACCTTCAGGCCGATGCCTTCCAGGTTGGACTTGGCCGTGTTGACGTCCTGGCCGATCACGTTGATCACGGTGACCGTGTTGGCGGACTTGCCGATGGTGATCGTGACCGCGCTGCCCACGTTGACCGACTGGCCACCGGGTGGGCTCTGGTCGGCCACCTTGCCGATGAGTTTGTCATCATCGGTCTCGATCTGTTGCGGGTTGACCGTGACGGTGAGCTTGGCGTCGGTCAGCTTCTTGGTGGCGTCCTGCTGCGACAAGCCCTTGACGTCGGGGACGGAGACCTTGTCGGGCTGGCCGCCGACCTGCAGCGTGACCTTGTCGGACTTCCTGACGCTGCTGTTGGGCGCCGGTTCGGTGTTGAGCACCTTGCCGATGTTCTCCGGACCGCACGGCCCCGGCGAGCCGTCCGCGGCCGCCTGGCACGGCACCGCCTGCACCGTGACGTTGCTGAACCCCTGCTCGCGCAGCACCCGCTGCGCCTCGGACTGGGTCTGCCCGATCACGTTGGGCACGGTGACCTTGTCGCCCGGGGTGTCGGTCTTGCCGAACACCAGGGTGGCCAGCCAGGCGATGACGCCGACCAGGGCCAGCGCGAGGATCGTGATCAGGGCGATCATCCACGCCTTGCGCCGCCGGCGCCGGCGGTCCTCCTCCTCGTCGGCGTACGGGTCGTAGGCGTCGTAGTCGTCGGCCAGCGCCGCAGGGCGGTGCCGGCCGCGTGGCAGCTCCGGCTGCGGGCGCCCGGCGGACATCACCGCGGTGCGCAGCTCCTCGGTCATCACCATCGGCGCCAGCGGCCGCTGCCCGGACAGCACCCGCACCAGGTCGGTGCGCATCTCGGCGGCGGACTGGTAGCGGTTGGCCGCACCCTTGGCCATCGCCTTGAGCACCACGGCGTCCAGCGCCGGGTTCACCCTCGGGTTCAGCGCAGACGGCGGTTTGGGGTCCTCCCGGACGTGCTGGTAGGCCACCGCGACCGGGGAGTCACCGGTGAACGGCGGCTCACCGGTGAGCAGCTCGAACAGCACGCACCCGGCGGCGTACACGTCGCTGCGGGCGTCCACCGCCTCGCCGCGGGCCTGCTCCGGCGACAGGTACTGCGCGGTGCCGATCACCGCGGCGGTCTGCGTGACCGCGGCCTGCCCGTCGGCCACCGCGCGCGCGATGCCGAAGTCCATCACCTTGACCGCGCCGCTCTTCGTGATCATCACGTTGGCCGGCTTGACGTCCCGGTGCACGATCCCGTGCCGGTGGCTGAAGTCCAGCGCGGCGCAGACGTCCGCCATGATCTCCATGGCGCGCTGGCCGGGCAGCGGGCCCTCGGTCTTCACGATGTCCCGCAGCGTCCGGCCGTCCACGTACTCCATGACGATGTAGGGCAGCGGGCCGTAGCTGGTGCGGGTCTCGCCGGTGTCGTAGACCGCGACGATCGCAGGATGGTTCAGGGCCGCGGCGTTCTGCGCCTCGCGTCTGAACCGCTCCTGGAACTGAGGGTCGCGGGCCAGGTCGGCGCGCAGGACCTTCACCGCGACCTCGCGGCTGAGGCGGACGTCGCGACCTCGGTGAACCTCGGACATGCCGCCGTAACCGAGTGTCTCGCCCAGCTCGTAGCGGTTGGATAGCAGTCGCGGTGTGGTCATCGGTGGGCCGTCTCAGCTCCTCGTCTTGACGTGCGTCCCATCATGCCGGTTTTCCCGCTCCGACAAGCGGAGGTTCAGCCAGGTGGTGCGTTGGGTCGGCACCGGATGGTCACCTGGGAACCGATCGGCGCCCCACCGGCCGGCGTTACCTCGGTGACAACACAGGTGCTCAGGTCCTGTGGCGCCACCCCGGCGGGGGTCACCACTGTGGTGTTCAGTCCGGCATTGGACAACTCCATGACGGCGAAGGTCGCCGGGTGGTCCAGATACCGCGCCGGGTCGACAGTGATCAGGCGCCCCGGCTTCGCTCCCGGTGATCGGGGGAAGCCGGACTGGCGGGGTGGCCCGCCCGGCTCGGCATTCTCCCCCGGACTGGTGACGGATGAACCCGGCCCGGGGTTGTCCTGATTATCCGACGAGTCACGCGACCGCAACATCGCGGGGATCCCCAACGCGGCGAGCAGGATCAAGGCGGCGATCAACACCGCCAGGAGCACCCACAACCACGTGCGGTTACGCCGCCGCGGGGGCGGACCCATCGGAAACGGCCCGCTGGGCGGCATGCCCGGCAGGCTGGGCGGGCCGAGCGGGGTGATCCGCGGGTGTGTCCCGGTCGGAGGACCGTGTCTGAATTCCTGGCTCGATGGCGTAGCGCCAGTGTGATACACCCGGGCCAGCGGGCGGCCGGACGGCGCGGGTAACGGCATTCCGGCACGTACGGCGGCCACCGCGGCGGCGAACTCCGCGCCGCTGCCGTAGCGCTGCCGGGGGTCCTTCATCAGGGTGGCCTCGATCACCGCGCGGGCATGCGGCGGGACGTCGGGCGGCAGCGGCGGCGGCAGGTCCCGGATGTGCATCATCGCCACGGTCACCGCGTTCTCGGACAGGAACGGGCGGTGCCCGGCGAGGCACTCGTAGCCGACCACGGCGAGCGAGTACACGTCGCTGGCCGGTTCCGCCTCGTGCCCGAGCGCCTGCTCCGGGGCGATGTAGTGCGCGGTGCCCATGACCATGCCGGAGCGGGTGACCGGGGCGGCGTCCGCGGCCTTGGCGATGCCGAAGTCGGTCAGCTTCACCTGACCGCTCGGCGTGATCAGGATGTTGCCGGGCTTGACGTCCCGGTGCACGAACCCGCGCTCGTGCGCGGCCTGCAGGGCGGTTCCGGCCTGTTCCAGGATGTCGAGCGTGCGCTCGGCGTTGATCCGCCGCTCCCGGGCCAGAATCGCCGCCAGCGGCTCGCCCTCGACCAGTTCCATCACCAGGTAGGCGGTGTCCTTCGGGCCGTCCACCACGCCCGCGGTCTCGCCATAGTCGTGCACCGCGGCGATGCCGGGGTGGTTGAGCGAGGCGGTGGTGCGGGCCTCGGTGCGGAACCGGTGCAGGAACTCCGCGTCCCCGCACAGCTCCGGCTTGAGCACCTTCACCGCGACCCGGCGGTCCAGCCGGGTGTCTGCGGCCTCCCACACCTCGCCCATGCCGCCGACCGCGATGCGCCGCGCCAACCGGTACCGGTCGGCGAGGAGCTGCCCCGACGTCAGCATCGTTCAGATCCCCCCGGCGAGGGCGGCCCGGATGGTGGCCCGCCCGATCGAGGCGGACAGCCGGCCGCCGGTGGCCGCCTCGTCCTTGCTCTCCACCACCACGGCCACGGCGATCTTCGGCTGGTCGGCCGGCGCGAACGCCACGTACCAGGCGAACGGGGGCGTGTTCTTCGGGTCGGAACCGGTCTCCGCGGTGCCCGTCTTGGACGCGATCACCGGGTTGTTGTTCGGGGTGCCGCCGACCGTGTGCTCCTCGGACAGCTTCATCATGTCGCGCAGCGTCGCGGCGTTGCGCTCGGACATCGCCCGGTCCACCCGGTCGGTCTCGAGGCTGGAGATCGTGTCCAGGTCCGGGGCGAGCACCTGGTTGATCAGCTGGGGACGCATCCGCTCGCCGCCGTTGGCGATGGTGGCGACGATCTCGGCGTTCTGCATGGCGGTCAGCCGCACGTCGCGCTGCCCGATGCCGGTCTGGTAGAGGGCCGGCCCGTCCACCACGTTGAGGCAGTTGCCGCCGGTCCGCGGCCCGATGCAGGACTGCACCACGGGCATCGGGATCGTGAGGTCGGCCTCACCGATGCCGAACCGGCGCGCCTGCTCCCGGATCTTGTCCTCGCCGAGGTCGTGGGCGAGCTGGGCGAAAGCGGTGTTGCAGGAGAACTGCAGCGCGGTCTCCATGCTGACGTTGCCGCCGCCGCTGTTGCCGCAGGTCTTGTTGCCGAAGTTGGCCAGGCAGGTGGACTCGTTGGCGCCTGCCTGGCAGGGCTGCCCGTTGATCACGTTGATCCCGTTGGCGCCGGTGAGCTGGGTGTTCTTGTCCTTGCCGTCCTCCAGCGCGGCCGCGGCGACCACCAGCTTGAACGTGGAGCCGGGGAAGTAGTTCTCCGCGATGGCCCGGTTCAGCAGCGGCTTGCGCGGCGCGTTCGCGTCCCGGACCTGGTTGTAGGCCTTCTCCTGGTCCTCGGCGTCGTGCGCGGCCAGCGTGTTGGGGTCGAACGAGGGCGTGCTCACCATGGCCAGGATCTCGCCGGTCTGCGGGCGCAGGGCCACCACCGCGCCGTTGAAGTCCTTGGCGGTCAACGCGTCGTAGGCGGCCTGCTGCGCCTGCGGGTTGATGGTCACCACGACGTTGCCGCCGCGCGGGTCCCGGCCGGTGATCAGGTCGGAGAGCCGGCGGACGAACAGCCGGTCGTCCGAGCCGTTGAGGATCGAGTCCTCGGCGCGCTCCAGCCCGGTGGCGCCGTAGCGCACCGAGTAGAAGCCGGTCACCGGGGCGTACACCAGCGGGTTCGGGTACTGCCGCCGGTAGCGCAGCCGGTCGTTGGTGGGGGAGACGTTGGCGATGATCTGCCCGCCGTACTGGGACTGGATCTGGATCCGGCCGCGCTGCCGGGCGTACTCCTCGTACAGCACCCGGTTGTTGCGGCTGTCGCTGCGGTAGTCGTCGGCCTTGACGATCTGGATGTAGGTGGCGTTGGCCAGCAACAGGATGATCATGGCCAGCATGGCGAGGCCGACCCGGCGAAGCGGTGTGTTCATGACTCGGGTCGCTCCTCCGGCCGCTCGACCATGACCGTGTGCGCCTCGGCGATCGGCGTCTGCGGGACGATCCGCGGCCGCGACCCGGCGTGCGGGCGGCGGGCCGCGTCGGAGATCCGCAGCAGCAGGGCCACCAGCACGTAGTTGGCCAGCAGCGAGGAACCGCCGGCGGACAGGAACGGCGCGGTGATGCCGGTCAGCGGGATCAGCTTGGTGACGCCGCCGACCACCACGAACACCTGCATGATCAAGGCGAAGGAGAGGCCGCCGCCGAGCAGCTTGCCGAACGTGTCCCGCACCGCCAGGGCACTGCGCATGCCGCGCATCGCCAGCAGCGTGTACACCAGCAGCAGCGCGGCCAGGCCGATGAAGCCGAGCTCCTCCCCGATCGCCGCGGTGATGAAGTCGCTGTTGGCCAGCGGCACCATGTCCGGCCGCCCGGCGCCGAGGCCGGTGCCGCCCACCCCGCCGGTGCCGAGCCCGAACAGCGACTGGGCGATCTGGTAGCCACCGCCGTCGTAGTCGGCGAACGGGTCCAGCCAGTTGTGCACCCGCAACTGGATGTGGCCGAACGCCTGGTAGGCCAGGACGCAGCCGCCGGCGAACATGATCAGGCCGACCACCACCCAGATGATCCGTTCGGTGGCCACGTACAGCATCACCAGCAGCACGCCGAAGAACAGCAGCGAGGTGCCCAGGTCCTTCTCGAAGATCAGCACGCCGACCGAGACCGCCCAGGCGACCACGATCGGCCCGAGGTCCCGGGCCCGCGGCAGGTCCACCCCGGCCACCCGGCGCCCGGCCGCCATGAACAGGTCGCGTTTGGACACCAGGAACGCGGCGAAGAACACCAGCAGCAGGATCTTGGCGAACTCCCCGGGCTGGATGGAGAAGATCCCGATCCGCAGCCAGATCTTGGCGCCGTTGATGGTCGGCGCGATCACTCCGGGCAGCATCGCCGGCAGGGCCAGCATGACGAGGCCGACCAGGCCGAAGGTGTAGCCGTAGCGGGTCAGCGTGCGGTGGTCGTTCAACACCTTGAGCACCACCAGGAACAGCACCAGCGCGATCGTGGTCCACAGGATCTGCTTGGGCACCTGGTTGTTGATCTCGCGGTTGGCCGCCAGCGCGCGCTCCGAGTAGGCCAGGTCCAGCCGGTAGATCATGACCAGGCCCAGGCCGTTGAGCAGCGCCACGCACGGCAGGATCAGCGGGTCGGCGTAGGGCGCCCAGGCCCGCACCGCGGCGTGCGCCACGCCGAACAGCGCCAGGTAAGCCAGCCCGTACCAGACGATGCGCAGGGTCAGCTGCTGTTCCTGGTTCGCCTCGACGAGCATCAGCGCGCCGGTGACCAGCCCGGCGGCGAAGGCCAGCATGGACAGCTCGGTGCCGCGCCTGGTCGGAGCCGACCTGTCCGGCGGGGCGTTACCCGGCCCCGCCGCCACCGCCACCGGGGCTGCCGGCTGTGCCATCAGCCGCCGCCCTTGTCCTTGCGGCAGTTCTGCCCCTCGACCGGCTCCGTCCTGGCCGGCGGCGGCTGCACCTCCGCCGAGTTGGACGCGTCCGGCGGCTCCGTCGTGGTGGTGGTCTGCGCCGGCGGGCTGGGGGTGGTCGTGCCGCCGGCCTGCTGCTCCTGCCGGCGGGCGAACTCCGAGCAGGTCGGCAGGGTGTACTTGCGGCGCAGCTCCTGGATGAAGTCCTGCGCCTCCTTGATGCTCTCGAAGCTCTCCGTGCCGGACCGGACCGAGTCCTGGCCGACCGGCTGCAGGTCCTGCACGTACCGCTTGTCGCAGGTGGTGTTCGGGTCGCAGGAGCCCTGCACCTGCTTGTTCAGCGAGATGCCCAGAATGCTGCCGCGCACCCCCTGGAAGATCGCGATCTCGCCGCTCTCGCCCTCGCCGACGAAGTACTGCCGGTTCACCGCGATGACCGCGGCGACCGCGCCGGCGGCCACCAGCATGCCGATCACCAGCAAGATCACGAACAGCCGGATTCGCTTGCGGCGCTTGGCTTTCGGGTCCGGCGGCTCCTCCGGCGGCTCGATCCGCTGGGGCTGCTGGCGGGGCGGGTTGAGCGCCTGGGCGCGGGCCGCGGGCGAGTCCGGCGGCGGCTGCTCGTCGAAGCTGTTGCCGGCCGCGCCGCCGACGATCGGCGCGTCCTCGCCGAAGTCGATGTCCACCACGTCCGCCACGATCACCGTGACGTTGTCCGGCCCGCCGCCCTTGAGCGCCAGCTCGATCATCCGGTCCGCGCACACCTGCGGGTCGGCGATCTGGATGGCCTCGCTCAGCGTCTCGTGCGTGACCACCCCGGACAGGCCGTCCGAGCAGAGCAGGTAGCGGTCGCCCGCGCGGGCCTCCCGGATCGTCAGGTTCGGCTCGATCTCGTGCCCGGTGAGCGCCTTGAGCAGCAGCGAGCGCTGCGGGTGGTGGGCCGCCTCGTCGTCGGTGATCCGGCCCTCGTCGATCAGCGACTGGACGAACGTGTCGTCGTGGGTGATCTGGGTGAACTGGCCGTTGCGCCGCAGGTACGCGCGCGAGTCGCCGATGTGCACCAGGCCGATCCGGCTGCCGGCGAACAGGATCGCGGTGAGCGTGGTGCCCATGCCGTCCAGCTCGGGGTCGCCGGAGACCAGCTCGGCGATCGCGCTGTTGCCGTTCAGCGTCGCCTCGCGGAGCTGGCTGAGCAGGTCGTCGCCCGGCTCGTCGTCGTCGAGTGGGGCGAGCGCGGCGATGACCACCTTGCTGGCCACCTCGCCGGCCGCGTGGCCACCCATCCCGTCGGCCAGTGAGAGCAGGCGGGGACCCGCGTACACGGAGTCCTGGTTGTTGGAGCGGACCAGGCCCCGGTCGCTGCGGGCGGCGTAGCGAAGGACGAGGGTCATGAGCGCAGCTCGATCACCGTCTTACCGATTCGGATCGGGGCGCCTAATGGCACCCGTTGGGGTGCCGTGACCTTAGCCCGGTCCAGGTACGTGCCGTTCGTCGAGCCCAGGTCTTCGACGTACCAATCGGTTCCGCGCAGGGAGATGCGGGCGTGCCTGGTGGACGCGTAGTCGTCGTCGAGCACCAGCGTCGAGTCGTCGGCGCGGCCGATCAGGATGGGCCGGCCGTCCAGCGCGATCCTGGTCCCGGCCAGTGCGCCGTGGGTGACCACCAGCTGGCGGGGGGCCTTGCCGCCGCGCTTCGCCCGGGAGCGGCCGAACCCGGGCATCGCCACCCGCAGCCCGGCGGCCGCGTACAGGTCCGAGCGGACCACCCGCAACGCGGCCAGCACGAACAACCAGAGCAGGGCCAGGAACCCTGCTCTGGTCAGCTGCATGATGAGCTCTGGCACCGGTCGCTAACGCTCCAGCCGATCAAGAGACAACTGACCACACCGCACCGGCTCGCCGGCGTGGTTCGTGGAACCCCGGGCGGTCAGCCCTGGGTGCGGAACACCAGCGAGGAGTGACCGATGCGGACGACGTCACCGTCCGCGAGCTGCCAGGTCTGCACCGGCGTGCCGTTCACCGTCGTGCCGTTGGTGGAACCCAGGTCGGCGAGCGTGGCGCTCTGGCCGTCCCAGGTGATCTCCAGGTGGCGGCGGGAGACCCCGGTGTCCGGCAGCCGGAAGTCGGCGTCCTGACCCCGGCCGACGACGTTGCCGCCCTGCTTCAGCGAGTAGGTGCGGTTGGAGCCGTCGTCGAGCTGCAGGCTGGCCTGGAGCTGGCGCGGTCCGGTCTGCACCGCCGGCGGCGCGTAGCCCTGCTGGGCGTACGGATCCCCGCCCGGCGGCGGGTAGCCGCCCTGCTGGCCGTACCCCTGCTGCCCGTAACCCTGGTCGTAACCACCGGGCTGCTGCCCGTAGCCCTGGTCATAGCCGCCGGGCTGCTGGCCGTACCCCGGCTGCTGCCCGTAGCCCTGGTCGTAACCGCCGGGCTGCTGGCCGTACCCGGGCTGCTGGCCGTAACCCTGCTGGCCGTACCCCGGCTGCTGCCCGTAGCCCTGGTCGTAACCGCCCTGCTGCTGACCGTAACCGTAGTTGGGATCTTGGCCGTACGGGCCTTGGCCGTACCCGTACTGGGCGTACGGGTCGCCATCTGGCGCGTGGCCGGGAGGCTGGCTCATGGATCGGTCTCCTGCGTTGCGAGGTGGTGCTGACCGCGTGCTGGCCTGGTGGCCCGCACCCCTGGCGCCGGTTGCCTTGACGTCAGGGTCGACGGTCGAGCGGGTTCGAAACTGTCCGGTGTGCAGCGCGTCGGAGCGCTCCAGGGAGACTACGACGTCACCATAAGTGTCCCAACCGTGCTCGGCGAGATGCTCCGCCACACAGTCCGCCAGCAGCGCGGTTATCCGTTGCTCGTCGCCGGTGAAGTTCTGGTGGTCGCTCGCGCCCAGTTGCACCACGTAGTGGTTGGGTGCGAGCAGCCGCCCGCCGGCCAGTTCACGGATGTTCTGCTCACTCTCACGCTGCAGCGCCTGTGCCACTTCCTGGGGCACGACGTTGCCACCGAACACCCGCGCGAACGAGTTCCCCACGACCTCTTCCAGCTTGCGGTTCAACCGCTGGCCGATGCCCATGGTGACCTCCTTCCCGTGGGTGCTCCTTGGTCGATCGTATCCGTGCACAGCGAGTAGGACACCGGGATGTGCAAAGCCGGGTAACCGCACGTGCTAGGCTTCCTCCCGCTTCTCGGGCGAGTGGCGGAATGGCAGACGCGCACGGTTCAGGTCCGTGTGTCCGTAAGGACGTGGGGGTTCAACTCCCCCCTCGCCCACCGGTATTCGTGTCCGCGGAGAGCGCGGACCGGGGTGGGCTCGGATTTCGTTTCTGGGGGGCGACCCCCCAGACCCCCACGGTGCTGGCTCCTTCTGACCCGGCGCTGGGCGCGTTGGTCTTGGACCAGCGGCCCCCGGGGGTCCTTTTCTTGCACTCTCTGTTGGGCCGTTCTGGCTAGTGCCGGTCGTCTGGGGGTTCGGCCAAGTGGCAGCACAGTCGGGGCGAAGTCCAAGTGCCGGTTGGCGACCGGTTAACGAGCGTGGGATGCCGCCGGTCGCAGGGGATGCGTTCGTGTCTGCGACTCCAAAGGGGATGGCTGGTAGGCCGGACATGTACACGAGTTGAAGCTGGCTAGTGGAGAGGGCGGAGTTCGTGAGCGGCATGTCTGGGCGCACGGCAGTTCCCGAGAACCTCAAGGCGCTGCCGGCTCCACTCGTCCCTCCTGTCGAGTTGCCCGCGCCGGCCGATGAGCTGGCCGTGGCGGCGGCCAAGGAGGTCGGCTGGTCCGGTGTGGTGCTGCCGGAGATGCGGCTGCTGGGCCGGCGGGTGTGCCTGGTGGTCGAGCTGATGACCGAGGCGCATGCCGAGCGGATCTGCCTGGGGCAATTGCCGGTGACCGACCGGGCGAGCGTGGCCACCTGGGTGTGGCCGGAGTTCGCCGGCATGGTGCCGGAGCCGGCGGTGCGCGTGGTGGGGGCCATCGCGGTGGCCCGGCACTGGCGGACCGGTCTGGCCAACGTGGTGCCGTTCCTGCGCTACGGGGACGCCGCCGTGGTGCTGCCCACCTCGGTCGTGCTGACCAACGACTACGTGGTGAACTGCCTGCCCCGGGCCCGGGCCTACGGCGTGGCCGTCGTGCGCACCGAGCCGGACGCCGCAGTCGACCTGGACCTGCCCGGCCGAGCCGAGCGGGCGCACGCCGGGATCGACGGCATCCACCGGTGGATCAGTGAGCTGGCCTACGACAAGCTGCTCGCCAGCGCCGCCGTCTCGTAGCGCCTAGCATCGCCCGTATGCGGGTGGTGATCGCCGGAGGGCACGGGAAGATCGCGCTGCGGCTGGCCCGGCTGCTGGCCGCGCGGGGTGACGAGCCCGTGGGCATCGTGCGCAACCCCGACCACGTCGACGACCTCGCGGCGGCCGGTGCCCAGGCCGTGGTGCTCGACCTGGAACACGCCTCCGTTGATCAGGTCGCCGAGGTGTTGGCCGGCGCGGACGCGGTCGTGTTCGCGGCGGGCGCGGGGCCGGGCAGCGGGGCGGCCCGCAAGGACACCGTGGACCACGCGGCGGCGGTGCTGGTGGCCGACGACGCCGGGCGCGCCGGGGTGCGGCGGCACGTTCAGATCAGCGCGATGGGGCTGGACCGGGCCGAGGACCCGGGTATCGACGAGGTGTTCGGTGCTTACCTCCGGGCCAAGGCCGCGGCCGAGGAGGACCTGCGGGCCCGGACAAATTTGGACTGGACCATTCTGCGGCCGGGCCGGCTCACCGACGAACCGGCCACCGGCCAGGTGCGGGTCGCCGAGTCGCTTCCCGGCGGTTCCGTCAGCCGCGAATGGGTTGCGGCCACTGTGGTCCTGCTACTGGACCGATCGGACGACGTCGGCCGGACGCTGGAGATCGTCTCAGCGAGCTGAGCCCAGAACCTTTGCGGTGTAAGGGTTTTCGAATCGTCCCTCGGGGTCCAGGGTGGCGCGTACGGCGGCGAAGTCGGCGAAACGCGGATAACGTTCCCGCAGGACGGCTGCGTCCAGAGTGTGCATCTTGCCCCAGTGCGGGCGCCCACCGACCGCGCCGGCGATCGACTCGAACAGGTCGAAATAGGTCCGGAACGGCATTCCCACGTACTGGTGGATCGCGATGTACGCCGAGTCCCTTTCGTACCCCGTGGACAGCCAGATGTCGTCCGCGGCGGCCACCCGCACCTCGACCGGGAGCATGATCGGATCGGCCAGCCCGGGCACCGTCGCCCGCAGCTCGGCGAGCACCGCGCCGAGCGACCCGCGCGGGATCGCGTACTCCGACTCGACGAACCGCACGCCGCGGCTGGTGACGAACACCCGGTGCGAGGTGTCGCGGTAGGACCGCGGGGACAGCAGCGAGGACATCAGCCGCCCCATCGGCCGCACCGTGCCCGGCACGCGGCGGCCGAGCCGGCACAGCGCGCCGAGCGCGGCGTTCTCCATCACCTGGTACTCGTAGAACCGGCGGACCGCGCCGAGGGGTTTCGGCTCGGCACCGGCCGGCAGCCGGTTGTTCCGTTTGGTCAACGCCTTTGCGCCGTAGGGAAACCAGTAGAACTCGAAGTGGTCGTTGCCGGTGATGTGCTCCTCGAGCCCGTCGAGGACGTCGTCGAGCGGCTCCGGGCGTTCCTCGGCGGACAGCACGAAGGACGGCTCGGTGCGCAGCGTGACGGTGCTGACGATACCGAGGGCACCGAGGCTGACCCGGGCCGCGGCGAACAGGTCGGGCCGCTCGGTGGCCGAGCAGGTCACCACGGAACCGTCGGCCAGCACCAGTTCGAGCGCCTCGACCTGGGTGGCGATGCCGCCGTACGCCGCACCGGTGCCGTGCGTGCCGGTGGCGATCGCCCCGGAGATGGTCTGCGCGTCGATGTCGCCGAGGTTGGTCATGGCCAGCCCCAGCCGGTCCAACTCGGCGTTGAGCGCCCGGATGGTGGTGCCGGAGCGGACGGTGACCAGGCCGGTGGTGGTGTCGGCGGCGACGATCCCGGTCCACCCGGACAGGTCGAGCGCCACCCCGTGCGCCGCGGCGGCACCGGTGAACGAGTGGCCGCTGCCGCGGGCGCGGACGGTCTGGCCGGTCTCGGCGGCGCCGGTGACGGCTTTGCAGATCTCGTTGACGTCGCGCGGTTTCACCACCGCGGCGGCGACGGCCGACTCGGTGCCGGCCCAGTTCCACCATCCTCTGCCCCGCCCCCGCCCGCTCATGGTGGAGCTCCGCGCCGCAGTGCCCATAGTGCCGTGGACATGGAGGAACAATAGGTGAAAGAACTTCACATTTCAAGACTCCTGCCGTACCGTGGTCGTGTGTCCCCCAACCCGTCGCGGGCCCGGCTCGACACCGCCACCAAGCACCTCGACCCGCCGCTGGCCGTGGTGGACGTCGACGCGTTCGATCACAACGCCGCCGACCTGGTGCGGCGCGCCGCCGGGACGCCGATCCGGGTGGCCAGCAAGTCCGTCCGCTGCCGGTACCTGCTCGAGCGGGTGCTGCATACCCCGGGGTTCGCCGGGGTGATGGCGTACACCTTGCCGGAAGCCTTGTGGTTGAGCCAGATCTGGTCGGGCACCGAGTTCGCCGGCACCGATCTCCTGGTTGCCTACCCGACCGTCGATCATGCCGCGCTGCGCCGCCTGGCCGCCGACGAGCCCGCCCGGGCCGCGATCTCGATCATGGTCGACTCGGTGGACCACCTCGATCTCGTCGACGCCGCGCTCGGCACCGACCATCCGGAGATCCGGGTCTGCCTGGAGCTGGACGTGTCCTGGCGGCCCGTGCTCGGCCGCGGCGAGGTGCACGTCGGACCCCGCCGCTCGCCGGTGTTCACCCCGCGCGACGCGGCCGGCCTGGCCCGGGAGGTGTTGCGCCGGCCCGGTTTCCGGCTGGTCGGGCTGATGGCCTACGAGGGCCAGATCGCCGGCCTCGGCGACAGCCCCGCCGGCCGCCCGCTGCTGGCCGCGACCCTGCGCTGGATGCAGCGGCGTTCGGCCGCGGAGCTGGCGCAGCGGCGGGCCGCGGCGGTCGCCGAGATCACCGCGCTGGGCCCGCTGGAGTTCGTCAACGGCGGCGGGACCGGCAGCATCGAGACCACGACGGCGGACCGTTCGGTGACCGAGGTGGCGGCCGGCTCCGGGCTCATCGGACCGACGCTTTTCGACAACTACCAACGGTTCTCGCCGCAACCGGCGGTGCTGTTCGCGCTGCCCGTGGTACGCCGCCCGGCCCGGGGCATCGTCACCCTGTTCGGTGGCGGCTACATCGCCTCCGGACCGGCCGGCCGGGACCGGCTGCCGTCGCCCTACCTGCCGGCGGGGCTGCGGCTGCTGCCGATGGAGGGCGCCGGTGAGGTGCAGACCCCAGTGGCCGGCCGGGCAGCGAGCGACCTGCGGGTCGGCGACCGGGTCTGGTTGCGCCACACCAAGGCCGGCGAGCTGGCCGAGCGGTTCACCGAGTACCACGTGATCGAAGGCGACGCGGTGAGCCGCACGGTGCCCACCTACCGCGGCGAGGCAGTCACGTTCGGTTAGTTGAGCCGGCCGGAAAGGTAGGCCCGTACCACGGTCCGCGCCTCGGCGATGACCGTCTCGGCCGGGAACAGCTTGCGGCGGAAGGCGAGGTTGAGGATTCCGTCGGCGATCTCGATGGCCACCGCGATCGGCAGCCGCACCTCGTCCATCGCGATGGTGAACCGCTCCGCGATCAGCTCCGTGATCCCGTCCGCGATGACCGTGTTGTTCTCCCGCTCGCCGGCGATCAGCCGAAGATCGACCACGTCGCCGAACCGGATCCGGGCGAACCCCGGCACCTCGCGGTACATCTGCACATAGATGTCGAACGCGATGTCCGCGCCGTCCCACCAGTGCGCCAGGTCCGTCTCGTCCAGCCGGCGCGCCATCTCGGTCATGAAGTGCTCGACGTTGCGCTGGGTCAGCGCCTGCACCACGGCCCGCTTGTCCGGGAAGAACTGGTACAGCGAACCTACGGCGACGCCGGCGCGCTCGGCGATGAGCGTGGTGGTCACGCCGTCGTACCCGAGCTCGTCGATCAAGGCGGCGCAGGCCTCGAGCATCTGCTCGACCCGCCGCGCACTGCGCTGCTGGACCGGCCTGCGCCGTAACGGAATCGGAGCTGCCACCGTTCTCCCCTAGGGAATTGCGTAGCGCAAGCGTAGCGGCGATTCCGCGGCCGCACCGCCGTTTCGGACTACGCTCCGCAACATGAGCTCGCCGGCGCCCCTCGACGACGGATCGTTGCGGAGTCCTCTCGGCCGGGCCGCCGGCCTCATGGTGGCCTACCTGGTTCTGCTCTGGATCGTGGAGCTGCTGAACGAGGCCAGCGACCGCCGGCTGGCCATCGCCGGCGGTATCCGCCCGCACGACCCCCAGAGCCTGATCGACATCGTCACCGCGCCGTTCCTGCACGGCAGCCTGGAACACCTTGCCAGCAACGCCCTTCCGCTGTTCAGCCTTGGTTTCATCGCGGCTGTGACCGGCACCAGGCGGTTCCTGCTGATGACCGCTACCGTGATCGTCGTCGGCGGCGCCGGCGTCTGGTTCTTCGCCCCGCCCGACACCCTCCACGTCGGCGCCAGCGGCGTGGTGTTCGGCTACTTCGGCTACCTGCTCATGCGCGGTCTCATCGACCGCCGTCCGGTCGACCTCGTGGTGTCCCTGGGCATCGCCCTGTCCTACGGGTACGCCATGTGGAACTCCATCGGCTACGGCGCCGCCGGCATCTCCTGGCAGGGCCACGTCTCCGGCTTCGTCGGCGGCCTCGTCGCCGCCTTCCTGTTCCGCGAGCAACGCCGCCGGATCGCCCCGACCAGCCGCCTCACCCTGCCGCCGGCCTGAGCCCCAACGAGGTTGTCACACGAGCACGAGTTGTCCACCCGAGCCGGTGGAATGCAGCCGCCGCAGTTCCGCCGTCAACGTGGCTCGATCCGAGATGCGGTGTCCGCCCAGTGCCAGCAACTTGGTGTTGCCATCGGGGTCGCCACCGGCGAATCCCAGCACGAGGAGCCGCCGTCCAGCCTGTATGGCCATCTCTCCGGCTCTCAGCGTCCCGCCGGTCGGGCCGGCCTCGACCACCACGAGTGCGTGGCTAAGCCCGACGATGACCTGATTGCGGGTCATCGCCGCACCGACGTTCCAACGCTGCCCCGGGGGGAACTGGGACATCACCAGCATGTTGTCCTGCGGAAGATCTCGGTACGCCCGCTTGGGCCGAAACTGCCCGATCCCCTCGGCCAGTACCGCGATGGTGGTTCCACCCTCGACGAGCGAGGCCAGGTGGCTCTCGCTGTCGACCCCCTTGGCATACCCCGAAATGACGGTGACACCCGTCCGCGCAGCGTCTGCGCCGCAGGCGCGCGCCGCACGCAGTCCCTCGGGGCTGGCATTCCGAGAGCCGCAGATACCGACCGCCGGTGTGTCGAGGAGCTTGAGAGATCCGCGATAGAACAAGGCAGGTGGTGCCCCGGGCGCCCGGCGAAGCCGGTCGGGGTAGGCCTGATCGTCGCAGAGCAGCACCCGGACACCGTCATCGCTCATCGCGGCCGCTTCGGACTCCGCCGCCGCTCTCTCGGACGCGGGCAGTTCAGTGATCATTGCCCATGCCGTCTGACGCCCCGAGCGGAGCAGATGCTGGGTCAGCCGTCTGGGCCCCCAGCTGCCCGAGGTCCGAGAATCGCGAGCAGCATGTCATCACCGACGGCCACATGCCCTGAGAAAGGACTGGTGCTCGTCACGAGGCCGCTCCCTAAGGCATGGTCTGGCGTTAGAACATACGTTCTATTATTCCGGCTTGTGCACGAATTCGGCAAGGCTAACCGACACGCCGAGACGCGCAGTTCTCGCTCTCTGCGTAGGCGAACGTTCACACTGAGGAGGCAGCACGGAAGGAACATCCTCGCTTGTTCTCAGCTTCACCAGCCACTTCGTACAGGTCTGATCGCCGCGGCAACAGGCTTGATGCATGGAAGTTTGAGCAGGTGGGGCACGAGTGGTTCGTGTTGCTGCGGGGATCACAGGAGATCGCTGTGCACGTCGTCGCGGGCTGTCCAGGCGCTCAGCTCGTTGAACGTCGGCGGCACCACGGTCCGTACTGGTCACATCGCTCACCTGCCCGGGCCCCCGGATGCCGGACTGCGGGACTATCTGGACTTGCTGAGGCACATCCTCGTGCTCTGCGTTCGCGACGGCATTGATGGTGCGGTGGCGCTCGACTTCTACAGCCGGTCGTGTGCGGCCGATCAGGGGCTCGAATACACCGAGGCGGGCACTCTGGTCCGAACCATCAAGTCCTACGCGTACGCCCCTCGGGCTCAGATCGAGGCTGCGGGTCTCGAACTCATGCCAGAAGCTCGTCGCCGTGGTTACCGCGCATCCCTGGTTGCGTTCGGCTGTCGGGGTTCTTCCCGTTCCAGGCCACGACCCCAAGTTCGCGCCGCCCAGCGCGGGGGTGCGCATCGGCGAGACACTTAACCGACTGCTGGGTCTCAGCCTTGTCACCGTGGACTCTCGAACGGAGTTCAGGCGCTCGGCGAAGAACATGACCTCTGCCGAGCGCGCCGCACTCCTCGACGAGTTTATCGTGGTGGACGACCTGAGGGGTTGCACCGTTCTGGTCGTGGACGACGCCTACCACACCGGGTACACCATGGCTGGAGTAGTGAAGGCGGCGCGTGCGGCCGGCGCCGTCACGGTCCTGGGGATCGTGCCGGTTCGGGTGATGCGCCTGGATGTGGAGCCATCAAAAGCCCGCGTACTTGACGTCGAGTGAAACAGATCCCTCCGCTGGTATTGCGCGAACCAGGTCCCGGAGCGTGTCTCGGACCCGCTTGAGCCGGAACTCATCGGGAAGCTGTCCGAGCCCGGCAATCTGGACGAGATCGTCACCGATCCAGGAGCGCTGGTCCAGTTCGTGGTTTCGGCCACGAGCCTGCCTCAGATGGTGGCCCGCGGAGCGCAGGCAGGATGCCGCTTGTGCATCAAGGCGGCCAGCGATCACCGCTGACTCGATCACATCGCGTGCGACCAACAGCGCCATCCCGGGTAGCTCCCCGGTTGACGGGAGTTGTTCCGCCAGTTGCTCGATGTCCATCGTCCGCCTTCAGGTCGTCGCTGGCTTTTGGCGCCTGACGTCATTGAAAATACGTTCAGACGTATTTTCGTGGTGGGAGGCTCGCCGGAGGTTCGTCGTGCCAACAAGGCCCCGGGGCCGGCCGCCGGAGGCAGGCCCGCCCTTGCGGTTCATCCGTTCGGGATCGTTTGCTGACGACCCCAGCTGGGTGGTGTCGGAGCACGATGATCCGGGGGAGGTCGCCGCTGCGTATGCCCAGCAGCAACTGGTGGCTGCCGTTCGGCGAAAGGCTGGCGGCAACGTCACCGCCGCCGATGTCGCTCGGGCGCTCGGACGGCAAGGCGAGGACCGAACCGTGCCCGAGTTCTGGGCCGGTCGGCGCGCCATCACCATGCGCATGTGGTTCGCACTGGCCATAGCCTACGACCTTGATCCACTCGCTTACGCCGAAAGTGACGATCGTCGGACCCTGCTTCCGGCCGCTCATCGCTCGTGGCTTGGCTTGTGGCGACCCGGAGACGGGCTGCCTCGGTTCCGCGCCCCTTTCGAGTCGGCCGATGAGCCCGCCTGGATCAACGCGGCTCAGTGGCTGTCGGAGTGGCTGGACGAGGAAGATCACGCCGGTCTGTTGCGCTTGGCCGACACGCGCATCGCCGTCCACGCCACAGCCAGGGCGTTGGCCGAGACCGGCCTGCCGGTCGATCTTGTCGCCGATCCGTCGGAGGCAGGTACGCATGTTCGGTATGGGCTGAGCTACGAGACCGAGCCGCGCACCGACATCGCGGTTCACCTGATCCCCGACTCTCCGTTGATCAATCGTGACTC
>NZ_DASYTH010000194.1:0-2246 GCF_036002505.1 Actinophytocola sp. | reverse complement strand
ACCTGGACCCGCACCGACCAGCACTACGAAACCCTCCGCCTGGGGATGCAAGCCCTCTTCAACGACTGCGGCATCGCCGCATAGATCGACCGACCTCACAACGACAACATCTTGTCGATCCGGGTTCCCCAAGCCGCTAGGGCCATGCGTCAGCCGTCACCACGGCTCCGGCTGCCAGGGCCAGGCATCCGCCGAGCATCATGCAGTCCGGACGGGTCGACACGCGCGTCCACTCGGCCGTCCCCACCGCCCCAAACCGCGACCTCATGGCCGTGATCAGCCTTCGTCACGCGGAGGCGACGGCTGCGCGTGCCTGGTCGACGTCCAGCAGCCTGCCGTTCAGACCGCCGTTCTGGTGCAGGTCGCCGCCGGGGACCTCGATCCGCCCCGCGTCCTTGATGCCGCCGACCTTCACCGGATCGAACCCGGCGGCGGTGATGAGCCGTTCGGTCGTGTCGGCGGCGCCGTCGTCGTCGGTGGCGTAGAACAGCACCGCGCGACGAGGGCTGCGATTCGCGTCATTCGCGAGCGAGGCGGCGCCAAGCGACCCGAACGCCTTCACGAACTGGGCACCGTTGGGAAGCAGGCCGGCGACCACCGACCCGGCGGAGGTCCCCTCGGGGAGGGTGCGGTGGACCTGGCCCTTGTCGTCGAAGCCGATGGGATTCGATGGATCCACGACGACCTTGCCCTCGAGCAGGTCTGCGATCTGGGGCATCAGCGCTCTGCACTGGTCCAACCAGATCGCCAGCACGACCACGTCGGCGTCGGCGATCGCCTCGCGGACCGGCGCGGCGGTCGCCCGGTCGCCGAGCTCGCTGGCCAGGGCGTCGGCGTGCGACTGGTCCCGTGCGGCCAGCACGACGCGCTCGCCGCCGCGGACCAGATCTCGCGCCAGCCCGCTTCCGATCTGGCCGACACCGATAATTGCGGTTGCCATGGCGTTCCTTCTTTCGATCCGTTTACTCGCGGAGGTCGATCTCGCCGTGATGCGCGACGGCCAGTTGCCGTGATCTTCTCCTTCAGGGCAGGCGCACCGACTCCGCCGGTATCGGTGCCGCCCAATGCTGACGACCGCTCATCCGCCCGGCACCGGGGCCGGCGCTGGCCCGGCCCCGGTGCGTTGTGGTCAGGGATGGACCGGTCCGCTGGGCCCGCGGTCGAGGCGCAGCGACTGCATGATGGCGAACGTGGTGGTTCTGGTGAAAATCTCGATGTCGGCGGCGGCCAGCACGCCGGTGTACTTGGCGATGATGGGTGCGGCGGCGCGGTCGGTGACGGTGTCGAGGTGGGCTTTGACCCCGGCCCAGGCGTTCTCCCCGTACCTCATGTAAAAGGGCGTCGGGTCGACGGTGGCCAGCGCCTCTCTCGCGCTGGCTTCGATGTCGGCGATGTAGGCCTGGTGCACCGCGACGTCGTCGCGGGTGGCGAGCCGGCCGAGGTGCCCGCAGATGAAGTGGGTCCACGGGTAGGACAGGGCGGTGGCCGGGGCCTGGATGTACCCGGGGACGTCTTCGCTGAGGTTGAGGTTGTAGATGGGCACCCAGCCGGCGTTGACGACGTCGATGAGCATCAGGGTGTCGTGGCCGGGGAAGTGGATGAAGATGTTGTCCGGCGAGTGGTTGGGGCCATGCCAGGCCAGCTCGACGCGCTCACCGGCAACCTCCAGGGTGTAACGGTCGGCGAAGGTCACCTCCGGTGCCGGCCGGGCCGGGTCGTTGTCCCGCAGCAGGAGCCGCCGCGTCTCCTCGTGCCCGACGCGGACGACGTTGCGGTCGAACAGCGAGGCCGCGCCGGCGTGGTCGTCGTGGTGATGGGAGTAGACGAGGTGCGTCACCTGGTTGCTCACGCCGTTGGCGGCGGCGATCTCGTCGATGGCCCGCTGCAGGTTGTGGCCGATGGTCGGGGGCGCGTCGAACAGCACGACGCCGTCGCGGGTGGTCAGGAACGCCGACTGGTAGACGCCGTCGGTGACCCAGTACAGGTTCCGCTCCACGCGCCCGACGTAGTACCCCTGGTCGTTGAGGGCCGGGCCGAGCGAGGACCGAGGAATCGGCGCGTAGTCGGGCAGGGCTGGTGATGTCACGGTATCTCCTTGCTTCTCGGGCACGTCCCCTGGCGGCCGTGCGAGCCTTCGCGACGGACCCAGGCTCGCCACCAGGCAGGTGAGAGGTCGTCACCGGATCATGGTGATTCGCGAGACCGGGGACCGCAGGACGGGATCGATCACGCGGACGGCTCATGCC
>NZ_DASYTH010000193.1:0-3714 GCF_036002505.1 Actinophytocola sp. | reverse complement strand
CAGGACGGTGAGGCGCAGGCCGTAGGAGCGGGCGAAGGCGTCGGTGGGCGAGGCGGCTTCGTTGTTCCAGCGCCGGGCTGGAGCGGGAAGGCCGAGGTCGCGGTGGATCTCGACGGCGTCGGCGGCCAGTCGTGCGTGGGTAAAGAAATCGATCCAGGCCGGGTCGTCGCCGCGGTGTTGGTCGGCTTGGCCGAGCAGGGTGTCGGCGGTGGCGAGGGCGTGTCCGGCGGCTCGGCGATCGCCGGCCCGGGCGTGAGCGCGGGCCTCGATGAGCTTGTAGAACCCGAGAACACGCGGAGTGGCCGCGTGCTTGGCGCGTTCGAAGGCGCCGTGGCACATGTCGATGGCGTCGTCGTGGAAGTCGCGTAAGGAGGCTTGGAGGGCGGCGCAGACCAGGACGTAGCCGCCGAACGGGATGTCGCCGGCGGCGCGGGCCAGGCGCAGGGCCTGGATGTAGTGGCGTTGCGCGGCGGCGTGCTGCCCGGTGTCGAACGCCGTCCACCCGGCCAGCCCGGGATAGTTGCGCGGTGGCAGCGAACAGCTGCCGGCCGATCGGGTCGCTGTATCGGCCTTGGAGCAGTGGGGTGGTGCGGTGGCGCAGGCAGTTCAGGATGGCCGAGGAGCGCCAGCTCCCGCCGCCGTAGCGGGAGTCCCAGCGGCGGGCGTCATCCGCGGCGGTGAGGAGTTCGGTGACGTCAGCAGCGCCGACCCCGGCAGGTGCCGCCGGAATGGGCAGCGTCGGAGTCGGCCGGTGTGGTGAGCCACCGGCGGATCGGGGTGTTCCAGCCGGTGATGGCCAGACCGGTTGTGGTCAGGAAGTCTCGACGGTCCACCAGGCTCCAGTAACGGGTCGCGGCGAGGATCGCCGTGGGCAGCTCGCGAGGGAAATCCAACCCCACCAAGGCGATGTCGGAATCATCGGCCTCCATCCCGATCTCGGCCAGGGTGACGGGCCGGCCGAGACGTTCGGCGAGTGCGTGGGCGATCAGGGGTCGGATCGCGCGTTCCGGCATGATCCCGCGTCGAGTCCAGTTGGCGACGCTGGTGTGGGTGTAGGCGGTGTACCGGCCTACGGAGGCGGCCAGCTGGTTGACTCGGAGGGCCAGACTCTTGTGGCTGGCGCCGGAGCGCGAGATCAGGCCACCGAGCTGCTCGTTGCGGACTCCGCGCTGACGACCTGGCTGCCGCATCGCCCACCTCCCGCCCCAGTCACAGAGGGTATGTCGATGCGTTCTGAGTGTGAACAAGCCGCGCAATTCATGAGCCCCCGCGATGAGCCTCCCGTCCGCCTCGGTGGCCTGGCTTCCTGATGAAAACGAGCGAACGAGGAAGGAGGACGAGGATGATCGCGAGTTCGGGCTTGCCGCGTGAGATGACTGCGGCCGAGTTGGACGAGGCGGGTCTGCTCCGGGCCGAGCAGGGTGCGCAGATCAGCCCCTTCGCGGTGTTCGTGCCGGCGGACGCGTTGGGCTTGCTGCGTGTGGTCACCGTCCTGAGTGGAGCGGTGATCGGCCCGTTCGCCGTCGTCCACGGGGGAGTGAGCGTCGCCGAGCAGGCGCGGATCGAGGAACACGCCGTGGTCGGTAAGCCGGAACTGGGCTACGCCGTCGGCCGAACCTACCCCGGTGCCGGTGCCGACACGACGATCGCCGCGGGTGCCGTCGTCCGGTCCGGTGCGGTGGTCTACGCCGACGTGCACATCGGGGTGAACACCGTGGTGGGGCACCACACCCTGTTGCGCACCGGCGTCCGGGTCGGCGCCGAGACCGTGCTCGGTCATCACCTGACCGTCGAGCGTGCCAGCCGGATCGGCCGAGAGGTGCGGTGTTCGCCGGGTTCGCATATCACGAGCTCCACGCACATCGCCGACCGTGTGTTTCTCGGTGCCGGGGTCCGCACGATCAACGACAAGACCCTCACCTGGCGCGATCCCGCGCGCAACCCCGTGCTCCAGCCGCCCCGGTTCGAGACCGGCGCGAAGGTCGGCAGCGGCTCCACCGTGCTGGCCGGCGTCATCATCGGCGCGCAAGCCCTGGTCGGAGCCGGTTCGCTGGTCACCCGCGATATTCCCGCCGGAGCGCTCGCCTACGGCAGCCCGGCCCGCGTACACGGGCAGGTCCCGGCATGACCGGCGACGCGATCGACACCTGGCTGGCGCCGTTACGAGCCGTCCTCGATCCCGCTGACCAGGTGGACTGGGCCCGGCTCGAGGCGCTACAAGATGAACTCGCCGATCTGCTCCGTCGGCATCAGGTCGGTGCCGAGCTGTCCGGTGGTGCCGGACGCAGCCGTACGTTGCGGCTCATCCGTCGCGAGATCGCCCGCCGCGGCCTCCTCGCCACCGCCGACCAGCCACCTTTGTTCGCCGTGTTCGCCCAGTTCGTATGCGGCTATCGCGACATCGACCTGCGCGACACCATCGGGCTCGGTCACGGCCGGCTCATCGCCCACCACGCACCTTCCGCCCTGCGTGAGCGGTGGATCCCGCGGCTGGTCACCGGAGAGCTGGCCGGTATCGCGATCACCGAACCGCACGGCGGCTCGCGGCCCGCCGAGACTCGCACCCACGCCGTTGCCGGCCCGGAGGGCAGCTGGCTGGTCACCGGCCACAAGACCTGGATCAGCCGGCTGACCGAAGCGGCCGTCTTCATCGTGTTCTTCCGCGACCCCACCGGCCGCCTCACCGCCGCCGCGATCGACGCCGCCCGACCAGAGCTGCACCGCCAACCCGTCAAGCCGACCGGACTGGCCGGCTGGACCTGGGGCATCCTCGACCTCGACGCCGTCCCCCGTCGACCCCGACCAGGACGTCCTGCCCGGCGACGGGATGACCCTGCTGCGCGAGCACTTCGCCGCCTACCGGCCCCTGGTGACCGCGACCGCCCTCGGTGGAGCCGCCGCCGTCTTCGACACGGTCACCACCGTCCTCAGCGGACGGCAAGCCGCCGGCGACCTGCCGTGGCTGCGCGACTCGGCGTTGATCACCCTCGGCCACGCCCACGCCCAGCTGACCACCGCGCTGCTTGGCACCGCAGCAGCCGCCCACCTGGCCGACAGTGGCTTCGACCAGGCCGAGACGTGGAGCTGCGCCATGAAGGCCCACGGCATCGACACCGCCTATCGGGCCGTAGCCGAACTCGGGCTACTGCTCGGCGCCACCGGGTACCGGGCTGACTCCCCGGTCGCCAAGACCCACCGCGACCTCGGCGGCCTGCTCTACGCCGACGGCATCCACGACAGCCTGTACCGCACTGCCGGCAAGCACCACACCGCCTCCGGTTCCCCGTTCCGCCACCCCGGCCCGAGCCACCCAGGGCCGCCATCGACGGATCAGGCGATCCGGCCCCCGTGGTCGCATAGCGCCGTCACGCCCTGCTCGACGGCCTCCAGCGCTACCGCGATGCGATCCGCCAGCAGCGGCTTCACCCGCTCCCGCGCCTCGTCCAGCGTGTAGAAGCCGGCCGAGCGGATCTCCTGCTCCGGCAGCACCAGGCCCACCACATCGGTCTCGTCGAGCACACCGCCGTCGAAGACGAACACCACGCCCTCCGGCCGGGAGTCGTGCGGTCGGACGTAGTCCACCACCAGCAGCCGGCCCAACGGCCTGTCCATGCCGAGCTCTTCGGCCAGCTCTCGAGTCGCGGTCTCCCATGGCGGTTCGTCGGCCTCCACCGCCCCGCCGGGGATCTCCCAGTTCGGCTTGTACGACGGCTC
>NZ_DASYTH010000192.1:0-3057 GCF_036002505.1 Actinophytocola sp. | reverse complement strand
GGACACACGAGGAGCGTTCGGCTACTCCAGGGTGCGGCGCCTTCGGTTCGCCACCGCTCCCTTCGGAGGGACGTTCTTGTTCCGGACCGAGCGCACGGGCCGGTGCCACGTAGAGATCTTGACCCTCGCGAGTCGCTCGATTCCGGCCAATTGGGGCAGTCGGTCGGCGGGATACCAGGTCTCGTAGGTCTCCTCGGTCCGCAGCCGAGCTGGCAGCGGCCAGTCGTTGTCCAGCAAGTCCGTCCTCGGGTGCGTGTCGAGCCAGATGTGCGTGATCTCGACCTCGTTGCGCGAGTGGTTGACGACCTTGATGAAGACGTACTCGTCCTGGCCAGAGGCGGGGAGCCATTCGGCACCGGGTTCATAGGCGGCCGGTGCCGCTCCGGTTATCGGGGCGACGAGGTGGGAATCACCACGTGGCCCGCGGTCACCGGAGGCGTGGTGTTGTCGGGGTCGTGTATGAACACCCCCCTGTGCGCAAGAACTTCGATGCGTCGCCGCCTACGCCACGCGTCGACCGCAATCCGCACGGGTGTCACCGCGATCCGCACAAGGGTGGTCACGTCCATCTCGCCAGGTGTACCAGGACCAAGCCACTCCCGCGAACTGGGAAGGGCTGGCACCCTGTTCCGGTGCACCGCTACCTCGCGGAATTCCCGGATCGCCAAACGATCGCTGGAACCGTCGTTGCACCCCGATCGAGCCAGCCATGCCTTTCAGCGGCGAGATCGGGATCGCGGCGAGAACGCGGACGGACGAGGAGGATCCGCCGTGGCGGCATTCACCGCTACGGCACTCGCGGTCACGAACAGCACCTCGACGACGGCCAAGACGCCCTTAACGAGCCTCACACTCCTCGGTGCCGTTCCGAGTTCTGCTGCACATCTAAGACGATGTGCGCAACTGCCCGATGCCCGCTAAGGCACCGTCGCTAGGTGGCTGGTGTAAATCGATGTCCGCCGCGTCGCCGTGGCGGGAATCGATGTGCGTGACCGGTCTGCGATAGTGATCGCGTGTCGTTGGGCGAGGCGCCGAAGCAGCTGGACCTGTTGGATGCGGTGACCCGGTTCTGTGACGAGTCGCTACCCGACAGTTCGATCTACGGGTTCCTGTTCCGGGAGCGGGATCGGCTGTTCCCCGACGAGATGTTCGCCGACCTGTTCGCTGTGATCGGCCGCCGGTCGGTCCCGCCGTCGGTGGTGGCCACGGTGATGGTGCTGCAACGCCTTGAGGGCCTATCGGACCGGGAGGCGGTGGACCGGTTCACGTTCGACGCCCGGTGGCGGTACGCGGCCGGCGTGGGTGGCTGGGACGGCGCCGGCCCGACGGGCTTCGCCCACACCGTGCTGGTGGACATGCGCGAACGGCTACGCGGATCCGACCGGCCAGACCGCGTCTTTGAGGTGGCGCTGACCGCCGCGCGTGAGGCCGGGCTGGTGGGCCGACGGCGGGTGCTGGACTCGACACCGCTCTACGACTCGGTCACGACGATGGACACGGTCACTCTGATCCGCTCGGCCATCCGCGGACTGCTCAACGTGGCCGATCCTGTTCTGGAGCAACGGTTGCGGGCGGTGTTGACCAGCGGGGACCAGTACGTCACGGCCGGCAAGCCGGTCGTCGACTGGGACGACGAGGCCGCCCGTACCGCCCTGGTCGACGCCCGGGCCCAGGACGGCTACGCCCTCCTGGAGGTCCTGGAAGGGCAGAAGGACCTGCCGGAGCCGGTCAATCAGGCGGCGAAGCTGCTGGCCACGGTGCTGGGCCAGGACCTCGAACCCGACCCCGACAACCCGGGCGGGTGGCGCATCGCACGGCGGGTCGCGAAGGACCGGGTCATCTCGACCGTCGATACCGAGGCCCGGCACGGACACAAGACCAACCACCGCGGCTATGACGGCTTCAAAGGTCACCTGGCCCTCGATCCGGACAGTGAAATCATCACCGCGGTCGCGGTCACCCCCGCCAACACCGGCGACGTCGAACCGGTCGCCGACCTGATCGCGGACCTCACCAGCACCGACCCAGCTGACCCGCCGGAGGGGGACGGGGACCCGGCGGCGGTCTATGGCGACTCGGCCTACGGCGCCGGAGAAGTTCTGGAGCGCCTCGATAATGCTGGACTCGACTCGATGACCAAGGTCCAGCCGCCCGTCGCACCGGGTGGGAAGTTCACCAAAGACCAGTTCGACATCAACCTTGAAGCCCGAACCGTCACCTGCCCGAACGGGATCACCATCCCCATCCGGCCGGTGCGGGGCAACAAGAAACAGGCCGGCAAGGCCGAGTTCGGTTTGCACTGCCGCACCTGCCCGCTGGCCGACATGTGCACCGATTCCAAGACCGGCCGGCGTATCACCATCGGCCCGCACGAAGCCCGCCTCACCGCCGCCCGCGCCCGTCAGCGCGACCAGGCATGGAAAGCCGACTACCAAGCGACCCGGCCCAAGGTCGAACGCAAACTCGCCCACCTCATGCGCCGCCGTCACGGGGGACGCCGGGCTCGGATGCGCGGAACATTGCGCATCGCCGCCGACTTCGCTCTCCTCGCCGCCGCGGTCAACCTCGCCCGACTCGCCAGGTTAGGCCTCGCCCACACCCACGGCGCCTGGACCCTCAACCCCGCCTGACCACCCACCCAGGAGCCAAGACCGGGCTCCAAACCCAGCCACAGCACCAGACTCGACGCCGTGAAGAGACCGTCCCGCCAGTACCGGCCGAAACGGCAATCGGCCACCACGGATCGCCAACCAGCCCACGACGATGCGGGCGGACCGGCCGCCCCTGGCTACCAGCGATCTACACCAGCCACCTAGTCGTTGTTGGCACCGAGGTCGGGCACGTTGCGCGGCCGGACTATCGACCCTGACGCTGAGGTGGCCGCCGCCACTTCCCAGCCGGACCGGCGCTCCGCTACCGAATCTCGGACGCCGCGATCTTGTTCCTGTGGCCGCAGCTGGTGCACGTCCAGACGCGCCTGTGGTCGTCAAAGCCCGCTTGGACGCCCAAGGGCGTGTTGCAGTTGTCGCAAAACCACGCGACGCCGGGGAACCGCTC
>NZ_DASYTH010000191.1:0-2128 GCF_036002505.1 Actinophytocola sp. | reverse complement strand
TCAGCGGTGAACCGCCGGTAGCAGGCCAGCGGCACCTCGTTGCCGTCGGTGGTACGAGCCCGCGGCCGGCTCACCGGAAGCCGCCGACCACCCAGCACCACCGAACCCCGGCCGTCGCCGTGCCGTACCGCGCCCCGGTCGGGATCGTGTTTGCCTCTCGGCCCACAGGCCGCGGTGATCTCGGCGTCGAACATCGCCTGCATCACCGCCATCCCAGCGGCCACACTCATCGCCAGCAGCCCCTCCCGGGCCGCCCCGGCGATGTCTGTCAACGCCAGCCGCACCTCGGCCGGCAGATCATCCACGCCCAGCTCAGCCAGCTCGGCTGGTGCGTCGCTCTTCGACACCACACGCAGCGTCGGTACGGTCTTCATGGCGGTCCCCTTCTCTTGGGTGTCCATGGCCGGTCACCCGAGACCTACCACCAGGCAGGACTCAGGTGGGGGACCGCCACCCAAGTTCCACGAAGATCGCGACATGCTCCATTGTGGATCAAGAAGGAAAGATGCCTTCTGAACTGGCAAGATAGGACTTGCTGAGGGTCTTATCCATCCCGTACGGAAGGCACCTACCGAGTGAAGATTACCGGAGCGCGCCCGAAGATCAGTGTGAGCGCCGACGGACGCGGCGTGGTCGGCCACGCGGGAGCCAGGCTGTTGGTCGATCTGGCGGACGCGACCGGGTTGGCCGCCGCGTTTGGTGAGGCTCTGGCCGGGTCGCGGCAGCGGGAGGGTGGGCATGACCCGGGCCGGGTCGCGGTGGACCTGGCCGCGATGATCGCCGACGGGGGTGAGGCGATCGCTGATCTGGCGGTGCTGCGAGACCAGGCCGATTTGTTCGGGGCGGTGGCCTCGGACCCGACCGCATGGCGGCTACTGTCCGGTGTGGACGATGCGGCGTTAGCCCGGCTGCGGCGGGCTCGCGCTACTGCGCGGGAGGTGGCGTGGGCGTAGACCGCCGAGACCCGTGGCGGGTTGCCGGCAGTGACCGCGGCGGGGCAGCCGGTCGGCGGTCTGGTGCTGGACATGGACGCCTCGATCGTGATCTGCCACTCCGAGAAGGAACAGGCGACACGCACGTGGAAGAAGACGTTCGGCTACCACCCGCTGTTCTGCTTCCTGGACAACACCCGCGAAGCCCTGTCCGGCCTGCTGCGGGAGGGGCGGGCCGGGTCGAACACCACCGCCGACCACATCACCGTGCTCGACCGCGCGCTGGAACAGATCCCCGACGCCCACCGGCACGGCACCGATATCCTCATCCGCTCGGACTCGGCCGGCTGCACGTACGGGTTCCTGGCCCATATCCGGTCCCTGCGCGAGCAGGGCGTGCGCACCTTCTTCTCCGTCGGGGTGGCGATCACCGAACCCGTCCGGGACGCGATCTGCGCCGCGACCGGGTGGATCCCGGCCCTCGACGCCGACGGCGACCTGCGTGACGGCGCGCAGATCTGCGAGATCACCGGTCTGCTGCCCGCCAACTACCGCGGCAACTACCCCGAGGGCACCCGGTTCATCGTGCGCCGGGAACGCCCACACCCCGGCGCGCAACTGTCCCTGTTCGACACCATCGAAGGCCTGCGCCACCAAGTGGTAGCCACCGACACCCCGTTCGGCGGCGGATCGATCCAGTTCCTGGAAGCCCGCCACCGCGGCCACGCCCGCGTCGAGGACCGCATCCGCTGCGGCAAGGACACCGGGTTCGGCCGCTTCCCATCCCGCGTGTTCGCCATCAACGCCGCCTGGCTGGAACTCGCCCTGACCGGCATCGACCTGCTGGCCTGGACCCAGCACCTGCTCTGCGACGGTGACCTGGCCACCGCCGAACCCAAGAAGCTGCGCTACCGGCTGCTCCACGTCGCCGCCCGCATCACCCGCTCGGCCCGACAAACCCGGCTACGCATCGCCGCCAACTGGCCCTGGGCCGGCCAACTCGTCGCCGCCTTCACCCGCCTGGCCGCCCTACCCCTGACCGCTCAGCTGAACACCGGCCCCACCCCGACGAACCCCCGCAGGAGGAACCCGACCCCCGCGTCGGGCCACCGGCATGCCCCCATCCCGACCGGCAAACACCGAAAGATCAACAAGCGGCGAAGACGCCTCGATCAACAGTTAGCGAAAGACCGAGG
>NZ_DASYTH010000190.1:0-30812 GCF_036002505.1 Actinophytocola sp. | reverse complement strand
GCGGTGCGCCACCGGGTGGCGCACCGCGACGGCGTTAGGCTCGGCGGCATGGAGGAGGAGCCGGCAGCGGCGGATGAGCGGCCCAAGAGACGCAGACGGCGCTGGCCGTGGATCGTCGCCGCCGTGGTGATCGTGTTCGGCGCGGTGACCGCGCGGGTGTTCGTCTGGCCGGACCTGCCGCCGTTGCCGGACCGGGCCGACGCCATCGTGGAGCTCGGCGGGCCCGGCAACCGCGACGAGGCCGCGCTGCGGCTGGCCCGGGAACACCGGGCGCCGGTGCTGGTCCAGTCGACCGTTGAAGCCGAGGCGGGGACGGACAGGTGCCTGCCGCCCGTCCCCGACGTGACGATCATGTGCTTCCATGCCGAGGACACCCAGGGCGAGGCCCGGGCGATCGCCGGGCTGGCCGCCGAGCACCACTGGACCTCGGTCATCCTGGTCACCACGCCCGATCATGCCTGGCGCGCCCGGCTGATCGTGTCGAGGTGCTTCCCCGGCCCGGTCGCGGTCAGCACCAGCCCGCTGCCCGCCCTGGACTGGTTCCGCCAGATCCCCTACCAGTGGGGCGCCAGCGTCAAGGCCGTGGTCTTCGACCGGGGCTGCTGAACCGGGTTCAGGGCAGCAGCGTGCTCTGGTCGAGCAGCACCTGCCAGCGGCCGCGGTCCATGGTGTAGGTCAGCGAGGCCAGGAAGTGCCGCGGCCCGTTCGCGTCCACGATCGTGAAGTCGGTGATGGCGACGGCGGTGCGGCAGCCTTCGATGACGGTGCGGACGGGGATGACAGTGGAGGTGAAGGGCGCGCTGAACAGGCCGGCGAACGCGGTTTCGATCACGGCCCGGGTGGCGAACACCCGGCCGCGCGGGCTGACCAGGGTTGCCTCGTCGCGGTAGAAGGAGGCCAGGCGGTGCGCGTCGCGGTCGTTGAAGGCCTGGTCGAAGCCGCGCTGGGTGCTCTCGAGGGATCTCTTGCAGATCACGTCGATGCCGGTCTCGCCGGACTGGTCGCTGGCCGAGCTGGCGGCGGCGGAGGTGACCAGGGTGCCGGCGACGAGGGCACCGATCAGTAGGGCGGCGAACCTCTTCATGTGCGTGTCTCCCAAGGGTTTCGAGTGTTTCGTTGAGCGGACCGGCAGGGGCGCCGGTCACGGATGTGGGCCGGGGCCCTGCTTCAGCCGGTGCGTACCGCCAGCTGGGTCGCTCGCAAGCTCGCTCCCGCACACTGCGCGGCCGAAGACCTGTCCGGACCTCCTGAATGTGCGCCAGGCACTCGTCCTTGCCGCCGGCGAAGCCGGCGGCGGGCCAGCCCGGCGCGTTCTCCCGGCCGGCCGGCCAACCTGCCGAGCAGCCCGGCCGGCCGGCTGCGGGTGGCGGCGTCCACCAGCGCGGCGGAGCGCTCCAGGCACAGCGCCACCGGCACCTCCGGGTCGGTCGCCGCGGCGGGCAGGAACGCCGGCAGGTGCGCGATCCTGCGCTCGGCCGTGTCCGGATCGAACAGATCGAAGCTGTACTCCAGGTCCGCGCCGAGCCGGCCGTCCCGGCCGGCGAACCGGAAGGTCAGGTCCACCGTGGCCGTTCGGGTGTGGACCAGCTCCGGCTCGGCGGGCGTAACTCCCGGCAGCCGCAGCGGCGGCGTGCTCTGCCGGTTCAGCTGTGCCTGGTAGATCGGCGCGTGCCCAAGATCCCGTTGCGGCGCAACGGTTTCCACGACCCGCTCGAACGGGGTGCCGGCGTAGCCGAGGCCGTCCAGGGTGACGTCGCACACCCGGGAGGGCAATTCGCGGAACGTCGGGTTGCCGGCGACCGGGACCCGCGGCGGCATCGTGTTGACGAACAGTCCGATCAGGTGCTCGGTCTCCGGGCTGGGCCGCCCGCCCACCGCCGGGCGGATCACCACGTCATCCTGCCCGCGGTAACGGGAAAGTAGCCCGGCGCAGGCCGCCAGCAGCACCGGCTCACCGGCGCGCTCCTCGAACACCGGGCGCAGCACCGCCACCGGCACGTTGTACAGCGCCGAACCCGGCTCCATCCGGTCCACGAACCACAACCGCTGCTGCCCGAACGACGGCGTGTCCAGACCCGTCACGGCCTTCCACCGGACACCATTGCGATACTCCCCCTTGGGTATGCTGGTAACGCTTGGATTTGCCGGCGATCCGCCGTAGTTCGCGCAGCGCTGAGAGAATATGCCCAGATACCCCCAAAACGCCCTCAGCCGAACGCGCCAACCTCGCTACGGCAATCGGAGCATGCCGCCCAAAGGGGCATGAGCAAACGCCCGAACGGCCGGACATCGGGGCGGGAAACCCGGCATCGGTGGTTCACGATCGTTCACTGATGGGCGGCTGCACCCGGCTTGCTGCCAACGTCGTGGAGCTTCGTCCACTTCAGAGTCTGGGCAGTGACCAGATTCTCCACCTTCTCCGCCAGCCGCTGCACCCGGTCCGGTCCGGCGTACTCCCCCGCCTGTGCCTGGAAAAGGTTCTTCTCGTGCCTCAGCGCCTCGGCGGTGGCCCGGTACTGCACCCAGTTGTTCTGCCACTGGTACAGCTGCTGGAGACCCTCGGCGACCACCACCACGGCCGCCAGCGCCGCAGTCACGGCGGCCGGCGCGGAGAGCCCGGCCACCACCGGCACCGACGCCCCCACCACCAGCTGCATGAGCTTGACCTGTTTGTAGGCTTTCTGCGCCTTGATGCTCTTCTGGTCGTGCCAGGTGAACTGGTCGTCCAGGCGCGCAATCGTGGCGGCGGCGTCCAACGGGCCGGGCTGTGCCAACTGATCAACCACCGTCGAAGCATACGCGGGGAGGGCAACGTGCGGGTGTTTCTCAGTCACCGCACCGACAGCGAGGGCCCGCTCGCCCACCGGCTGTCCGCAGACCTGGAGGCGCAGGGCATCCCCACCTGGATCGCCCCGCGCGACATCGACCCCGGAGTCACGTGGCCCCAGGCCATCGAAGCGGGCCTGCAGGCCTGCACCCACGTCGCGGTCCTGCTGTCCGAACCGGCCCTGCAGTCCCGTGCGGTGCAACAGGAACTGCAGATCGCCGAGATGCTCCAGGTCGACGGTACAGTCACGCTGGTCCCGGTGCTGGCCGAGCGGATCACCATGCCGCCGTGGCTGCGCGTCCTCCAGGCCGTCGACCTCACCGGCAGCTACGACGACGGCCTCGCCGCCCTGGTCCGCTTCCTGCGCCAGCCCACCGCCGGCCCGGCCGCCACCGCTCCCGACCGGCGCGGCGTGATCCTGCACCGGGTCCGCCGTGGCGAGCGCATCGACCTGCTGGCCGCCCGCTACCTCGGCTCCCCCGCGGACTGGCGGCTGATCGCCGACGACAACCCCGGCCTGGACACGTCCGCACTCGCCCCGGGCACCGTGGTCGCCATCCGGCGGCGCCGGTGAGCGGAGCTTGCGGAGCGAACCATCGAACACCGCCTCGGCGCCGAGGAACGAGGCGCCGAATTCTCCACCGCCGAGTTTGCGAGGCGGTGGCGTGAGCGGGGCCTGGACCACCGGCTGGGGATTTCCGCTGAGCGTCGACGCCCGCGGCCGGGTGGCGCTGCACTCCGGCTGCGGCGCCGTCGACGCGGCGCTGGCGGTGCTGATCGGCACGGTCGCCGGCGAGCGTCCGATGCGGCCCGACTTCGGCATCCGGCTGGACTGGACGACCGAGGAGCTGCCGGACCGCATCCGCGAGCTCGTCGAGACGTTCGAGCCACGGATCGACGTGTCCCGGGTGGAACTGGTCGACTCGGCGAGCATCGGTTACGCCCCAGCGACCCGCTACCTCCGGGGCATGGCCGTCGTCCGGATCGGATACGTGTTGAGATCCACCGGGGAGCGTTGGCATTTCGAGGGGAGCTTCGAATGGATCGAATAGCAGCGGACGGCCGGCTGCCGATTCCCACCCTGGATGACCGACGCTTCCAGGATCTGGTCGAGCAGGCGATGCGGCTACGTGATCAGCGATGCCCGGAGTGGAACAGCGCCGAGCCGGGCGATCCCGGGGTAATGCTCATCGAGATCTTCGCGTTCATGATCGACCAGCTGATCTACCGACTCAACCAGGTCCCGGACCGCATGTACTCGACCTTCCTCAACATGGTCGGCGTGCGTACCCGCCCGGGCGCGGTCGCCGAGACCCAGGTGGATTTCTTCGCGGCGACACCGGACCAGACCATCAGGATTCCCCGAGGCACCCGGATCGCCACACAGGCCACCGACGACGCGGAACCGGTGGAGTTCAGTACGGTCGAGGAAGCTGTCGTCCAGCCGACCGAGATGCGCTGGACGACGCTGATGGTGGCTGGCCAGGTGACGCCACTCCAGGTAGGGCACCCGGTGCTGCTGGGCGAAGCCGGGGACGAGGTCCTCGCTCTCGGCTTCTCCGACGCCTTCCCCGGATCGCTGATGCTCGTGGACCTGTTGATCGATCACAGCGTCGCCAACACTCTGACGTGGAGCGTGTCGGGTCAGCACGGCTGGACTCCGGCGGAAACGGAGCAGCGGCGAACAGACGACGGCGTGCGGTTCATCGTCGACACCGGATCCGAATGGGCAGGTACGCGACTGGGCGAGGTCACCGCGCACTGGATTCGCCTGCGGCTCCCGGCACCCCTCGCGCTTTCGGTCCGGGTGCAGGTGATCGAGACGGTCTGTGTCGGTGTCATGGCAAGGGCACACCACGCCAGCGCGATTCAAGGCGAGCGGGCCGGGGTGAGCGACGGCCGGCCGGCGCAGCGGTTCCGTACCCACCGCGCGCCGGTATTGCCGGAGCGGTGGCGGATTCTGGTCGGCGAGGCGGAGTGGCAGGCGGTGGACTCCCTGGTCAACTCCACTCCGGACGACCGGCACGTTGAGCTGGACACGATCAGCGGCGAGATCCAGTTCGGCGACGGGGCGCACGGCGCGATCCCTCCCGAGGGCGCGGCGGTTGTCGTCGACTACCTGACCGGTGGCGGCTCGGCCGGCAACGTCGCCGCGCACACGCTCGCGGTGCAGCACGACGCCGTCCCGTTCATCTCCTTCGTGCAGAACCGGATGCCGGCCTGGGGTGGCCGGGACCCGGAACCGGTGGAGGAGGCCAGAAGGCGGGCGCCCGCCGTACTGCGCTCGGGGTGGCGGGCGGTCTCGCCGGCGGACTTCGAACAGCTGGCGCTGCAGGCGACGCCGCTGTTGGCGCGGGCGCGCTGCGTGGCCGGCGGCGAAGGCGGTCCCCGGGCCCGGGTGCTGCTGGTGCCGCAGGCCGGGCCGGACGAGGACTCGTTCGGCGCGCTGGGCCCGACCAGCGCCGTGTTCGAGGAGGTGCTCGCGTTCCTGTCCGAACGCCGGGTGGTCGGCGTCAGCCTCCTTCTGGAGCCGCCGCACTATGTCGGCGTGCGGGTCGTGGCCAGCATCACCGCCATCCGGAACGCACAGGTCGAGCAGGTGGCGAACCGGGCCGCGGCGGCGGTACGCACGTACCTTCATCCGGTGACCGGCGGGCGGGACCGGAGGGGTTGGCCGTTCGGGCGGCGACTGGTCGCCGGGGAGCTGTTCGGTGTGCTGCTCGACGTCCCCGGCGTCGACGTCGTGGACGACCTCCAGATCTTCCCAGCCGACCCGGTCACCGACGAGGCCGGCACGGCGACCGACCGGCTCGAACTGCCGCCGGACGGCCTGTTCTGGCCCATGCCGGCGCACGTTCGGGTAACGCTGCCATGAACCGGCTGGCCGACCTGCTGCCGCGGCAGATGCGCGAGGACGAGTTCCTCATGCGGCTGGTCGCCGTGTTCGACGAGCTACTGAACACGGTGGCGGTCCCGGTCGACAACCTGGCCCTGCTCGCACACCCCGCACTGGCCCCGGATCCGATGGTCGACTGGCTGTGCTCCTGGCTCGGCTGGGATCTGCCGCCGGGCTGGCCGTCGATGAACGCCAAGCGCCGCTTCCTGGACGCCGCCGGCGAACTGCTCACCTACCGGGGCACCGAGCACGGCATCCGGCGGCTGGTGGAGGTGCTCGGCGGCTCGGAGGTCTCCGCGGTGGAGGTCCTCGAACCGGGCTTCGTGGTGGTCAACGACGGCTCGGCGTTGCCGGCTCCGGTGGGAGACATCGAGATCCGGATCTCCGGCTCGCTTGTGGACACCTGGCCGGAGCACGACCTCGCCCATCTGGAGCGGCTCGTCCTCGGCGACGTGGTGGCCGGCCACCGGGCGGCGGTCACACTTCTGCGGGCTGAACCACCCACTCCCCCGACCCCAGATCGGCGGTGATCATCAATGCCTCGGCGCCGGTGATCCGGGGCGACAGCCGAACCGTCACCTTCGACGGTACCGAGCGGGAGCCGCTGGTGTTGAGCGCATCGGGAACGACACCCGGCGGGGCCGAGATCTGGAAACTTATCTGCCGGCCGGCATGGGTTACGGTGAGGTCATCACCGGCCAGGCCGGTCAGTTCACGCACCTGCCGCTCGGTATCGGCTTCGTCCCCACGGAAGGTCGCCCGCCGCAGGACGTTGAGCAGCCGCGTGGTCGCGATGCGACGCAAGGCGGGTTCGGACGAGAGCGTGCGGACGCCACAGGTTCTGATGCCCCAGCCGGAGATGGCGCGCAGCGCGTTGATGCCGACCGGGGTGAGGATGTCCAGCTCGGGCCCGGTCAGGTCGGTGGCGACGTCCAGAACCCCTTCCAGCACAAGGTTTCCCGGTGAGTGCGCGGCACGGGCCCAGGCGGCCGCGACGTGCCCGCAGGATGGCACGGTCACCAGGTCGCCGTTAGGCGCGGCGACGCGCACCCATGGGTAGTAGAGCGCACCATAGGCGGTGTCGGCGCCGGAGCTGTTGATCCGCCAGTCCTTGACCTCCTGCGGCGTGAGGTCCGGCGGTGGGTCCACTATGGCCATTCGGTCACCGGCCCGCTCGCAGGCGGCGAACATCATGGCGTGGGCGCGGTTCCAGTTCTCCTGATCCTGGGCAAGGTGGACCAGCTCGGGGAAGCAGACCACGTCGATCTCGAGGTTGGCCAGTTCCTCGAGTTCGCCCTCGAACGGAACGAGGTGGCAGGTGCCGCCGCCGCCGGCGAACCAGCCGTCCAGGGCGTGCCGCAGCGGACCGTGGATCCGGGGCCACCGGGACTCGAACGCGCTGTCCAGCTGAGTCGGGCCGAACGGCGGGTAGGTCAGGAACGCGGCGTGGAGCGGGCGCCGGGGCTGGGTCACCTTCGTATTGTGGGGGTAGGAAGTGCACTGAAGGCGGCCTTCGGGACGTTGAACGTCCTGAAGGCCGCCTTCAGTGCACTTCAGCCGCCGCGAGCCGGAGCGGGGCGGAGGTTGTTCAGGCCGCGCAGCACCCGTTCCATCAGGTCCAGGTCGGGGCGGTCGTCCGGGCCGCTCTGGTTGTGGTGGACGTCGATGAGGCCGAGGCTGGACATGTCGCCGAGCAGGACGCGGATCACGCCCAGTGGCAAGGAGAGGAGCGCGCCGACTTCGGCGACGGAGCGGGAGCGGCGGCAGAGACGGGCGACGGACTGGTGCTCGGTGCAGAGGGTGTCGAGCATGCGTTCAGCGCGCTCGCTTGTGGACACCAGGGTTTCGATGGCCAGGTGGAAGTCGGACTGGGTGCGGCCGCCGGTCCAGGCGTAGGCGCGCACCGTGGCGGCGGCCTCCTCGGGCAGGTCGTCAAGCGGGCCCAAGGTGCCTTCCACGGTGTGCTTCTGGGGTTCGGGGGCGGCGTGCCGGGTGCGCGGGCGGTGACCGCCGGTGAGGCCGAAACCGTTGAGCACGTCGGCGAAGGTCTCCTCCGGTGTGACCCCCCCGTCGTCCGTACTCATGAATCACCTCACGGGCATCAACCTGCGGCCAGCGTGGCCCGCAGCTGCGGGGTAAGGATCTGCCCGACCTGGTCCACCAGCACGGTCATCTCGTACGCCACCTGCGAGACGTCGCAGTCGCGCGTGGCCAGCACGGCGAGGCAGGAGCCGTCCCGGATCGAGGTGAGCAGCAGCACGCCGTAGTCCATCTCCACGACCACGCGGGTCACCTGCTCGGCGCCGAGGACCCGGGCCGCGCCCAGGTTGAGGCTGACGATGCCGGCGGCGATGGCGGACATCTGCTCGGCCCGGTCCACCGGCAACCGGTGCGACGCGGTGAGCAGGAGCCCGTCCACGGAGATCACCACCGCGTGTGCCACGCCCGGCACGTTGTCGGCGAAGTTGTTGATCAGCCAGCCGAACTGGCTCACCTGGTGGGAGCGTCCCGGTAACGCCTGTGTCACGTGCTCCCCTCCTCGTTGCTCTCCTCAGTCCGGCGGAGGCCCGCCTGGAAACTGCTGAGGAACCCGCGGGCCCGTGCCGCGTCCCGCGGTCCGGTCGCCGGCCGCCCGCGCTGCTGCTGGGTGGAGAGCAGCTGGGCCTGGGGGACCCGTTTGGGCAGCCCGCCGGGACCCTGTTGGGTGGGCATCGCGGCGGGCGGCGGAAGCGTTACCGGTGCGGCACCCGGCTGTCCCTTGGGACCCGCGGACCGCAACCAGGTGAAGTCGCCGCCGTATGCGCCGTCCTCGACCGGGGTTCGGGGCGCGAACAGGATCGACGCCGGCGACGTGGCGTCCGGAACGTCGGGCAGCCTCACGAAGATCCCCGCCGACTCCAGCCGGCCGGTCACCCCGTTGCCACCGGACGAAACCAGCGCCGGCTCCGGCCGCGGCACGGCGCCGAACTCATGCCGCGGCACGGCTTCGGGTTCCGGCTGCGGCACGGCCGGCACCGGTTCGATATTGGTCAGCGTCGGGGCGTCCGCCTCCGGCACCGGCTCACCGTCCCGGTGCACCAGATCGGCCGGCACGTAAAGCGACGCCATGAGCCCGGGCTCGCCATCGTCCCGTTTGGCCAGACGCACCCGGATGCCGTGCCGGGCGGTCAGGCTGCCCACTACGAACAGTCCCATCTGACGGGACACGGGCACGTCGACGCCACCGCCGGCGGCCACTCTTTCGCTGGCCTCGAGGAGTTCCGCGTCACCCATGCCAATGCCCTGGTCAACGATGTCGATCAGAACCGACCCGTCCTCGGTCAATCGGCTGGTGATGATCACCTGCGTGGTCGGCGGCGAGAACGCGGTGGCGTTCTCCACCAGCTCCGCGACCGACCGGACCAGGTCGCCCGCGGCGTAGCCGATGATACGAGCCATCGGTGCGGACCGGACGATGGCACGCTGATAGTGCTCCACTTCGGACACCGCGGCGCGCAGCACGTCCGGCAGCGCCATCGGCTCGGTCGCCCGGCGGCCGAGGTCCATTCCGGACAGCACCATGAGGTTCTCGTTGTTGCGCCGCATCCGGGTGGCCAGATGGTCCAGTTTGAACAGGTTGGCCAGCGCCTCCGGGTCGTCGGCGCGCTGCTCGAGCTGCTCCATCAGCCGCAGCTGCCGCTCCACCAGGCCCTGGCTGCGCCGGGACAGGTTGACGAAGATGTTGCGCAGGTTGCTGCGCAGGCTCGCCTCCTCCGCCGCCGAACGCACCGCCTGGCCGTTGACCGCGTCGAACGCCCGGGCCAGCTGGCCGAACTCCTCGGTGGTCTGCAACGGAACCGGCTCGATGACCACCTTCGCGCCCTCGCCGGCCCGGATGCTGGCCACCGCCGCGGGCAGCCGGTTGAGCGCCACGTCCAGCGCGGTGCGGTGCAGCACCCGCACCGAGCGCACCAGGTACCGGCCGATCACGCCGCCGATGCCGCCGGCCAGCAGCACCATCACCAGCAGCAGCACGGCCTGCGCGCCGGCCCGGTTGCTGACGCTGTCCTGCAGTTCGGCGGCCTCGCTCTGAAGCTGCGCGGCGGCGGCCCGGGAGAGATCCGCCATCCGGTCGGCGGTCTCCTCGGAGGTGGCGTTCCACTGCTGCGCGGAGAACGGAAGGGCGATGGTGCCGTTGTCGCGGGCGCCCTGCACCAGGGTCAGCCGGGTGTCCACCTCCGAACCGGTCACGGTCGCCTCGTACCGCCGCCAGAGGTCGGCGGGCGCCACCGTGCGGGTGTCGCCGATCTTGTCGTCGAGCCGGGCGCTGGCCTCGACGAGCAGGTTGTGCTCGATCGAGGTGAGGTGGCCGCGGTACAGCCCGACCAGCCCGATCGCCTGCTGGAAGCTGACCTGCTCGCCGGCCATCTGCAGGTCGTAGAGCGCCGCGGACAGGCCCGTGAGCTGCTCCTGGGGGAACCGGCTGACCAGGGTGCGGTCGAAGTCGAGCACCGAGTTGATCACGCTGCTGTACGCGGCGAGCGCCACCGCCGGGTGCGCACGCTCGGCCACCCCCTGCCGCGCCGACGGCAGTGTGCCGAGCGCCACGGTCAGGTCCTGATACCTGGCGCTCGGCAGCGGGCCGAGGTCGGGCACCTGCCGGACCAGGGCGGTCATGCCGGCCACCGTCATGTCGGTGCCCTGGGCCCATCGCTGGTAGACCGGGGACGGCGAGCTGAGCTGCTGCACGGCGAGCGCGCGCTCGTGCTGCAGGACCGACAGCACCGAGACCAGCTCGCCGCGCACCGCGGCCAGCCGCTCGACGTCGGAGTAGGAGTTGGCGAGCTCGACGTCGGCCCGAACCCGCAGCACACCCAGCACCAGTGCCGCGATGACCGGCACGACCAGCACCATGCTCAACTTGATCAGCAACGGCCAGTTGCGCCACTGCACGGCCGCCGCCAACCATGCCGGATGGCGGCCGGGCGGGCGCAGGGTGGCGCCCTCGGCGTTCACGAGATACGCCTCACTGAAGATCTCCTCACGACATCGCCGTCCCTGCGATGGATATAGCGAGTAACTTAAGGAAGCGTTGGCATTCTGTTCAAGCATCGATTAAGCGACCGGTCGGACACCCTCAGTTAGCGGTCACTCACCGACACGGTCTTATATGATCCAGTTAGTTCCGCACGGGCCGTCTTGACTGCTCCGATACGCCCGCTACGCTGGCGTCCCGGCCGGCCGCTCGCCGCCCCACCGGCCTCGACTCAGTCGCGGAAGGACCTGTGATGGCCACAATATCGTCCTTTACGCGCGCGCCCGAAACGGATCATTTCGGCGCGCCCGTGCCGGGCGGGAAACATCCTCTCGTCGACGCCGAGGGCAATCCGGACTTCGCGGCGATCCGGTCCAGCCAGGACTTTCAGCGCATCCGCGGCCGGCTGATCCGGTTCACCGTTCCGCTCACCGTGCTGTTCCTATTCTGGTACCTGACCTACGTGCTGCTGGCGGCCTACGCGCACGGGTTCATGAGCCACCGGATCACCGGCAAGATCACCGTCGGGCTGCTGCTCGGACTGTCCCAGTTCCTCACCACCGTGGTGATCATGCTGGTGTACCTGCGATTCGCCCGGCGCAAGGTGGATCCCGAGGTCGAGGCGCTGCGCGCCCGGGTGGAGGCGGGTTCGTGACCAGCTACCTGGCCGACGGCGCGGCGGGCGAGCCGGTACTCAACGTCACGATCTTCGTCGCCATCGTCGCGGTCACCCTGTTCGTCGTGTACCGGGTGAGCAGCCGAAATACCACGACGGCCGATTACTACGCGGCCGGCAGCGCGTTCAGCGGGTTGCAGAACGGCGTGGCGCTCTCCGGTGACTACCTGTCCGCGGCGTCGTTTCTCGGTATCGCCGGCGCCATCGCGGTGCAGGGCTACGACGGGTTCCTGTTCTCCATCGGGTTCCTGGTGGCCTGGCTCATCCCGCTGCTGCTGATCGCCGAGCGGGTGCGCAACACCGGCCGGTTCACCATGGGCGACGTGGTCGCGTTCCGCATGCGGCAGCGGCCGGTGCGCGCCGCGGCCGCCAACGCCACCCTGGTGATCTCGGCGTTCTACATGCTGGCCCAGATGGCCGGGGCGGGCACGCTGGTGGCGCTGCTGCTGGACGTGCACACCTCCGGCGGGCAGGCGCTGGTGATCGCCGTCGTCGGCCTGATCATGATCTTCTACGTGCTGGTCGGCGGCATGAAGGGCACCACCTGGGTGCAGATCATCAAGGCCACCCTGCTGCTCACCTGCGTGATCATGATGAGCGTGTTCATCCTCGGCAAGTTCGGGTTCAGCCTGTCCTCGCTGCTCGAGCGCGCGGTGCAGGGGAACACCCTCGGCGAGCAGATCCTCGATCCGGGCGCGCGATACGGCAAAACCGGCACCACCAAGCTGGACTTCGTCTCGCTCGCCCTCGCCCTGGTGCTCGGCACCGGCGCGCTGCCGCACGTGCTGATGCGCTTCTACACCGTGCCCGACGCCTACCAGGCGCGGCGCTCCGTCGTCTCGGCAACCTGGGCGATGGTGCTCTTCTACCTGTCCACTTTGATCATCGGCTACGGCGCCAGCGCCATCGTCGGCTCGCGCGAGATCGTCACCGCCCCCGGCGGGGAGAACTCCGCGGCCCCACTGCTGGCGTACGCCATCGGCGGCACCGTGCTGCTCGCGGTGATCGCGGCGATCGCGTTCACCACCATCCTCGCCGTGGTCGCCGGCCTGACGTTGACCGCGTCCGCGTCGTTCGCCCACGACGTCTACGCCAACGTGATGAAGCACGGCCGGCCCGCGCCCGGCACCGAGGTGCGGGTGGCCCGGCTGACCGCTCTGGTGGTCGGCGGCCTGTCGATCATCGGCGGCATCCTCGCCCTCGGCCAGAACGTGGCCTCCCTGGTGGCCCTGGCCTTCGCCGTCGCCGCCTCGGCCAACCTGCCAACGATCCTCTACACCCTGTTCTGGCGCCGCTTCAACACCACCGGCACGCTCTACTCGATGTACGGCGGCCTCACCATCTGCCTGGTGTTGATCATCTTCTCCCCCGTGTTCTCCGGCGCCCCCACCTCGATCATCAAGGGCGTCGACTTCCACCTGTTCCCCCTCAGCAACCCCGGCATCGTGTCGATCCCGCTCTCGTTCCTGCTCGGCGTCATCGGCACCCTGCGCGGCAAGGACGAGCCCGACCCCGCCCGCTCCGACGAGCTCGAAGTCCGCTCCATCACCGGCATCCGCGCGTCCTGACTAGTCATTCCCGTCGATCCGCTCCTGTAGCTGTCGCGCTCCGTCAGCGGCGACGGCGGCCAATCGCTCCAGGCTGTCCACGTCGCAGAACTCGACGGCCAACTCCGGGCCGGTATGGCCGAAGGCAATTGTGGCGCCCTCCCCGCCGTCGGGGTACATCACCAGGGTGATCTCGACGTCGGCGTGCACGCCGACGATCGCGTAGACAACCGGCGGTTCCTTCCTGACGCGTGCTTCCATGCCCACTCTCCCTTCGGTACGTCCACACCGGACGGCTACGCTGACGTGTAAGCTGACTGCTGCGAATATACGCGCGAAATTCCACGAGTCGATGGTCCGCAAGGGTGAACCAAGGAGGAAAATGGGCGACGCACCGCTCACTGTCGGTAGTTGGGCCCTGGGTCGCCGCCTCGCGCGCTACCGCGACGAACGCGACCTCACGGGAACGGCGGTGGCCAAGGCCCTCGGCGTCAGCCAGCCGACCGTGACCAGAATCGAGAAGGGCAAGCACCGCCTGACCACCGTGCAGCTCAAGAAACTGTGCAAGCTCTACAGCGTCACCAGAGATGAAGCCGCTGAGTTGGAGAGCGCCCGAGTTTTGGCCCAGCAGCCGGACTGGCGCCAGGACTACGGCCGGCTGCTCGACGGCCCGCTCGGTGACGTGCTCGGCATCGAGACCGGCGCACGCCGCATTCGGATGCACAGTGGGGAACTCGTCCCAGGTCTCCTCCAGACCGAGGAATACACGACCGCCCTGATGGTCGAGGCGCCGTACATCCGCGCGACCGAGGTGAAGCGCAGGGTCGAGTTGCGCATGCGCCGGCAGGAAGGCGTGATCAGCGGCAGCCAGGAATTGGTCGTGACTCTCGGCGAGGCGGCGGTGCGGGAGGCGATCGGCGGCCCGGCCGTGATGCGTCGACAGCTCGCCCACCTACGCGAGCAGGCAGCCAAGCCGAACATCATGATTCGGCTGAAGCCATTCGCCGCGGGCGCGCACGCCGCGCTTGGATCACCCTTCTCGATCTTGGAATTTGACGCCGACATGGACCTGCCGACCGTGGTTGCTGTCGAAACCATGACTTCGGTGCTGATCTACGAACAGACCCACCAGGTGGAGACCTACACTCAAAGTTACGACATGCTGATGGCAAAGGCGCTCGGCGAGGTCGACACGATCGAGCACCTCGAAAAGATCGGGAGGAACACCAAATGATCAACCCCGAAGCCGTGCCATTAGTCTGGCGCACCTCCCGGCGGTCCCAGATGAATAACGCCTGCGTCGAGGTGGCTATCACCGAGGATCTTGTTCGGGTGCGGGACTCCAAGCTGACCCGCTCCCCCATCCTTGCCGTGGGCAGCGAGCCGGGCCAGGCTTTCCTCGAGGCCGTCAAGCTCGGGCGGTTCGATCGTCGCGCTACTTGGTGAAGACGTGCAGCAGCCGTGACTTCGCAAGACCACCGCCGGCATCCGCGGTGAGCCGCAGCCGGGCGTGGTTGGGTACATTGCGCTGATAGTTCGTCAACCGCAGAAAGTAGCGGTACGCCGCCCCTGCGGGCAGACCGATGGGGTCCGGGAGGCGCGTCATCACGTGCCGGTTCACCCTGACCGGTGTGGGCGGCGGCCCGACAATGTTGTCCTCCTCGACCAGGTCGTTCAGGTCCGGCATGGCCACCTCGTACTCGTCCATGGGCGGCTCGAACTTGACTGGCTCCGGAAAGCCGTACACGTACAGGATGTCCACGAGCTCCTCGACCTCGACCCCCACCCCGGAGAGAACGACATCCCCGGCAGATGTGTTGTGCAGCATGACATCCAGGAACAGGTCGGAGCCGTAAACAAGCTCTTCGAAAGAGAAGTACCAGTCGCAGCCGCCGCCGAAGGGGCAGTCGGTGTCCTCGAACTCCCTCCAGCGCGGCTTGCGGTCCGGACGGACATTGATGTGCGCGAACTCGACCGGCGCCAGGGCCGGCGGCAACGGCACCGGCCTCGGGACGCCCACATGGGTCGCGTCCACCACAGATCGCAGCCCTCGGGCCACATCCGTCCACGCCTCGTCGTCGTTCGGCCAGGTCGTCACGGCCCGCCCGTCCCGGGGTAACGCCTGCAACCGGCCGAGCTCGGTGTTCCGCCAGTCGCACGACCGAACGATGATCGGCACCACGGTCGCCGCACGCCGGTCGTGCCGCTCGAGCGCTTTCTTGAATTCAACGCCCCAGCAGTACTCGGAGGCGATGAAATCGGCGGACACCAGGATGAGCACAATGTCGGCGCGCAGAACGGCGTCGTTGATCTCCGTGGTCCAGTCGGCACCCGGCAGGACTTTCCGGTCGTGCCAGGTCTGGATGCGACCCTCTCGACGCAGCGCGCTCAAATGTGCGTCCAGCCGGTCTTTCAGGTCTTCGTCCCGGTGCGAGTAGCTGTAGAAGACAACCGGCGCCTCGGCCATGTCACCCCGCAGTTCGAGAGGTCTCCCAGAGGTCGATACCCGAGTCGACAGCGTACTGGTCGATCTCGGCGAGCTCGCTGTCGGTGAGGGGTGGGGCGTCGAGGGCGGCGAGGTTGGCTTCGAGCTGGGTGATGGAGCTGGCGCCGATCAGGGCGGAGGTGACCCGCGGGTCGCGTAGCACCCAGCTGATGGCGAGCTGGGCGAGGCCCTGGTCGCGGCGCTTCGCGATGTCGTTGAGGGCGCGGACCCGGGTGAGGTTGGCGTCGGAGAGCATGCTGGCCGGCAACGAGGAGTCGCGGCTGGCCCGGGAGCCGTCCGGGATGCCGCCGCCGAGGTAGCGGTCGGTCAGCAAGCCCTGCGCCAGCGGCGAGAACGCGATGCACCCGGCGCCGAGCTCGTCGAGCGTGCCGAGCAGCTCCGGCTCGATCCACCGGTTCAACATCGAGTAGGACGGCTGGTGGATCAGCAGCGGCACCCCTGCCTGCCGGAGCAGCTCGGCGGCCTGCCTGGTCATCGCCGGTGAGTACGACGAGATGCCGACGTACAGCGCCTTCCCCTGCTGCACCGCCGTCACCAGCGCCCCCATCGTCTCATCGAGCGGCGTGTCCGGGTCGAACCGGTGCGAGTAGAAGATGTCCACATAGTCCAGTCCCATCCGGGCGAGCGACTGGTCCAGCGACGCCAGCAGGTACTTCCGCGACCCCCACTCCCCGTACGGCCCCGGCCACATGTCGTACCCGGCCTTCGTGGAAATGATCAACTCGTCCCGGTACGGCCGGAAGTCGTCGGCCATCGCCCGCCCGAAGTTCCGCTCCGCCGACCCGTACGGCGGCCCGTAGTTGTTGGCTAGGTCGAAGTGCGTCACCCCGAGGTCAAACGCCCGCCGCAACATCCCCCGCCCAACCTCGTACGGCCGGTCCTCCCCGAAGTTGTGCCACAACCCCAACGTCACCGCCGGCAACTTCAGTCCGCTCCGCCCACACCGCCGGTAACTCATCGTCGTCTCATACCGGCCATCAGCCGCGAGGTAAGGCATGGCGATCAGCCTCCCAGAAGCTTGTGGCCGCGGCTCATCGAGGGGCCGTGACCCCTGACCACATGTAGCCGGGGTCGCGACTGTGTGGCGTCTCACGTCGCTGTGTTGGCCTGCCACGTCGCTGTGTTGGCTTCCGGCGTGGTGGCTGGTGATGACGCCGGACACCACGGGCGGCAACCGCACGCACACTCGGCCAACACGGCGACGCCACAGGCCAACATGGCGACGTCAGTGGCCAACACACCGAACTACCTGGGCGGGCGCGGCCGACGGTGAGACGTTGTGAGCACAGCCCGCGGGGGCCATTGTTTGACCATGCGGAACGAAGGGCTGGGGTCGTGGGCGGCTAGGCGGGCGCGGATGTCGGGACACCGGGTGGCGGTGGTGTTCGAGGGGAAGGAGCTGACGTTCGAGGAGGTGCGGGCGCGGAGTGGCCGGGTGGGGACGGTGCTCGACGGGCTCGGCGTCGCGCGGGGGGACCGGGTGGCGTATCTGGGGGTGAACCATCCGGCGTTCCTGGAGACGCTGTTCGGGGCTGGCGGGCTCGGGGCGATCTTCGTGCCGTTGAACTTCCGGCTGGCGGCGCCGGAGCTGGGGTACATCCTGGGCGACTGCGGGGCGAACGTGCTCATTTATGGGGAGGGACAGGCGGAGGCGGTGCGGCGGATCGAGAACCTCGAGGTGCCGCACGTGATCCCGCTGGCGGAGTTCGAGCGGAGGGTGGACGCGGCCGCGGATGAGGCGCCGCAAACAGACGTCGGGGGCGACGAGATCGCGATGATCATGTACACGTCGGGGACGACGGGACGGCCGAAGGGGGTGGCGCTGAGCCACGCGAGCCTGGCGTGGAACAGTTTGGAGGTGCTGATCGACGTCGACCTCGCCGGGGACGAGGTGACGCTGGTGAGCGGGCCGATGTTCCATGTGGGGGCGTTGAACCAGACGGTGTTGCCGACGTTTCTCAAGGGTGGCAAGGCGATTCTGATGCCGGCGTTCAACCCGGAGGCCGCGCTGGACCTGATCGAGCGGTACCGGGTCACGTACATGTTCGGCGTGCCGGCGATGTTCCAGGCGATCAGTGCGTCGCCGCGGTTCGGCACCGCGGACCTGTCCTCGGTGCGCTCGCTGATCTGCGGTGGCGCGCCGGTGCCGGAGGCGCTGATCACGAGGTACCGGGCACGCGGGCTGCGGTTCCAGCAGGGGTACGGGCTGACCGAGTCCGGGCCGAGCGCGCTGTTCCTGCGCCAGCACGACGGCGGGGACCGGGTCGGCTCGGCCGGGAAACCGTGCTTCTTCACCGATCTCGAGGTCGTCGACGCCAGTGGCACGCCGGTGGCGCCGGGCGAGCCGGGCGAGATCGTCGTGCGCAGCCCGCACACCATGGCCGGCTACTGGAACAAGCCGGCGGAGACCGCGGAGGTGCTCTCCGCGGACGGCTGGCTGCGCACCGGGGACATCGCGGTGGTCGACGAGGACGGCTTCCTCGCCATCCGCGACCGGGTCAAGGACATGATCATCTCCGGCGGCGAGAACATCTATCCGGCCGAGGTCGAGGACGTGCTGTACGGCCACCCCGCGGTCGCCGAGTGCGCGGTGATCGGCGTCCCGGACGAGAAGTGGGGCGAGGTCGGCCGCGCCATCGTGGTGCTCCGCGACGGCACGACCGCCGAACCCCCGGAAATACTGGGGTTCCTCACCGGGAAGATCGCCAACTACAAGATCCCGAAGTCGGTCGTCTACGCGACCTCCTTGCCGCGCACCGCTTCCGGAAAGCTGGTGAAGAGCCAGCTGCGTTCCCGGTACGGCGAAGTTGCCGATAGCGAGGCCGGTGCCGCCGTGCCACGGTGAGAGGTACCCGCGTGCGGCAAAGGAGCTGACATGAAGGCACTCGTCGTCGGATGTGTGGCCGGCCTGCTCGCGCTCGGCACGCAGGCGAGTGCGGAGCCAACAGGCCGCGACGAGGCGCTGGTACGCACCGACCTCGGCCCGGTGCGCGGCGCCGTGCACGACAACTTCCGCCTGTTCCAAGGGATTCCGTTCGCCGCGCCACCGGTCGGCGACCTGCGCTTCCGCCCGCCGCAGCCGGCGACGCCGTGGCGCGATCCGCTGGACGCCACCGCGCCGCGACCGACGTGCGCGCAACTGCCCACCGCGTACGGAACTCCGGCGTCGTTCACCGAGGACTGCTTGTACCTCAACGTGACCACACCGCGGCAGAGCCGGCACCGGCTCCCGGTGATGGTGTGGATCCACGGCGGCGGCTACACCAACGGCAGCGGCGTGTTCTACGACGCCAGCAAGCTCGCCGTCGAGGGCGACGTGGTCGTGGTGACGATCAACTACCGCCTGGGGCCCTTCGGTTTCCTCGCCCTGCCCGCCCTCAGCGCGGAGCATCCCGGGATCCAGTCCGGGAACACCGGCATCGAGGACCAGCAGGCGGCGCTGCGCTGGGTGCGCCGCAACGCCGCGGCGTTCGGCGGCGACCCCGGCAACGTGACGATCTTCGGCGAGTCCGCGGGCGCCGGCAGCGTCTGTGCGCAGCTGGCCTCGCCGACCGCGACCGGCCTGTTCCACCGGGCCATCGGGCAGAGCTACAGCTGCGCGGCGCCCATCGCGACCGGCCCCGGAGCGGAGGGCGCCGGCACGGCGTTCGCCGCCGGGTTCGGCTGCACCGACCCGGCGAGCGCGGCGACGTGCCTGCGCGGCAAGCCGGTCGAGGCCCTGCTGCGGGCCTGGCCGGGTGGCGGCCCGGTGGTGGGCGGCCGCGAGCTGCCGCTGCAACCCGTGGACGCGCTGCGCCAGGACCGGTTCCACCATGTGCCGCTGATGTGGGGCAACAACCTCGACGAGATGCGGCTGTTCATCAGCCTGCGGTTCGACGCCGTCGGGTCGCCGGTCACCCCGGCCCAGTACGAGCAGATCATCCGGGCCACCTACGGCGCGGCCGCCGACCAGGTCCTGGCCCGGTACCCACTGGCGAACTACCCGAACCCGACCACGGCGCTGTCCACCGTGCAGACCGACGCCGGCACCCCGCTGTCCACGTGCTCCCACCTGACCAGCTACCGGCTCGCCTCGGCGCGCCCGCTGGCCGTGCCGGTGCACGCCTACCAGTTCGTCGACCGGACCGCGCCGCCGCTGGTGGACGTGCCCGGCTTCGACGAGGGCGCCGAGCACGCCACCGAGCTGAACTTCCTGTTCCCCAACCTGTTCGGCCGCCCGCTGACGGCCGCGCAGCAGGCCCTGTCCACGGCCATGGTCAGCTACTGGACGAACTTCGCCCGCACCGGCAACCCCAACGGCCACGGCACCCCCGCCTGGCACCGGTTCCGCAGCTCGGGCGACGTCCAGGCACTCGGCCTGGACGCCGTCCACCGGATCGACCCGGCGGTCCCGAGCAACTGCGACTTCTGGGCCGCGCTCGGGTTCTGACGGCCGGGCTGCCTACGCTCCGGCGTCGGGCGCGGCCGGCCCACCCAGCTTCTCGTCGATCTCCGGCACCCAGAACCCCAGCTCGAGCGTCTTCAGGTACGCCCAGTACGTCAACCGCCGCGCCCCCGCCATCACCGAGGCGAACGCCCCGGCGAAAACGACCATGCCGGCCACCGCCGGCCCGGGATGCCGCCCGACGATCAGCTCCACCAGCGCGGCCAGCGACGCCAACGCCAGCGGCGCCGCCGAGTTCCGCAACATCAACCCGGCGGCCCGTAATCGCGTCACCTCGATCGCCACGTCCTTGTCGTGGATCTGCACCGCCGCCAGCAGCAGCTGCCGGTCCGCCGTGATGTACCCCCGGTCCCGCGCCTCCGGCACCCGCCGCAGGAACTCGCTCTGCGCCCGCCGCCGACGCAGCCGCGGCACCAACCGGTTCACCCCCGCCCCCACCGGATACACCATGTACCCCAACAGATAGCTGGCCAGCACCGCCCCGATCACCAGCAAGACCACCGGCACCCCGGTCAGCTCGGCAGGCTCCACCCACCCCACCCGCACCACCAGGTACCCCGCCAACCCCAGGTACAACGACCCCGGAATCGTGTACGCAAAAAGATCAAAAACTCCAACCGCAAACGTCACCCGCCCGATCCAAGTGGATCACCCCCGCCGGCACCAGCCCCAGATGCGCTCCCCTGCGAACGTCCGACCCGATCGCCTCTGCGAACGCAGAACATGGCTACGCAGATGCGCGACACGCCGACCAAGCGCGGGCACCCCGGGCGTGTCGCGCCTTCACGTAGCCGTGTCGCGCGCTGGCGTAGCCGTGTTCCGCGTTCGCGTAGCCGATCGCGGATCTGTGCGGTAGTACTGTGCGGCATCTTTTGGCTGTTGGGGAGGTTGGGTGGCGGAGACGATCTCGGCGGTGGCGGCGTTGCTGTGGCCGGTGTTGCTGCTGGTGCTCATCCTGATGTTCCGGCGGCAGCTGGCCCGGGTGATCGGGTCGGCGGAGCAGCGGGAGTGGTCGCTCGAGGTGGGTGGGCAGAAGCTGAGCATGAAGCAGCTGAGCGACCAGCAGAACTCGATGATCGCGGATCTGCAGAAGCAGGTCGGTGTGCTGAGCAAGGCGGTCGCGGCGTTGACGGCCGATCAGCAGCCGATAGAGGACAGCGACGAGGTGGACGGGGCACCGGTCGCCGGCGGGAGCACGATCCTCGGTGAGGTCAAGCCACCGCCGCCGGCGACCGCGTATTCCGTGCTGTGGGTGGACGACTACCCGGAGAACAACGCGCTGATCGTCGAGCAGTTGCAGCGCAACGGAACCCGGGTCGATCTTGCGCGGAGCACCCGCGAGGGGCTGGCCCTGCTCGGGCAGCGGCGTTATGGCGCGATCGTGTCGGACATGGGCCGGTTCGAGGGCGGCCAGGAGGTGCCCGACGCCGGCATGCGGCTGCTGCGCACGGTGCGGGAGACGGACCGCGCCACCCCGTTCGTCATCTACAGCGGATACCGGTCGAGCGTGGCGTACCGGGAGCAGGCGCTCGAGGCCGGCGCGACCGGGATCACCGCGTCACCGGCCGTGCTCACCGAGCTGCTGCACGCCGCGAACGTCCTCTAGCGAACGAGCTTGGCCACCCCCCAACGCGAGGTGTCGCGGAAGGACAGGCCGGTCGGGTCGTTCCAGGTGCGGGCGGAGGTGCGGGCGCCGGCGGTGGCGTCGTTGACCTGGAGGTCGAAGCCGACCAGGGTGCCCGGCTCGGGGTGGACGGTGTCGAGCTCGATGGAGAACTCGACCACGTAGCCGCCGGGGATCAGCCGGGTGGCGCTGCGCAGGTTGTCGGCGATGGCGAAACCGCTGAAGTTGCCAGAGATGGTCTGGCGGTTGGAGAAGCTGACACGGTACTGGCCGTCCTGGTCGCGGTAGCCGGTGTTCTTGAAGTTGCCGGGGCCGACGAAGATCTCGACGGAGTCCTGCTCGAACGTGTTGGCGCTGGACTCGTCGAGCACCGGGTCGGTGACCGTGGCGAGCACGTAGAGATGGCCGCTGTCCCACAGAACTTTCGCGGTGGCCCGGGCGCCGTTCGTGCCGATCACCGGAACATCGGTGGCGATCGTGGGGGCGCGGTTCCACAGCGCTTCGGCCACACCGTCGAGCACGGGTGTGCCGCGGCGGGCCTCGACCACGCCCACGGCCTTGATCAGGGTCAGGGTGCCCCACCGGGAGGTGTCGGCGTCCTGGCCGTTCACGTTGTCGTTCCAGGACGCCGTTGTGCCATCACGCGCGTCCGTCACCCGGATGTCGAAGCCGATCGCCCGGTCCAGGGCACCGGCGTCGCGCAGCGGAATCGCCGCCTCGACCCGGTAGCCGTTCGCGGTTCGCTCCGCCTCGGCCCGGAAGTTGGCGCCGTGCAGGCCGGACCGGAGCACCCGGTACTTCGCGTCATCGGGCTCATAGGCCGGCGTCTTGCCGTTGTTCTGGTCGACGAAGATCTCCACGGCGTCGTTGAAGTTCCGGGTCGGGTCGGTCACCTCGGCGGTCACATACAACCACCGGGCATCCCAGCGCACCTGGAAGTTCGCGGCCAGCGCGGCCGGCGAGTTGATATCCGTGCCGGGCAGCAGGTTCCACTCGGCGTCCCGCTGAGTGTCCACATCGATCCGTCCATTGGGGACGGCGAGTCTCCGAGCCACGAACGGCAGCCGGGTCGGATCGACCAGGCCCCAGTACGCCGGCTTGGCCTGCAGCTCCTCGTCGAACAGTAGCGGCAGATCAAGGCGCGGGAACGGGAAGTTCTTCAACCAGGTGCCGTCGTCCCCGATGCCCCACACGGTCACCGAGTTGAGCTGGCCGCGGTGCCGGCGGAACATGTCGAACAGGTCCCGGTACCGGTAACCCTGCAGCGCCAGCGTTTCCTCGGAGATCGCCGGCAGCGACTGGACGAAGTCGTTGTACGCGCTGATGTCCAGCTCGGTCACCTGCTGCTCGACGCCCAGCGTGGCGAACTTGTCGAACGTCGCCTCGATCTCGCCGAGCCGCTGCCGCTCGATGTTCATGTGCAGCTGGGACCCGATCCCGTCGATCGGCGCGCCCTCGGAACGCAGCTGCCGCACCAGGTTGAACAGCGCCTCGCGCTTGCTCGGGTACTCGGTGTTGAAGTCGTTGATGAACAGCTTGGCCGCGGGGTCCACCTCGCGCGCCACCCGGAACGCCGTGCGCAGGTAGTCCAGCCCGGCGATCTCGAAGAACCGGCTGCGCCGCAAGCCATCCGGCTGCGACTCGTCGACGACCTCGTTGGCCACGTCCCAGGCGTAGATCTGCCCGGCGTAGCGCCCGGCCACCCCGCGGATGTGGTTCTCGACGCGCCGCAGCAGCAACGCCTTGTCCTCGGGGCTGCTGGTCAGGTCGGTGCCGTCCGGATGCTGGAACACCCACGCCGGAACCTGGCTGTGCCACACCAGAGTGTGCCCGCGGAGCCCGATGTGCTGTGCCGCGGCGAAGTTCGCGATGGTGTCGGCGTCGCCGAACTGGAAGTTGCCCTCGGTCGGCTCGGTGGCGTCCCACTTCATCGCGTTGCCGGGCGTGATCGAGTTGAAGTGCTTGGCGGTCAGCTCCGCGTGCACACCCAGCGTGTCCGGCGGCGAGACCGCGCCGCCGAGCTTGAAGTCGTTCGCGAACACGTCCTTCAGCGACGGGATGTCCGTCTGGATCGGCTTGGGCCGCACGAACGTCCGGGAGAAGTCGTCGATGTAGTACGACGCGGTGCCGCTCGCGGTCTCCACGTACACGGTGAAGAACTCGACGTCCACGCCGAGGGTGTACGAGCCGGCCAGCCGCACCCACGCGTTCGGGGTCACCGCCGCAGCGCTGGCGATGGTCTGGAACGACTGCGCGCCATCGGTTCGGCGCTCCACGGACAGCCGCATGTCGGACACCGGCTGGCCGGGCGCGAGCTTCACCCAGACCGAGAAGTTGTACTTCTTGCCCTTCGTGACCCGGCCGAGCAGGTTCCGTGCCGGGCCGTAGAACGCGGCGGCACGGTTCTCGGTGAGCAGGCTGTGCGTGCCGCCGTGCGCGTCCGCGGTGGTGACGGTGAGCGTCTCGGAGCCGATCCGCGGCGTCCAGCTCTGCGCGGTGCCGTCCTCGAAGTCGGCGGTGACGTCCGCCTCGTCGGGCGGCCCGCCCGGCGGCGGCGCGGTCTGCGTGACGACCACGTCGTCCACGTCGTAGGCCGCGGCCGCGTCGGAGGTCTCCACGTAGAGCTGCAGCTGCGACGATTCCGTCGGCGGGGTGTAACTTCCGCGCAGCTCCACCCACGCGGCGTCGGTGACCGCGCCGTTGGTGACGAAGTCGAAAGCGGTCGAGCCGCCGGCCGCGGGCTGGCGCTGCATGGTCAGCTGCAGCGTGCCCGGCGCGGTGCCGGCGACCATGCGCACCTGTGCGGAGATCGTGTACGTGGCGCCGGTCAGCAGCTTCCCGGCGAGCTCGACGCTCGGGCCGTTCCAGCTCGCGGTGCGCCCGGTGGTGCGCAACGCGTGCGTGCCGGCGTGCGCGACCTCGGTGGTGGCGGCGACCGTGGCGCTCCCCCGGCCGAACCACCCCTGGGTGGTGCCGTCCTCGAAGTCGAAGCTGGCAGCGACAACGGGGTCGTCGGCGTGCGCGGTGGGCCCGAGCGGCGTGGCCGCGGGCAGGAGCAGCGCGAGGGCGACGATCCCCAGGCGGGTCGGGGTCCGCATGGGTGTGTCCTTCGAATGTTTCGGAAAAGTGTCGAGATTCTCGGGACAGGACTCTAGGTGGTCTGGGTCACACCCGGCAAGCCTCTGGGAAGCAACGTCACGTTGTGGCTCTAGAGGGAAAGCAATGTCACGTTGCTTCCCCAGCGACGGTGCCGAAAGTTTCGGTTAGACGCCCGGTATCTTCCGGGGCCCGATGAACGCCGCGACCGCCACCAGCACGTAGCCCACGGCCGGTCCGATCGCACCGAAGCCCAGCTCGGCCGGGCCCTTCACCAGGTCCAGCACGGCCGCGACGTGCAACCCGGCCAGCCCCAGCAGGATCAGGCCGGCCACCCGCCGGAACATCGACAGCGCGGTCTTCAACACGAAGATCACCACGACCAGCGCGGCCGCCGCGATGACCGCCGTGGTGATCTCCTGCCGGGTGAACCGGGTCCCGCCGGACTCGAACACGAACGGCCCCAACCCGTAGCGCAGCACCAGGTAGCCGAGCCCGACCACGGCGAGCCCGCCCCAGATCACCTTGAGCGCCACCGAGTCCAGCACCGTCGCCAGCGCCAGCAAGATGCCCAGCGCGGCCAGCGGGTAGCTGAACAGCACCAGGTACCACGCGCCGAACCCGTGCGTGCCGAGCTCGGTCGCGGCCTTCCAGAGGTCCGGCACGGACATCGACAACGGCTGGTTCGCGTCGAACTTGACGAACGGCAGCACGGTCAGGCTCAGCACCTGCACCACCGCACCCAGCACGGTCAGGATCAACCCCAGCCCGGGAATCCGGCGCGGCGTCGGGATCGACGGCGCCGAGGGCCGGCGCACCGGGGCCGGCTGCCGCTCCCGGTAATCCGGCTGCTGCGGCCGGTACTCGGGTTGCCGCGGATATGCCGGCTGCTGCCCGTACGCCGGCTGCTGGCCGTACGGCTGCTGCGGCGGGTACGGCTGCGGCCGGCCATAGGGCGGCTGCGGTTGCGGCACGCCGTACGACGCCCGCTGGTCGTGGGGCTGCTGGTACGGGTCACGCGGTTGCGACATGCGGGCACGGTACCCGGATTCCGCGGTGTTAGCGTGCCTCGGTGACCGCATCGCGGGCGGAACCGTTGCAGAACCGCGTGCTGCCGACCGGCGAGATCGTGGCGCATCCGGCGCGCGGGCTGATGATGGGCAACCGCGGCTGCATCCACGGTTTCGACCGGACGCTCGGCGTCACCCGCTGGCGGAGCCAGCTGTGGATCTGCTGCGTCCTGCGGTACAAGAACGTTCGCCGGGACGTCATGCCGCCCGGGCGGTGGACCGCGCTGTTCTTCATGGACGAGGCCACCGCGCTCGCCGCCGGCCACCGGCCGTGCGCGTACTGCCGGCGCGCGGACTACGTCTGGTTCGCCGAGTCCTGGCAGCGCGCGCAGGGCCTGGCCGAGCGGCCCCGGGCGGTGTTCATGGACAAGGTGCTGCACCCCGAGCGGGTGGTGTCGCACACCCGCTGCCAGGTGACCCGGCCGGCGCGGGCCGGGTCCCTGCCGGACGGCGTCATGATCCGGCACGACGGCTCCGTCGGACTCCTTGCCGACGGCCGGATCCGGCCCTGGTCGTTCGACGGATACGGTGCGGCGCAACGGATCCCGTCGGCCGCGAAGGTCGAGCTGCTGAACCCGCCGTCGATCGTCGCGGCGTTCGAGGCCGGTTACCGGCCGATGGTGCACCCCAGCGCCGGGCCGACCACGCTGCGGGTGCACTGATCGCCGGGTTGAGTGCGATGAAGGGGGCCCTTCTCACGCCCGGCGTTAGGAAGGCCCCCTTCATCGCACTATCCCAGCGGGCTCAGTGCCTCGGCGAGCGGCTCGAGGATCCCGGGCTCCGCGTGGTGCGGCAGGTTCATGACCACGAGGTCCACGCCCGCGTCCCGCCAGGCCGCCACCCGCTCGGCCGCCTGCCCGATCGCCGAACTCAGCTCGCCGTCCTCGTCGACCCGGACGTTCACCGAACAGGTGATCTCCGCCGGGTCGCGGCCGAGATCCGCGCAGTGCCCGGCCAGGATCTCCTTGAGGCCACGCCACTCCTCGGGGTCGTTCGAGATCACGTTCCACTGCGCCGCCCAGCGGGCCGCCGCGCGCAGGGTCCGCTTCGGACCGCGGCCGCCGATCGTGACCGGCGGGTGCGGGCGCTGCACCGGCTTCGGCTCGCAGCGCGCGTCGGTGAGCCGCACGTACCGGCCCGCGAACGTGGTGGTCTCCTGGCTGAGCAGGCGCACGATCGCCTCGACGCCCTCGTCGAACCGGTCGAACCGCTCGCGCAGCGGCGGCAGCTCGATCCCGTAGGCGTCGCACTCAATCTGGTTCCACCCGGCGCCCAGACCGAGCTCCAGCCGGCCCGCCGAGATGATGTCCACCGTGGCCGCCATGTTCGCCAGCACCGCGGGATGCCGGTAGATCATCCCGGTGACCTGGCAGCCCAGCCGGATCCGCCGGGTCGCCTGGGCGAGCGCGGCGAGCATGGTCCAGCCCTCGAGGTTCTGCCCGGTCAGGTCGCCGGTCAGCGGGTAGAAGTGGTCCCAGTTCCACGCCGACTCGAACAGCTCGATATCGTCCGCGGCCACCCACACGTCCCGCAGCTCGGCCCAGGCCGAGTGCTCCGGCCTGGTCTTGATCGCAAACCGCAAGGTCCCCTCCGCGTCGTTCGCTAACGTTACTGATCAGGAACTTAGCCCGTTCCGCCGGAGTCTGTCCCTTGACTAACCTTGTGCCGCCGGCCCGCCAGTGGGGGGTTCCATGTCCCTGTACGGAGATCCCGACGAGCTCGACCGCGTCGCCACGCAGATCGAGCAGCGTGCCGAGCAGGTGCGCGGCCGGGCGGGCGAGCTGGACAGCAGGGCCGAGGCCATGCAGTGGAAGTCGGTGGCCGCCGACCGCTGCCGGGAGACCGTGCACGGCGACCGGCAGCACCTCGACGACGTCGCGCACCGGATGGACGAGGCCGCAGCAGCGCTCCGCCAGCACGCGCAGCAGGTCCGCGAGCTGATCGCGCTGATCGGCCGGATCGAGGACGCCGTGGTCGGCTGGTTCAACTCGGCGATCGACCGGTTCAACCGCGCCGTGGACAGCTTCAAGCACGCGGTCGGCGAGGTCGTCGACACGGTCGGCGACGTGCTGGGCTTCGGCGGCGACGATCCACCGCAGCCACCCGTGCCACCCTGGCAGAACTGGCCGCACCAGCCGGGAAACCTGCCGCCGGCCGGGGACAAGGCCTGGCTCGAGGTCGGGAAGTTCATGCAGACCAAGGGGGTGCTGTAGATGCCCGCGTCCACGCTCGCGCCGCACCGGCTGCGGCTGTCCGCGGCCGAGTACGGCTACCTGGTCGAACGGCTGGAGCTGAGCATGCCGCCGGGGTGGGAGCCGGACCCGTCCGGTGGCGCCGAGCCCGGCGACCTGGCCAAACGCGGCGTCCTGCGGGGCGACGGGGATCTGCTCGCCGTGCACCCGTCGGTGGAGGTGAACCTGCGGATCCTGGCCGCGCCGCGGGTCATGCTGGACACCACGGCCACGATCGGCGCGGCGGGACTGCACAGCCTGCACGCGGTGGCCGGGGCGCTGGGCGCGTCGCTGTTCGCCCTGGACGAGAACGGCGTCGAGATTTCCCTGTACGCGGCCACGGATCTGGGCCGGGAGCTGATCCGGGCCGTTCCGTCCGATGAGGACAGTGCGGTCGGGTCCGCGCTGGGGAACGGCCGCTCCGTGTCCCTGCGCGGCCGGCTCCCGCTCGCGGCGCTGCAGGAGATGGGCGTGGCGGAGTTGCTCCGGGGCGCCGACCCGGATGCGCCGGCCGCCGTGCTGGTGGAGCTGGACCTGCCGGCGGTGGAGGCGGAGCTGGCCCGCGAGGTGGCCCGGCGCACCGACGGCGCGCTGGTGTGCGTGATCACCGCGCGGGTCGAGGAAGGCGTGCGCACCGGGCGGGTGGTCTGGCTGCACACCGAAGCGGGCTGGTCGGGCATCCGGCCGGAGCCGTCCGCGGCGGGGCGGCGGATGGTGGTGCTGGAACCGGTGGCCCGGGAGGATCTCGGCGTCTGGGTGGCGCCGTACGTGGGGGAGGCGCTGTCCGATGGGTGAGACGACCGGACCCGGTGTCACGAACCTGACGGTCGGCGGCGGCGCCGGCGGGGTCGAGGCGAGGTTCGAAGACCTGGCGGCGATGGGCGACCTCACCGACGACGTGGCCGCCGACACGCTCGGCATCTCCGTGTCCTCCCAACGCTTTCTGGCCGACCCGAACGTGATCGCCTCGGCGCTGCTGGATCCGGTCGGGGCGGCCCGCTTCGAGGCTTCGCTCCTGGGGGCGCTGGACGGACCGACCGGTCTGACCGCGGTGTCCGCGGCCGTCGGCCTGCGCGGCGTCGCCCTGCGCGCCACTTCCGCGGCGTATCAGCAGGTCGACCAGCTCAACGCGCGGGCCCTGGACGCGGTGCGCTGGATGGAGGGCGCGATCGTCACCTCCAACCCGGCGACCGCCCTCACCACCGCGGCACTTGGCGGCGGCGCGATCGCGGCCGACGTGTACCTCAACTACGACGGCGACTGGCAGCGCTACCTGGTCGAGCATCCAGGCCTGGTCGACCAACTGATCGGCATGTCACCGGGAATGCTGTCCTCCCTGGGCCTCCCGACGGACCTGGCCACGCTGATCGACGCGGTGTCGGCCGCCTACCCCGACGGCGAGCCCGTCGTCGCCGACAACGGCATCGACACCGGCGCCGGCACGCCGCCGCACGGCCTCGGCGATGTCGTCGACGGCCTCGACCACCGGAACGGCACGGACAGCAACGTCGACGTCCGCAAGGTGATCGGCCCGGACGGCCGCGTCGCGTACATTGTGGACATCCCAGGAACCCGGGTATGGAACCTCCCCGGCGGCGACCAGGGCAGCGCCAACGACTTCGGCACCAACATCGACGCCCTGGCCGGCAACGAAACCGTCCTCCAAAAGGGCGTCGAAGACGCCATGCGCCGCGCCGGAATCGGCCCCAACGACCCGGTCATGCTGGTCGGCCACAGCCAAGGCGGCATGGTCGCCGCCCGCGCCGCCAACGACTTCACCACCAGCGGCGAGTTCAACGTGACCCACGTCGTCACCGCCGGCTCACCCGTCGGCCGAATGCCGGTCCCCGACGGCGTGCAGATGCTGTCCCTGGAAAACAACGGCGACATCGTCCCCCACCTCGACGCGGCCGAAAACCCCGCCAGCGACAACCGAACCACGGTAAAATTCGACAACCAGTCCGGCACCGTCGGCGGCAACCACGCCATCACCCACAACTACGCCGACGCCGCCCACCAACTAGATTCCAGCACTAACCCCTCGGTAACCCGCTTCCGCGACAGCGCCACCATTTTCACCAACGGCACCTCGGTGGAAACCCACCAGTACAAGGTCACACGCCAGTGATCCGAGCGATTGTGGTGTTGCTGCTGCTCGCCTTGGCCGGATGCACCAGCCGCGGCGTCAGCTACGACAAGGAAGTCGACGATCTCGGCGCCCACATCGTCTCGGACCTCAAGGCGCTGCCCACGGTTTCCGATGCCGCCTACCGTTATGATCACGGTGTCGACCTCGGCCAACATCTCCGGATTCGCGCCATTCTCCGCCAGGAGAGTGTCTCGCCCGACAATGTTCAGCAGTCCATAGAATTGGCCGTCAAGGAGTTCTGGCTCTCGCCAGCGAGTGTCGGCCACCTGACTGTCGCTGTATACTCTTCGGCGAATCCGCCTGTTGGCGACGATGATGCCAAGAACACGGACCGGGCGATCGGTTCGGAGAACATCGAGGATTCAGCCGCGTTCGATCGCCCGGAGATGGAGCGGAAATACGGCCCGCGGCCGAGTCGGCGTTAGGGTTCGCGCTTCGGGGTTGGTTATGGTGCGCGGTTTCGGGGTGGGTTCGGGGGCGGCGCGCATTGTGCGGGGTCGCCCCTCCGGCCTCAAGGGCGCCTTCGGCTTCGCCGATCGCCGATCGCCGCGCCAGTGTGGTCACAGTGCACTACGGAAAGGGGTTGGCGCGGCGACCCTTGACCCCGGAGCCTCTGCGACCCCTGGGGCCGCGCACAGCGCGGGCAGGGCGGACGCCCTGCCCCCCACCCGCGCACCGCCCCCAAACCCCAACAAGCCGCAGCACCCCCATTCACCCGAAAGAGCAAAACCA
>NZ_DASYTH010000189.1:0-20754 GCF_036002505.1 Actinophytocola sp. | reverse complement strand
TCCTGCATGTATGCGTCCAGCCGGTCGAAGCTCTCGTTCCAGAACCGCTCGAACCCACCGGTCCACTCGTGGACCGGCCGCAGCCCGCGGGCGTCAAGGCCGTACAGGCGCTGCTTGCCTGCCTTGCGGTCCCGCACCAGCCCGACCTCCCGGAGCACCCGCAGGTGTTTGGACGCCCCCGGCTGGGTCATCCCCAGCTCCCGGGCCAACTCGGTCACCGGCCGCTCACCCGCCCGCAGCAGCACCAGGATCTCCCGGCGCTGCGGCTCGGCGATCGCGTTGAAGACGTCCGACGTCGTCGCTGCTCGTGCCACGGCGCCATCATATGCCCATATCGGCATGCGTCAAGCCGGGAGGAATCAGGCGGGCCTTGTCAGATGACGATCGTGACCCTTGTCAGCGGCTGCGGATACGCGTATCCCGGAGACGGCACGCGCGACGGCGGCGGGCAGGGAGGGCGATGGGTGAGAGGATCGCCGCGTCACGCGACTTGCTGATCACCACCCTCTGATTCGTCGGGTCGTTCGATGAGCTTGCCGTTCTTGAACACCGCGCCGGCACGGACCAGCGCGACGAGGTGGGGTGCGTTGACGGCCCGCCACCGGGTCTGCTGATTCGATGAGCTTGAACGCCATCGCGACACCCGCGGCGCGGGAGCCGGGGCCCTTGGTGACTCGCTGGCGAAGCCTGACGGTGGCGAAGGTGGACTCGATCGGGTTGGTGGTGCGCAGGTGGATCCAGTGCTCGGCGGGGTAGTCGTAGAAGGCCAGCAGCACGTCGAGGTCGTTGGTGATCTTGGCGGCCGCCTTGGGCCACTTGGTGCCGTAGTCGGCGGCGAACACGTTGGCCGCGGCTTGGGCGTGGTCCTTGTCCTCGGCGTTCCAGATCTCGGCGAGCGCCTTCTTCGCGCCCGGCTGGGCGGACTTGGGCAGCGCGTTGAGCACGTTGCCGATCTTGTGCCACCAGCACCGCTGCTCGCGGGTCTCGGGGAACACCTCGCGGACCGCGGACCAGAACCCCAGGGCACCGTCGCCGACCGCGAGCACCGGCGCGGCCATGCCACGGCGCTTACAGCCGCGGAGCAGATCGAGCGACGACTCGGTCGATTCGCGTTGCCCGTCGTCAAGCGCGATGAGTTCCTTGGTGCCGTCCGCGCGGACCCCGATCATCACCAGCAGGCACACTTTGTCCTGCTCCAGCCGGACCTTGAGGAGGATCCCGTCGACCCAGCAGTAGACGTAGTCGGTCCCGGCCAGCGACCGCTTGTTGAACGTCGTCGCCTCGTCCTGCCAGTCCTTGGTCAACCTCGTGATCGTCGCCGCCGGCAGGCCGTGGCTGGCACCCAGGAACTGCGTCAACGCCGGACCGAAATCCGAGCTGGACAGGCCGTGCAGGCAAAGCAGCGGCAGCACCTCGGCCACCCGCGGCGGCTTGCGTGCCCACGCGGGCAGGATCGCCGAAGCGAACCGTTTCCGCTCCCCAGTGGCCGGATCGGTGCGCTTGTCGTTGACCCGCGGCGCCCGCACCGGTACCGGGCCCGCCGCCGTGATCACCTCGCGTTCGTTGTGATGACCGTTGCGGACCACCAGCCGGTGACCATTCTCATCGACCTCCTCGGCATGGGCGTCGATGTAGGCCGACACCTCCGCCTGCCGGGCGACCGATGAGCCTGTGCAGGAATGCTGGCGCACCTGTCGATCTGGGCGGGGCCCGTTCGGGGTTGGGGTGCGTGGCGGGACGTGCCCGCCCGGTGAGGAGGAACAGCAGCATGGCGCATTACCTGCTGTCGGTGCACAGCGTTGAGGGTGAGGTCCGTGAGCCGATGACCGAGGAGCAGATGCGGCAGTCGCACCAGCAGTTGGGCGTCATCGAGGAGGAGTTGAAGTCGACCGGTGCCTGGGTGTTCTCCGGCCGGCTGCATGCGCCGGACACGGCCACCGTGGTGCGGGTGTCCGGCGGTGAGGTGTTGACCACCGACGGGCCGTTCGTGGAGGCGAAGGAGCACCTGGGCGGGTTCTACATCATCGACGCTGCGGATCTCGACGCCGCGCTCGCGTGGGCGGGCCGGGTCACCGCCGCCATCAAGGTGCCGATCGAGGTCTGGCCGTTCGCCGATGCGCGAGGAGCCTGACCAGGCCACGGTCGGTCGGATCTTCCGGGAGGAGTCCGGCCGCACGGTGGCGAGTCTGATCCGCGTCTTCGGCGACATCGACCTCGCCGAGGACGCGGTTCAGGACGCGTTCGCGATCGCCCTGCGCAAGTGGCCGAGTGAGGGCCTGCCGCCCAACCCGGGCGGCTGGATCACCACGGCCGCCCGCACCTGTGCCATTGACCGGCTGCGCCGCGAGGTGCGAGGCCGGGAACTGCTCGGCGAGGTGGCGCTGCTTTCGCCCGGCGACACCGATCCGGAGGAGGTGGGAGCGGTGCCGGACGACCGGCTTCGGCTGATCTTCACCTGCTGCCACCCCGCTTTGTCCACCGAGGCGCAGGTGGCGCTCACCCTGCGGTTGCTCGGCGGGTTGTCGACCACCGAAGTCGCCCGATCCTTTCTGATCGCCGAACCGACCATGGCGCAACGTCTCGTGCGGGCCAAGCGCAAGATCAAGGCCGCCCGGATCCCCTACCGGGTGCCGGCCGATCACGAGCTGCCCGATCGGCTGCGTCCAGTGCTGGCCGTCGTCTACCTCCTCTACAACGCGGGGCTGACCCATCCGACGGAGTCGAGTCTGTGCGCCGAAGCGATCCGGCTGGCCAGGATTCTGGCCACCCTCATGCCCGACGAGCCGGAGGTCGCCGGGCTGCTGGCGCTGCTGCTCCTGACCGAGTCCCGCCGCGCGTCGCGCACCCGACCCGACGGTTCTTTCGTGTTGCTCGGCGAACAAGACCGCACGCGATGGGACCGGGCCCTGATCAGGGAGGGGCAGACGATCGTGCGCTGGTGTCTTCGGCGCAACCGACCTGGCATGTATCAGCTGCAGGCCGCGATCAACGCCGTGCACGCCGACGCCGTGGCCGCCGAGCAGACCGACTGGCCGCAGATCCTCACCCTGTACGACCATCTCCTCGCCGTTGCGCCCACCCCGGTCATCGCGCTCAACCGTGCCGTCGCCATCGGCGAGGTACGGGGCCCCGGCGCGGCGCTGGCCCTGGTGGACGACCTGGACCTGGACAACTACCACCCCTTCCACGCCACCCGAGCTGACCTACTCCGGCGCCTGGGCCGCACCGCCGAGGCCGCGGCCGCCTACCAACGTGCGGCGGCCCTGGCACCAACCGAGGCCGAACGGGACTTCCTTAGGCTCGGCGGCCGAGCCTCCCGCTGAGCACAAGATTCCCTGTCCGGTTACGACACGCGTCAGCCCGGCTCGACAGGACGTCGTGCCGCGCTCGAGGGCGGGTCTCGATCGGCCCGTGGTGTCCTGGAGCGATGGCCACCTCGGGTGATCCGGCGCCGCGGCCGTGGTGGGCACCGTGATCTCGGTGGTCAACCAGGGTGACGTGCTGATCGAAGGCCAGGCGAGCGGGGTCACGTGGGGTGCGGATCGTCGTCAACTATGTGGTCCCGTTCATCGTGGCGAGCGTGGCCTACCTGTCCGCCTGCCGCAGCCGGCATCGCGTTGAACGATCTGGTCGTCCACGCCATGGGCCGGCACGAACTCACCAAGAAGCGGGCCAAGAAAACGATCGACGAAGCCGTGCGACACGGGGAAGAGCTGGGCAACAACCCGGCGCTCACTGATTTCCACGACGTGCCCGTCCGGGCCCTGTCCGGCCAGGACCCCGCGCTCACCGAGAAACTGCTGACGAAAGCCGACGAGGTGCCCGCCGGCGGCACTCCGCGCGGGGACTGGCCGGCATGGCTTTCCCGCTGGTTCGACGCCGAAAACACCAGCGGCACGCTCAATGCGAACAGCTGGCTGCTCCGCAAGCGGGAGGAGGTCATCAAGCCGGCCCGGGCGATCCTGAGCAAGATGCGGAGGCCCCCCGCGACGAGCCTCGTCTCCATGGCGAGTCGCGGTTATCCGACGCTGGTCAGCGCGTCCGGTGAACCGACGTCCTACGCGCGGCTCTCCGCCGACTCGGCGTGGCGCCGCGAACACGAGGAGATGTTGCTCCGCTTCAACATGCTGCGCGACGACCCCTTACTGCCTCCCGGCGCGATGAGCTACATCAAATAGCGGTGAGCGGGATGCCCGACTCCGCCAGGCGTACCGGCTGACCGGTGTCGAGGGAGTGGTTGGCGGCGATGCCGATCCCGCTGCTGCGGAGGCCGTCGAGGAGACCGGCGCGGTGGCGGAGGGGGTCGGGGGCGGGGGTGGGGTGGAAGATGTCGTTGAGGAGGAGGCTGTCGCCGCCGCCGTGCGGGCCGTCGCCGTCGGGGATCGGGAGGTCCTGGGCGAGGGACCAGTGGTGCTGGAGGCGGAGGTGGGCGCCTGCGGGGCGGGAGTTGGTGGGAGTGGCGGATTCGGGGTGGTCGGGGGAGACGCTGGGGTCGACGGCGGGGCGGCCGACCATTCCGGCGGCGCCGGCGGGGAGGACGTGGCCGCGTTCGACGACGTCGAGCTCCAGGCGTCCGGCGGTGCCGTTCAGCGCGACGCGGTAGCCCTCCCACGGGGAATGGGCGTTGAGCGAGTAGGTGAGGGTGGCGCCGGAGCGGTAAGCGACCAGCACCGAGAGGTTGTCCTCGATGGTGATGCCGGGGGCGAAGACGTCGCGGTCGCGGAGGTAGCCGTCGTCGGGTTCGGCCTCCAGGTAGAGCCGGCGCAGGGTGTCGTCGGCGGCGAGGTCGAGGGCGAACGGGTCGGCGGCGGCGCCGGGCCAGCCGGTGGAGCGCTCGGGGCGCGGGCCGAGACCGCGCCGGGCGGCGTTGCCGGCGCCGTAGAAACGCAGTGATCCCAGGGCGAACACGGTCTCCGGGATGTCGTCGAGCCACCAGTTGACCAGGTCGAAATGATGGCTCGCCTTGTGCACCAGCAGCCCGCCGGAGTTCGCCTTGTCCCGGTGCCAGCGGCGGAAGTAGTCGGCGCCGTGCACGGTGTCCAGCACCCACTCGAAGTGCACCGAGGTGACCTCGCCGATCGCCCCGCCGGCGATCAGCCGGCGCAGCTCGCCGTTGCGCGGCGAGTAGCGGTAGTTGAACGTCACCAGCAGCCGTCCGTCCGAAGTGGACGCTGTGTCGGCGATCGCCCGGGCCCCCGTTTCGGTGGTGGTCAACGGTTTCTCGACGACGACGTCGCGGCCGGCGCGCAGTGCGGCGACCGCATAGTGGTGGTGGGTGGCGTCCGGCGAGGTCACGATCACCGCGTCCGGCCGGGCCTCGTCGAGCAGCTCGGCGAACCGCTCGGGCGGGTAGCGCGCCGGCGCGGGCAGACCGGCCCGGCGCAACGTCTGGTCGTGGAACGACATTCGGGTCGGGTTGGGATCGCACCAGGCCACCACCTCGCCGGTGTCGGCATGGGTCGACGCGAGCGCCTCGACGTACATCCGGGCCCGCGCGCCGGCACCGACCACCGCGTACCGCCGGCGAGCGATCGTAGGCACATCTCCTCCTCAGGGTGACGGCACCAGTCCCTCGTGCCGCACGGTCCACGTCCCGTCGTCGGGAAACCCCGGGCTCGGCCGGCCGCCGTCGCCGTCCCAGCCGGCCGCCATCAGCGCGACCGCGGCCAGCAGCCCGCCGTTGCCCGGCAGGTACACCGGCAGCCGGTCGGTCTGCCGGTTGTGCCCGTTGGGCAGGTAGGTGTTCTTCGGGGTGTCGAGCAGCAGGGTGTCCACCGCGGTGTGCGGCTCGCCGAGCCGCACGGCGGTCATCGCCGTCGCCGGGAAGTCCCAGCCCCAGGCGCTTTCCCAGTCCCAGGTGGACAGCACGTCGTGCAGCGTCGCGCGCATCGTCGCGGCGTCGACCAGTCCGGTGTCCGGCACCACGCCGAGCGCGTAGAGCATCGACGGGTGGTCGGCGCGCACGGTCCACGGCGGGGTGCCGATGGCGGTGTAGCGGCCATCCAGCACGTGTGGCGGGACCAGGTTCTCGGCCACCTTCGTCCACAGTGGATCCGGCGGGAGCCCGAGCCGGACCCGCCACTCCTGCGCGACCCGAAGCGCCCACGCCCAGTAGGCCAGCTCGAACGTCGGGTTCGCCGTCGTGGCCCGCTGCTCGTAGTACGACTCCTGCGCCGGAACCAGCGGTGGCGCCAGCGCGTACCCGGCCTCGGTGGCCACCACGACATCGGCCATGAACGCGGCCGACTCGAGTACGCACTCGGTGTAGCGCCGGGCCGCCTCGTCGCCGCGGGCCCGCCGCACCAGCTCGGCGAGGTGGATCGGGTGCGGCTGCTGCCAGAGCAGGAACGGGGCGATCGGGCTCGGGCTCTCCCGCCCGTCCGGGCCGACCTGCTTCGGCCACCGCGCGCCGGCGAAACCCTGGCGCCGCGCGGTTGCCCGGGCTCTGTCCACAATGGACGAATACCAGCTGAGGTTGCGGGTGAGCAGCCCGGTCCGGTTCCACAGCGCGAAATGCGCGCCGTGCCACCAGTGCATCTCGAGGTGGAACTTGCCGTGCCAGCTGTTCACCATCAGGCCGGTCTCCTGCGGCGGCAGCGACCCGGCGCAGTGGATGGCGGTGAGGTACTGGGACAGCACGATCCGGCGTTCCAGCTCCGGCGCCCGCGGATCGGCGCTCCCGCCGAGGTCGACGGCCCCGCCGGACTCCCAGAACCGCGGCCAGTGCGCCGCGCTCGCGGCCAGCACCTCGGCGAACGGCGGCGGCTCGGCGCCGGGGGTCGGATCGAACCCCACCGCCAGCTCGAACTCGTCGCGCTCCGCCCACACCACGAACTCGTGCTCGCCGGTCTGCTGCACGGTCGCGCCCGGGCCGGGGCGCAGCCACACCACGAGCCGGGTGCCGTCCAGCTCCCGGTCGATCCGGTAACCGGTTTCCGAGGACGACGGCACGCTGCGGTGCGCCTCGGGCCGGGTCCAGTCGGCCGCGTCGTTCCAGGACGGCGAGCCGTAGGGGAAGGCCACCCGCACGCCCAACCGCCGGGCCGCGAGCCCCGGCGAGACCACCCGTAACCCGAGCACGTCCCGCCGGGGATGGCAGCAGGTCACCACCTCGACCGGGTCCCCGCCCAGCCGGACCGCACTGGTGATCACCCCGGTCCACAGGTCGAGCCGCTGCCGCACCTCGCCGCCAAGGGAAGGCGCGCGCGCATCCTCGCCGACGAACCCGATCCGGACCAGGTCGAGGCGGTGCGGGTTGGCCCGCAGCCACTGCTGCTCCGGCGTCGGCTCCCCGCTGTCGAGGTCGACGTAGCCGACCGGCCCGTGCGGCGAGTCGTACTCCCGGACGCTGCCGGCCAGCGCCGGGGCGGGAACCGGCGCCGGCAGGCTGTGCCAGGCCCACTGGGTCAGGGTGCCCAGCAGCGTGCCGGCCGGCGCCACCGGGTAGCGCCCGGGAAACGTCTGCAGCCCGGTGACGTCGACCGTGCAGCACAGCTCCCCGTTTCCCACCGACAGCGGGGAACGCGGGTCGACCCCGGTCACCTCGACGGCATGCCGCTCCACCAGTGCTCGGCGATCAATGGCGCTCACAGCAGAGCCTCCCCTTGCGACGAAAGCGTCGTTCCTCACGCTGAGTGCGAGGAACGACGCATTCATCGCACCCCCGGATCTTCATCACCCGCCGATCGCCTTCGACACCTCGTCGATGAAGCGCCGGGCCGCGTCCGCCGGCTTGATCTTGTCGAACAGCACGTCCGAGTTGATCCGCTGGAGGATCTGCAGGGTGTCGGTGGAGCCGACCGGGCCGAGCACCAGCGCGGGGGAGACCTTGGCGCTCACCTTGGTGATGAAGGCGACCTCCACCTTCTGGTGCTCGTTGAGCGAGCCGGCGATGGCGTCGCGGATCTTCTTGTTCGCCGGGATGCCGCGGTCGGTGCCGATCGCCGCGCCCGCCGCCGGGTCGCTGACCAGGAAGTTGATCAGCTTGGCGGCCTCCTGCGGGTGCGCCGACCGGGCGTTGACCGTGTACAGCTGGGAGGCCTGCAGCCACATCCCGGCCTGCTTGTTCACCGTTTCGCCCGGCACCCGGAGCAGCTGCAGCGGCTTGCCGGACGCGGTGCGCAGCGCCGTCAGCCGGTTGCTCCACTCCAGCCGCATGGCCGCGGTGCCCTTGCCCATCAGGGTCTGCTCGGGGGCGGAGAGCGCGGCCTGCTCGACGGTCACCGTGGCCTTCGGGGTGGCGCCGGAGTTCCGCATCCGGGTGGTCATCTCGAACCACCTCGTCAGCGTGCCGGCACTGATCGCGACCTTGCCCTCGGGGCTGTAGACGCCCTCGCCGAGCTGCTTGGAGAACAACTCGATCCCCTCCGGCGCGGTGGGATCCTCGGATCCGACGGTGCCGGGCGGTGCCTTGGCCACGATCTCCCCGGCGATCCGCTCGTAGTCCGCCCAGGACCATTTCTCGTCGTCCGGCAGCGGCACGCCGGCGGCCTGGAAGAGCGCCGGGTTGACCACGATCCCGTAGGTGTTCACCCCGGTGGGCACGCCGTACTGGACGTTGTCGAAGTTCCCGTTGCTCACCGCCGCTTTGTCCAAAGTGGACAGATCGAGCTGGCCGGACACCTCCTTCAGGTCGAGCAAAGCGCCGCGGCCGCCGTACTCGCGCGGGTAGACGCCGCCCATCGTGATCACGTCCGGCGCGTCGTTGGCCGCGACCTGGGTGGCGATCCGGTCGAAGTAGGCGTTGAAGTCGGCGTACTCGCCCTTGACCTTGATGGTGGGGTTCGCGTTCTGGAAGGCGTCGAGCGCCTTCTGCGTGGCCGCCGCCCGCTGCTCGTTGCCCCACCAGGAAAAGCGCAGCTCGACCGGCCCGCCCGAGTCGCCGCTGGAGCCCGATGAGCACGCGGAGATCGCCAGCGCGGCGACTACCACCATGGAAAACCTGAGTCTGGTCATGTTCCTACTCCTCACTTGATGCCCGTCGTCGCGATGCCCTGGGTCAGATACCGTTGCCCGGCAAGGAAGAAGCCGAAGATCGGGGCGAGCCCGACGATCGACATGGCGAACAGTTCCCCCCAGGAGCTGCGGCCCTGGCCGTCCAGGAAGGTGCGCAGCGCCACCGGCACCGTGTAGAGGTCCTTGTCGGTCAGGAAGATGAGCTGGCTGAAGAAGTCGTTCCAGGTCCAGATGAAGGTGAACACCGCCGTCGTGGCCAGCGCCGGCATGCACAGCGGCATGATGATCCGCCAGTAGATCCGGAAGTGCCCGCAGCCGTCGATCCGCGCGGCCTCGTCCAGGTCGGTCGGCAGCGACCGGATGAACTGCACCATCAGGAACACGAAGAACGCGTCGGTGGCCAGGAACTTCGGCACGATCAGCGGCAGGTAGGTGTTGATCCAGTCCAGCTGGGCGAACAGCACGTACCGCGGCACGATCAGCACGTGGATCGGCAGCATGATCGTGGCCAGCATCGCGGCGAACATGATTCGCTTGCCGGGGAAGGAAAGCCGGGCGAAAGCGTAGGCCGCCAGCGAGCAGGACAGCAGGTTCCCGACCACCGACGCCACGGCGATGATCGCCGAGTTGAGCAGGAACTTCTGGAACGGCGCGCCGAGCGCGGTCCAGCCGTGGACGTAGTTGCCGAAGGAGAACGCGCCCGGCCACAGCGACGGGTCCCGGAAGATGATGTCGGTCGGCTTGAACGAGCTGGACAGCATCCAGAGCAGCGGGTAGAGCATCACCAGGCCCAGCGCCACCAGCAGCGCGTGCCGCAGCGGTGCCGGCATCCGGCGGTCCAGGACCGTGGCGTCAGTCACCGTAGAACACCCATCGCTTGGCCAGCAGGAAGTTGAGCGCGGTGAACGCCGCGATGATCAGCAGCAGCAACCAGGCCAGCGCCGAGGCGTAGCCCATCTGGAACGAGCCGAACCCGCGCTGGTACAGGTACAGCGTGTAGAACAGGGTCCGGTCGGACGGCGCGCCGGTGCCGCCGCTGACCACGAACGCCTGGGTGAACGTCTGGAACGCGCCGATCATCTGCAGCACCAGGTTGAAGAAGATGATCGGGGTCAGCAGCGGGATGGTGACGTGCCGGAACCGCGCCCAGCGCCCGGCGCCGTCGATCGCGGCCGCCTCGTAGTACATGGTCGGGATCTGCCGCAGCCCGGCCAGGAAGATCACCATCGGCGCGCCGAACGTCCACACGTTCAGCACCACCAGCGTGCCGAGCGCGAAGTCCGGGTGCGCGATCCAGCCGACGCCCTGGATGCCGAGCAGCGCCAGCAGGTCGTTGACCAGCCCGTCGGTGCCGAACATCTGCCGCCACAGGATCGCGATCGAGACGCTCCCGGCCAGCAGCGACGGCAGGTAGTAGACCGAGCGGTAGAAGGCCAGCCCGCGCACGCCGCGGTTGAGCAGCAGCGCCAGGGCGAGCGCGACCGCCAGTTGCAGCGGCACGGAGATGAACACGTAGCGGAAGGTCACCCCGAGCGAGGTCATCAGGCGCTGGTCGCTGAGCATGCGGACGTAGTTCTGCAGCCCGATCCAGCGCGGCGGGCGCAGCAGCGAGTAGCTGGTGAACGAGAGGTAGAGCGAGGCCAGGATCGGGCCGATGGTGATCGCGAGCATGCCGACGATCCAGGGCGCGAGGAACAGGTAGGCCGCCCGGGCGTCGCGCCGGCGCAGCCGGTCGGACCTCCGGCGCCGCCGGGCGTCGTGGCGCACCGTGGCGCGGGCCGGCGCGGGTACCGGCGGCGCCGCGAGGGAGACGGCGCCGGGTCGTGCCTGGGGCTCGGTCACGCACCCTCCTCGGCATCGTTGCCGCCGTGGTGTGGTACGACCACGGTAGCGAGAAACCGCTTTCTATCAAGTCCGATTGAAACGTGTCAATACCGGGCCCTCAAGTGAGTCATCCGATGAAAATCGCAGCTAGGCGGACTGGATCCTTACAGGGCGACCGGAAAGCGGTTACTGTGTTGGCCCGTCACCGATGAGCGGAGGAGCGATGCCCGAACCGTCCTGGATCCGCGTCCGCGGCGACCGGCTCGTCGACGAGTCCGGCACCACCGTCGTCCTCGCCGGCTACGGGCTCGGCGGCTGGATGAACATGGAGAACTTCATCACCGGCTACCCGAGCACGGAGTCGTTGCAGCGCAAGGCGTTGCGCAACGCCCTGGGCGAGGAGGGGTACCGGCGGTTCTTCGAGGCGTTCCTGGACGACTTCTTCGGCCCCGACGACGCGGCCTACCTCGCCTCGCTCGGCCTCAACGCCCTGCGTGTCCCGCTGAACTACCGGCACTTCGAGTCCGATGACGCGCCGTTCGAGATCATCGAGGCCGGCTTCGCCCCGCTGGACCGGCTGATCGACCGCTGCGCCGCGCACGGCATCTACACCATCCTCGACCTGCATGCCCTGCCCGGCAGCCAGAACCAGCACTGGCACAGCGACAACCCCACGCACTGGGCGCACTTCTGGACGCACCGGCACTTCCAGGACCGGGTGGTGCACCTGTGGGAGGCGATCGCCACCCGCTACGCCGGCCGGCCCGAGGTCGCCGGCTACAACCTGGTCAACGAGCCGGCCGACGCCACCGGCGCCGTGATCGGCCCGTTCTACCAGCGGCTCGAGCGCGCCATCCGCGCCATCGACCCGAAGCACGTGCTGTTCCTCGACGGAAATCGGTACGCCACCGACTTCAGCGTGTTCGATGATCCCTTCGAGAACACCGTCTACAGTGCACACGACTATGCCCTGCCCGGCATCGCGCACGGCGCCACCTACCCCGGAACCGTCCGGGGCCAGCACTTCGTCCGTGCCACCATCGAGCAGACGTTCCTACACCGCACCGAGTTCATGCGGAGCACCGGCACCCCGATCTGGATCGGCGAGTTCGGCCCGGTCTACACCGGCGACGCGGACATCGACGCGATGCGCTACCGGCTGCTGCGCGACCAGCTCGAGATCTACGCCGAGCACGGCGCGAGCTGGAGCCTGTGGACCTACAAGGACATCGGGCTTCAGGGCCTGGTGTACACCGCGCCGGACTGCGGCTACCTTCAGCGGATCGCGCCGGTGCTGGCCAAGAAAGCGCGCCTCGGCGCGGATTCATGGGGCGCCGACGACAGCAACGTCCGCTATCTCCTCGACCCGATCGACAAGCTGTTCGACGAGGAGTTCCCCAACTTCGACCCGTTCCCCTGGGGCCGCAAGTCTTGGGTGGCCACGCTGGTGCGCAATATCCTTTTCGCCGAGCCCCTCGTCGGTGAGTTCGGCCGCTGCTTCACCGGTGTCACACCGGAAGAAGCCGAACGCCTCGCCGCCGACTTCGCGTTCGCCAACTGCGTGCCGCGGACCGGGCTCGCCGAGATCCTCAAGGAGCACCGTGGCGGCTGAGCCCGAGTCACCGAACGGCGCCGCGCGGCGGGTGACGATCAGCGAGGTCGCGCAGGCCGCGCGGGTGTCGCGGGCGACCGTGTCCCGGGTGATGAACGGGAGGTCGAGCGTGGCCCCGGAGCTGGCCGCCCGGGTGCGGGCCACCGCGGCCTCGCTGGGGTACGCGCCGAGCCCGGTGGCGCGCAGCCTCGCCCTCGGCCGCACCTCCACGGTCGCGATCATCGTGCCGGACCTGTCCAATCCGATGTTCCAGCTGGTGTTGCGCGGCCTCGGCCAGGCGGCGGCCGCGCAGGGCCACCGGCTGATCGTCGCCGAGTCGAACGAGGACCCGCGGGAGGAGGCGCTGCTGGCCGTGGAGGTCGGCCGCCGCTGCGACGGCGTGGTGCTGGCCTCGTCCCGGCTCACCGACGACGACCTTGCCGACCTCGTCCACCGGCTCGGCCCGGTGGTGCTGGTCAACCGCGACCTGCCGGAGCTCGAGGTGCCGAGCCTGACCGTCGACTACGCCGCCGGCGTCCGCGACCTGGCCGTGCACCTGATCGCGCTGGGCCACACCCGGCTCGCCTACCTCGCCGGCCCCAGCGCCAGCGCCGCCGACCGCGAACGCCTGCGCAGCCTCCGCGTCGCCGCCCGCGACCGCCCCAGCGTCGAGCTCACCGAGATCCGCTGCGGCGGCACGTTCGGCGACGGCCACGCCGCGGCCCGGGCCGTCCTCGACTCCGGCGCCACCGGCGTGGTCGCCTTCAACGACATCGTCGCCTTCGGCGCCATCAGCGGCCTGCACGAGCTCGGCGTCCGGGTCCCCGAGCAGATCTCCGTCGCCGGCTTCGACGACATCCCGTTCGCCCGCTACACCACCCCGCCGCTGACCACCGCCTCGGTACCCCAACACGAGCTGGGAAGCCAAGCCTGGCAGCGACTCTGGGCCGTCCTGCAGAACCTCCCACCCCAGCACAACATCACCTTCCGGCCCCGCCTCGTCGTCCGCAAGAGCACCGCCCCCGCCCCGGCCACCCCGCACCCCCCGCCCCGCCGAAGACGCCGCCCTCCGGCCTGACGCTTGTCGGGCATGTTGGCCGCTCACGTCGCCGAGTTGGCGCCTGGCGTTGCCATGTTGGCCTCTGGCGTCGTGGCCAGCCAACACAATGACGTGGCGGGCCAACACGCCGACGCAGCGGGCCAACACGCCGACGTGAGACGCCAACACGGCCTGCCGGTCAGGGGAGCGATCGGGGCAGGCCGAACCGGGGGAGCAGGTCGCTGTCGAAGCGGGTGAACGCGCTGATCTTCGCACCGGTGAGGGTGAGGACGAACAGGCCGGAGCCGTGCCGGATGCCGGTCGTGGCGCGCAGGTAGGCGCCGAACGCCGGCTGGCCGTTGGCTCGCGTGGGGACGAGGTCGACCCGGCGGCCCGAGCGGAAGATGCGGCCGAAGAGGCGGGCGGCGACGTCGCGGCCCTGGTATTCCAGGGGAATCGGCGGCATGGAGACGAACACGTCGTCGGTGAGCAGGGCGACCAGCGCGTCCACGTCACCGGACTCGTAGGCGCGGGCGAAGTTCGCCACGAGTACCTGCTCGGCGGGTGAGTCGGCGGCGGGCGCCGGTTCGGTCGGCGGCAGCCGGCGGTGCAGGCCGGCGCGGGCCCGTTTGAGGGCGCTGTTGACCGACTCCACCGTCGAGTCCAGCATCTCGGCGACCTCGTTCGCGTGGAATCCGAGGACGTCGCGCAGGATGAGCACGGCGAGCTGGCGCGGCGGCAGGACCTGAAGGGCGGTCACGAAGGCCAGGGAGATGGCTTCGGTCCGCTCGTAGCGGGCCTCGGGGCCGAGCGGCACGTCCATCGCCCCCTCGAGGAGGGCGTCGGGAATGGGCTCGAGCCAGACGACCTCGCCGAGCCCGGTCGGTTCGAGCGGTTCGACGTCGGGCATGTCCCAGTTCCGGCCCGGGCGCCGGCTGGCCGACCGGCGCGCGTTGAAGCACCGGTTGGTGGCCACCCGGTAGAGCCAGGTGCGGATCGAGGCGCGTCCCTCGAACCCGGCGAGGCCCTGCCAGGCGGCCAGCAGCGTGTCCTGCAGGGCGTCCTCGGCGTCCTGCAGCGAACCGAGCATCCGGTAGCAGTGCACCTGCAGCTCGCGGCGGTAAGGCTCGGTCAGCGCCTGGAACGCCGCGCCGTCTCCGGCCCGCGCCCGTGAGATCAGGTCGGCTGTCACCCACTCCACCTCCATACCGGTACCGACACCGGCCGGGCGCCGAACTGGGCGGCCGGCGGGCGCCCAGTTTCCCGCCATCGCGGTGTCTACCCCATTCGACAGCTCCGGGCACAGGAAGGAACCAGAGATGATGCTGCAGGACAAGGTCGCGGTGATCTACGGAGCCGGCGGCGGGATCGGCGGCGGCGTGGCCCGCGCCTTCGCGGCCGAGGGGGCCCGGGTCTTTCTCACCGGGCGCCGCCTGGCATCCGTAGAACTTCTTGCCAAGGAGATCGGCGGCTTTGCCGAGGCGGCGGAGGTCGACGCGCTCGACGAGCAGGCCGTGGACGAACACCTGCGGTCCGTGGTGAACAAGGCCGGCCGGGTCGACATCTCGTTCAACGCGATCGGCATCCCGAACTCGCCGATCCTCGGTGTGCCACTGGCCGACCTCGATGCCGAGCAGTTCTCGTTGGCCCTCAACGCCTACACGACGTCGTACTTCCTGACCGCGCGCCGGGCGGCCCGGCGGATGATCCCGAACAGCTCGGGGGTGATCATGACCGTCACCGCCCTGCACTCGCGGATCGGCATTCCCTTCGTGGGCGGCTACGGCCCGGCGATGGCCGCCAAGGAGGCGCTCACCCGGCACCTCTCCGCCGAGCTCGCTCCGCACGGCATCCGCGTGGTCGGCCTGCGACCGCAGGGCATGCCGGAGACCCGCACGATCCGGGACGCCTTCGAGCCGCGCGCCAAGGCGACGGGAATGACCTGGGAGCAGTGGCAGGACCTGCTCGCCAGCCGGACCCACCCGCGGCGGCTGATGACGGTCGAGGAGATGGCGGGCACTGCGGCGTTCCTGGCGTCCGACAGGGCGAGCGGGATGACCGGAACCACGGTCAACCTGACCATGGGGAGCCTGGACGACTAGAAGGGCGTGGATGCGTTGAAGGCCGCCTTCGAGACGTTGAACGTCCCGAAGGCGGCCTTCAGGGCATCGCCAGCCGTCGCTGCTACCGGCGCAGGCCGAGACGCTTGATCAGCGTCCGGTAGCGCTGGATGTCCGTCTTCCGCAGGTAGTTGAGCAACCGGCGGCGGCGGCCGCCCCGCACCTGCAGGCCACGACGGCTGTGGTGGTCCAGCTTGTGCGTCTTGAGATGGTCGGTGATGTCGGCGATCCGGCGGGTCAGCAGTGCGATCTGAACCTCCGGCGAACCGGTGTCACCGTCGAAGGTCGCGTACTCCTTGATGATCTGCGCTTTGATCTCGGCTTCGAGAGCCAAACGAATCTTCCTTTGCGGAGGGAAGTTCGGCCAGCCGCGAAGATCAAGCCCGCGCCCCTGGAGGTGGGTGACGTCAGTGCCTCGTTGTGGGGCGGACATGTTCGCGCTGACCACGACATTGCTGGTCTGCGGTCAGTTGCGGTGACATGTCAGCTCCCTTCCCAACGGTCTAGGCGGATGCCAGTGTACTGATCAGGTTGCCGAGATGGCGGCGCCACATGTCGATGATCAGAACCGGGCGCATGCCGACGCTTTCGTAGAGTCCCAGTGCCGGGGTGACGTTGTTGGTGTCGACGTGCAGGATGGTGCCGGTGCGGCCGGTGCGGCCGGTGCGGCCGGCTCGGCTGTCGGCGGCGAACGCGGTGCGCAGCAGGTACTTGGCGATGCCGCGGCCGCGGGCCTCGGGTAGCACGCCGAGGTCGGAGACGTAGCCGCAGTTCTCGTCCTCGATGAAGCGGTCGCTGGTCATGATGATCGCGGCGGGGCGGGAGTCGAGCGACGCCACGGTGAGTTGGGGCCAGTCGAAGACGCTTTCCTGATCGAGCCGCTGGCGCCAGTCGTCGAACGGGCGGGGGAACCAGCCGTAGTGGTCCTTGAACGACTCGTTCAGCACGGCGTGCGCGGTGCGCAGGAAGTCCTCGTCGCCGGGTCCGGTGTGGACGGTGAGGCCCGGCGGCGCGGCCGGGTTCGGCGTGCCGGGCCCGTGGTCGACGCGCATCCGGTGGAACACGGTCTCCGGCCGAAAGCCCTGCTCGGCGGCGGCCGCGCGGGCCCGGGTGTCGTCGCGGTAGATCCCCTGGTCGACGGCGCACGACCGGTGCCCACCGGCCCGCGCCAGCTCCGCGGCCCGGGTCAGCACCTGCGCGTACAGCCACCGGGCCAGTTCCGGGTCGTAGGCGATGACCTCGACATCGGCCTCCTCCCCGGTGCCCTTTCCGATCATCCAGGCGAACCCGGCGAGCTCGCCGTCCGGCGTGAACCCGAGCCAGCTGCCGGTCGCCGCGTCGAACCCCGGCTCGACGAGCTGGTCCCGCATCTCGTCGAGGGTGAAGTCGGCGTGGCCGAGCACCTCGACGTTGTACCGGCTGACCAGGCCGAAGATCAGCTCTGCGTCCGCCGGCGTGGCGTGCCGCCAGGTGTGCCCGGCGGGCAGGTTGACCGTCATGGGGCTGGAGTGTGCGGCAAACACCCGGCTCCACGCATGTGGGTTTTGCCTGGTCTGCCGGTTAGGCTGCGGGCCACCAGCTGGCCGAAACCGGGGGTGACGTGCTCTTCCACCTCGCAAGGTTGATCACCCGCCTGGCCCGGACACGGGGTTGGGCGGTGCCGGTCGCGGTGGTGGTGTTCGTGTTCCTGACGAGCTGGCCGTTGATGGCCCTCGCGGAGCCGGCCGGGAGCCGGATCGTCGAGCCCACGGTGTACTGGTGGTACTTCGTGGTGACCGCGGCGACTGTCGGCTACGGCGACTTCTTCCCGACCACGGTCGCCGGGCATGCCGTGGGCGCCTACGTCATCGTCGGCGGGATCGCCACGCTCACCACCGTGTTCGCCAGGCTGGCGTCGATGCTCGAGCGAGCGAAGGGACGGCGCATGCAAGGGGCCAACCCGGTCAACGCCACCGGCCACATCGTGCTGTTCGGCTACGCGCCGGGCCGCACCGAGCGGATCGTCGCCGAGCTGCTCGCCGAGACCCGCCGCCGGGTGGTGCTCTGCGCGTGGGACGAGGTGGCCACGCACCCGGTACCCGAGCACGATGTCGACTTCGTGCGGGGCGAGCTCACCGCGGAGGACGTGGCGCGCCGAGCCGGGGTGGACCGCGCCCGCGCCGTGCTCGTGGATGCCCGCGACGACAACGAGGCGCTCGCCGTCGCGGTGACCGTGCACCACGTCGCCGCCGGTGCGCACGTGGTGGTCGCCCTGCGCGACCTGGCCCGGGCTTCGCTGCTGCACCACGTCAACGCGGGCATCCGCTGCGTGCAGTGGCACACCCCGCACATGGTCACCGAGGAGCTGACCTCGCCCGGCATCGCCGAGGTGTACACCGAGCTGATGACCCCCGGCGGCACCAACACCTACTCCACCCGGCTGCCGGATTCGCTGGGCCCGGTCCTGGTCACCGACTGCCAGACCGCCCTCGGCCGCCGCTACTCGGCCACCCTGCTCGCCGTCCGCACCGGCGAGAACCTCCTGGTCAGCCCGGACTGGCGCACCGAACTGCCGGCCGGCACCGTGGTCTATTACCTCAGCCAGCGGCGCCTCACGGTCGAGGAGATCACCGCCGCGCTCCGCGGTTCGTCCACCCCCAGTAGGACTTGACAGCCATTGCCAATGCTGTTCCCAGGATTTTCTCAGGACCAGCGAATATCAATTACGTGTGGCGCGACGAAGATCGGGGGTGCTGGCCCGCGGCATCGCGGCGGTCGTCGCCGGGTCGGTCGTGGTCTGGTTCGCCACGTCGAGCGGGGTCGCGCCGGAGCCGTCGGAAGCCACGGTCTCACCGCCGCGGAAACTTGAGAGCCCGCAGGGCGCGCCGGACGTGGTGATCGCCACGCCGCCCACCACCACCTCCGCCGGGGCCGAGTTGGCCGGGGCGCCGGTCAGCGCGGTGGTCCAGGCCGCCGAGCGGGCCGCGGCGCCCGGGATGAACCTGGGTGTGGCGGTGCTGGACGTGAGTTCCGGTGAGCTGGTCGAGGGGAGCAATGCCCGGCGGCAGGTCTACTCGGCCTCGCTGGCCAAGCTGATCGTCGTGGTGGACATGGTGGATCGCCGCCGCTCCAACGGTCTGACCATCACCGCGTCCGATGTGGACCTGGTCGGGCGCGCGCTGCGGGGAAGCGACGACGGCGCCATGAACGTGCTGTGGGGCCGGTTCGACGGCCAGGGCGCGATCGGCCGGGTGGCCACTCGCCTCGGCCTCACCGGCACCGAGGCGCCGGACGACTCCACCCAGTGGGGCGAAACCCTCGTGACGGCGACCGACTTCACCAAGATCTACCAGCACATCCTGAAGGACCTCACGCCCGAGGACCGCCAGCTGATCACCGGTCCGCTCGCCTCCGCACAGCACATCGCGGTCGACGGCTTCGACCAGTTCTTCGGCCTGCTCCTGCACGGCGCGTCGGCACAGGTCTACGCCAAGCAGGGCTGGGTGAACTACCGCCCGTCGACGGTCTACCTGCACAGCGCGGGCGTCGTACACAGCGACCGAACCGGCAAGGACTACGCGGTCGCCCTGTTATCCCAGCAGTCCGCCAGCAACCAGATTGCACGGAGCCGCCTGTCAGCAGCAGCCACCGCGGCCTTCGTCGCACTGGGCGTCGGCTGACGCTTGCCGCTCGGATGGCGAGGTGTCCGGCTGGTGCTCAGTTCGCCTGTACCCTTACACCTGCAACGGGCCACCTGCAACATCCTTGTCGTTCTGATCGATCTACCACAGGAACCTGACGGGACACGCAGGCGGGACGGAGGTGTGGACGTGAGGGCACGCATCTTCTACAGCTCCACTGAGCCCTCCCAGGCCGACGTCATCTCGGGTGAGCTCAGACGGCTCGGGGTTAGTACCGAGCTGGTCGATCTTCGTTTTGTTTCGACGATCACAGAACAATGTGATGCCATAATCGGTGACGGTATAAACGTCGTCGACACGTCAATTGACGACGTTACGGCCTCAGCCCTTGTGGGCTTTGCGCTGGGTACGGGAATGCCGTTGCTCGTGTTGAAGGACGGAAGGGAATCATTGACCATCGGGCCGGAGGCCGTGAACCTTCTGGTGACCGAGCGGATCAGGATCGAAGCTGACCTCGCGCAGCTCATGGAACGCCTTGCGCACAACCAGTCCTTGACGCACGACCGCGTCGGCCTGTTTGCGCCGGTCGATCCGGCCGAGCCGGTCGCCATCGTGTGTGCGGAGATACCGAGGGAGCTTAGGCCCGCATACGCGCAACCCGAGCACCGTGACTTTCTTCGGTACTCGACTTTCGCGGATATTGACGCGCTCATCCTACTTATGGTGTGGTTCTCAGCAAGCAAGCACCGCGCTGTACAGGCATACACGAGCACGGACCTTCCGGAGAACGTGTTCCTGAGCCACATCATGGTAGTCGGTGGCCCATCTTGGAACAAGCTGGCCCGGTCCCTCTACCAACAGATCTGTTTGCCGATCGACCATCTGGACGGTGGCCCGGGAAAGCCCGACCCCATCGCAACGCGTTCCGGTGAGGACCGTTGGCTACCGGAGTTCCGGGATGACGAGGTCGCCAGTGACGTCGGATTTGTAGCACAGGTTACCAGTCCCTTTCAGCCCGACCGCACGGTGACCATATTTGGTGGAATTCTGACCCACGGTGTCGAGGCGGCTGTCAAAGCATTCACCTCTCCCCAAGTTCGTACGTCGAACTGGGAGCTCGTGAAACCGCTGATCGCCCCCCCGAGCCGGGGATTCTGTGTTGTTTTTCGGGCCCGCGTGGTGCTCAACACCAACGTGCCGCCCGACTTCCGGCATCCGGGTGTCCTGCTCGCTGCCTTCGCCTGCGTCGAGGGGGCGTTCGTCCGTGTCCAAACGCCATGACCTCGCGGTCGTTGTGCCGGTTTTCGACACGTCACCGATCTATGTCGACCAGTGCGTGGCATCTCTGTACCGCGCTGCGCTGTTCTACCGACTCGCCTCCGTTTCGGTCATCCTGGTGGATGATGGATCGACCATGCATAATGTCAACCGGTACGACAAGACGGTAGAGCAGTGGCGAAAACAGGGCCTGGACATCGCACTACTCAGCCATGAAGAGAATCGTGGGATGGCGGCGGCACGGGATGTTGGTATCCGTTCGGCCAAGGCCGATTGGGTGGTGCTGGTGGACTCGGATGATATGGTGTCCCCGTGGGCGTTCGAGGC
>NZ_DASYTH010000188.1:0-4682 GCF_036002505.1 Actinophytocola sp. | reverse complement strand
CGCACCGACGGTGCTGGCGCCGACGTTGCCGAACGCGCCGGTGACCACGACCGTGCTGCGCGACGTGGATTCCGCCATGGCCTCGCACCCAATCTGTCCCCGCAGCCAGAGCGTAACGGCCCCCGGCTGCACGGCCAAGAGGCCCGGGACGTCGACCGGTCGGCGGGTCTCCAGGTCGACCAGGATGGTGGCGTACGCGTGCCGGCGGCGCAGCGCGAAATCGTCGACACCGAGCACGCGGATGTCGCTGCCTGGCGGCTCCGGGCCGGGGCGGTGCTCCCGGGAGCAGCGGCGCGGCCGGTACACCAAGGAATCCATGGCCCACCCGGGCAAGATGCTGCCCTCGATCGCCCGCTACCTGATCCGTACCTTCACCGAGGTCGGTGACTGGGTGTGCGACCCGATGGCCGGCATCGCGACCACCGTCGTGGAAGCGATGCACCTTCGCCGGCACGGCATCGGCGTGGAGTACGAAGCCCGGTGGGCGGCGCTGGCCATCGACAACCTCCGCCTCGCCGCATCGCAGGGCGCGACCGGCACCGGCCAGATCGTGCAGGGCGACTCCCGACGCCTGCCGGCGCTCGTCCCGCCCGAGCTGCACGGGCGCATTGCGCTGGTCATTACCTCGCCGCCGTATGGGCCGTCCACCCACGGCCACGCCCGCACCCCCGGCCCGCGTCGAGGCAAGGTCCGCAAGATCAACCACCAGTACGGCGGCATCGACAACCTCGCCTATCGCGACCCGACCACCTCGCGGATGGGTTCACCCGGATCCTCACCGGCGCCGCCGCGATCCTGCGCCCCGGCGGTATCGTCGCGATCACGGCCCGCCCCTATCGCCGCCACGGCGAGCTGATCGACATCCCCGGCATGGTCGGCGCCGCCGGGGTCAACGCCGGCCTCCGGCCGCGCGAGGAGTGCGGTGCGCTCATCGCGGGGATCCGCGACGGCCGGCTCATCCCACGAGCGTCGTTCTTCCAGCAGAAGAACGTCCGCGCGGCCATCGCCGACAGTGAACCGCAGTGGCTCTTGCAGCACGAGGACGTGGTGATCTTTGAATCACGCGTACTCGCCACGGCGGGTCCACGGGAGCGGCGGGGATGAGCCGGGATCGAGGTCGGCCACCGTCGGTCGAACCCGCCGAGGTGGAGTACGACATCAAAGTGGTCGACGAGGCTGCCGGCCGACGCCTGGCAGCGGTACAGGCACAGGCGATCCTCGACGTGCTGGCGTGGTGGCGAGACCACCTTCACGAGCTGTCCGGAACACCGCCGGAGTCGCCTCGACCCGACGCGGCGCCGTAGCCCTGGCTGGTGCCGGCGCCGCGGTAGACCTCGGCGAGGCGGGTGAATTCGGTCATAACGCCCAGTACGCTGCGGTTGGCCGTGTTGCCGATCCGGCAGTCGCGCATCTGTAGTCGCTCATCATCGATGATCGCGGTCGGCGTGCGGTGAGCGGCGAGAACGGCGGCGATCTGCTGGCCGATCCTGGCCGGCGCGGTGCGTGCCGGGGCAAGGGGCATCAGCACCGGTAATAGCGTCGCCTCGTTGACCAGCAGGATGCCCTGGGACTTCCAGAACAACGCGGTCGCGTACCACTCGCCGAGCAGCGTGGTCGAATGCTCGCCTTGCTGCAGGGTCGGTGGGCCAAGTCGCTGGAGCAGCTTCTTCGTCATGCGCACGATGAGCACCTCGTCATCCTGCCCGCAGCTGTGCGGACGAACGCGACCGGCTCCGAGAAGCGTGCAGCCACGGCCGCTAGTGCGGCGGCTCGCCGGCGGTCAGCAACCCGCCGAGATCTGCGCGCTGATATGTCGCGCTCGACCACACCGCCGAACGAAGCGTCGGCGAGGATCTGGCCGACAGCAGCGCCAGACGGGCGCTACGCGGGACAACGCTGGCCATGGGCCTCCAGTCAGGGCCGACCTACCGGGGAAGCCGGGGTGCGATTCAACGACATATGGGAGGCGAAGAGCGCTGAAACACCACCGCTGCTGTTTGCCCAGGTACAGCCCACGTCGGTGAGCTGGCGTTAGACTCGGTGTACGTCGTATCGCGTTGAACCGGCGGGTCGGATGAGCTCGGCACACCCCGGGCGACCACAGCCGTCGAACGGTCACGATCCCCCATGCGGCCGAGGTCTGTCGCCGTGCCATCCGCCCATCGGACGCATTCATCTGGCACCCCTCTATGTCAAGTGGTGATCATGAGGGCTGTCCTAGGCTGTGGTTCGGCGGGTCCGGGAAGTGACTTCTCCGAAGTGTCGACCATGGGGATCGGGTCGGGCGCGCTGGATTGCAGGGTCGCCCCCACGTGTCCTCCCGGGCCCGTCCCGAGCCGTTTCGCGTCGGCGAGCATCCGCTTGTAGACGACGTCGGACAGTCGGCGTTTCAGGGCCCGCATGGCTTCCATCGGGGTCTTCCCGGCGGCGAGTTTGCGCCGGAAGTAGCGGCGGCCCTCGGTGTCGTGCCGGAGTTGGACGACGGCCATGATGTGCAGGGCTCGGTTGATGCGCCGGTTCCCGGCGCGCGAGAGGCGATGCCGGTTCTGGTCTCCGGAGGACGCGTCCAAAGGCGCGGTGCCATTCCAGGACGTGAAATGGGCCCGGGTAGCGAACCGGGTGACGTCGCCGATGTCGCCGAGCAGCCGGGCGGCGCCGGACGGGCCGATGCCGTGCAGCTCTTGTAGCCGGCTGCCGGTGCTGGCGACCAGCTCGGTGAGTTCGGCGTTGGCGATCTTGATCTTCTTGTCGATCACCGTCAGTTCGTGGATTAACTCGGAAGCCAGCCAGCGGCGGGTCTTGCCGACGACATCACACGGCCGGACGGTGTTCAGCAGCGCCCGGGCCTGCTGGGCGGACAGGAACGTCTTCGCTCCACCGGGCACGAGTTCGAGCAGCAGGTGGTGCAGCCGGGAGACGACCTCGGTGCGGGTCCGGCCGAGCTGGTCGCGGCGGTCGACCAGTAGCCGCAACGCGACGGTGGTGTCATCCACCTGGACCTGCCGCAGACCCGGGGTGCGCAGGGCCACCACCGCGACGCTGCGGGCGTCCACCGGGTCGGTCTTGCGGCCCTGACCGGTGGCGAACACCCGGGCACGGGCGGACAGCTTCGCCGGCACGTCCACGACGGTCTCGCCGTCGGCGACCAGCCGCTGCGCCACATGCCGGCCGATGCCGTTGCAGCCTTCCACCGCCCACTCGCGGTCGGTGTGCTTACGGCCGGCGGCCAACATCCCCTGGTAGCCCATGCGGTCGGTGCTGAACCGGCCCTGACCAACGGTCTGTTCCCGCTCGTTGATGATCTCGATCGTGGCGGAACGCTTGTGCGGATCCACCCCGATGATGACGTGAGCCACCTGCAGATCTCCCTCTCCCCTTGTCCAACATCGATGTCGGCGGGAGGGCAGCGCTACTTCGAGCTGGGCATACCCCTCTGGAGCCTCTCCGCGCCGCGGTGACCGGCAGCGCACGCCAAATGAGAGCCACACCAACCTACGGTGGGCAGCCGAAATGAGAGCGACTCCGCCGGTCACCTCGACCATGCCTGGCCGGGCAGCGGTCGTGCCACCAGTAGATAAGGAGCCGATGTGAGTACATCAATTACGGCTTTCCGCGAAGTACCTGGTAAAGCGTCTCGGAGATGAAGCGTGGCCGGGGCCGGTCGTTCCAGCCGATTTCTTCGGCGCGACGCCGGATCGCACTCCCGGCGGCCTGCGCAGCGTCCTCATCATCGAATATCGCTATCGACAAGCCATTGCCGGTCTCGGGATCCAGTAGATGGTACGTGGCACGCACACCCGGGACGACGCGGCAGCTTCGACGACCCAGTCACGGTCATCGGTCGGCATCGGCTCCCACACAGCGACTCGAGCGATCACAACCTGTCTCCCGCCTGATGAGCTGACATAGCGAACACGAACGTCGGGAGCAGTATGGCGGTCCGCCCCGGCACGGCTGCAGTGCCCTTTCCGGCAACGCAGCCGAGCACCGTCGGTTTCGACGTCCCTAACGGCTGGTTCAATCGGCGCCGGCAGTCTTGCCCATCGGCATGCAATGGGCCGCCAGCGCTGGCCGTGCCGACGCACGCACATGCCGCCGACCGCGCGGCACCCTGAATTTCACGGGTCATCGATCGCGCTCGCGTACTCCAGCGGAGCTACCCGAAGCGCCCGACCGGTTGCGTCGAATGCCTCGAAAAACCCGGTGCCCAGCAGCGCCCGGTCCACACGGCTACTGACGTCAGCGATGGCGTCTAGCGAATGGTCGGCCCGCACGGTCGCGGTCAGGACGACCACATCATACGGGTGAGGGACGACGGATAGGCTGACACCTGGAGTGTTGCTCTGTAGGGCACCGCGCAGCGCCTCCCGCTCGTCCGCAGGCAGCGTGCCCATCAGGTAGATGAGATCGATCCGCACCCGGTAGCTGCGGCCACCCGGATCGATCCGCACCCGGAACGGGCGTCCATCTGGGTCGATCGGGATACCGGACGCCCGTCTGCTCATCAAGACAGCATGCGATGATCGCCGGCATATTCACCAGCGTAACGTGCCCACTATGGTGTTAACGGTCCTGCTCACCTCGACGCTGGTAAGCGCCAAAGTAATGGCAACGCACGCATCTGCCGCGTCCCGCGCGCCGGCCGGGCGCACGCGGCGCGGTCGAGCATGTCGCGATCTTCG
>NZ_DASYTH010000187.1:0-5353 GCF_036002505.1 Actinophytocola sp. | reverse complement strand
CCTGCAGGGTCAGCGCCAGGTTGGACACGATCGGCTGCTCGGGAATCGGGTCGGTGACCGGGACCGACTCCGCGGACGCGGGTGGCGCGGTGAACGCCACCATCGCTCCCGCCGCAAGGACTGCCAGTAAATACCGCCTGTCCCGGGACATCCGTTCACCCCTGCCGTGGACCGACGCGGAAAGCGTTTTCCTCGGAAAGCGCTTTCCGCACCATACATAGGAGGTATGGCAGGAGCAACCTCCAGTTGGGCTAGCTGTGTTTTCTAGCTCGGGCAAGGCCGCCCAGCGCCTTCGGCGCCGGCCTCGGGTCGGGTTGGCGGGGTGGTTGCGGGCCGGGGTGGGTGGTCGGGTGTCGTGGGTGGTCGGCTGACGATGCCTGCGGGCAGGGCTCGTTCCTCGCCCTGCCCTGGTCACCGTGGGGCGGCCGCCCTCGCCAAAGATTTGCCGACCTCAGCGCACTTTGAACTTGCGCTAGATCCAGCCGGTCGGATGGCGCATCGTATACGATGTGCAGGCTCGTTATGGTGCCCGGGGGGCCATGGTCCACACCATTTGGTCTGGACAACTTGGCGAAATTGGTCTAGACAATATGGTTAGGCGCGCACGTCCCGTCCCTGCACCGTGCAACGACGCACACCTCCCGGGAGCCAGCCATGAACCCTGCCCCCGCTCGCCGGCTGCTGCTCGGCGTCCTCACCCTCGTCCTCGGCCTCGCCGGCGCGCTCCTGCTGCCGGCCACGGCCAGCGCGGCCGGGGAGACCGCGACGTTCACCAAGGTCCAGGACTGGGGAACCGGTTGGGAAGGCAAGTACACGGTCACCAACGGCGGCACCGTGACGATCACCAGCTGGCGGGTGGAGTTCGACCTCCCGGCCGGCACCACGATCACCACGAGTTGGGACTCGGTCCGCTCCGGCAGCGGCCAGCACGTGATCTTCAACAACGCCTCGTGGAACGGCACCCTGGCCGCGGGCGCGTCCGTCTCGTTCGGATTCAACGGCGCCGGCCCGGGCACCCCGGCGAACTGCACGGTCAACGGTTCCCCGTGCGGCGGCGGCACCGGCCAACCCCCCGGCCGGCCGGGCAATCCGACCGTGACCGCCGTGACGTCCTCCTCGATCACCCTGTCCTGGGGCGCCTCCAGCGGCACGGTCACCGGCTACCGGGTGTTTGAGGGCAGCACGGTCGTGGCCACACCCACCGGCACCACGGCCACCATCACCGGCCTCGCCGCCGGCAGCACGCACACCTACACGGTCGCCGCGTTCAACTCCGCCGGCGAGTCGCCCCGCAGCGCCAGCGTCTCCGGAACCACCAGCAGCGGCACCGGGGTTCCCGGCACGCCCGGCAACCTGCGCGTCACCGCCACCGCGAGCACCAGCATCTCGTTGGCGTGGAACGCTTCCAGCGGCACCGTGACCGGTTATCGGGTGTTCGAGGGGAACACCGTCGTGGCTACCCCGGCCGGCACCACGGCGACGATCGGCAGCCTGGCCGCCTGCTCGTCGCACACCTACACGGTCGCCGCGTTCAACAGCGCCGGCGAGTCGCCGCGGAGCACCGCGGTCACCGGCACCACCTCCGGGTGCACGACCGGCCCGCTCCCCCGGCACTTCCTCACCGGCTACTGGCACAACTTCAACAACGGCTCGACGGTCCTGCGGCTGCGCGACGTGCCGGCCGAGTTCGACGTGGTGGCGGTGGCGTTCGCGGACGCGACGGGCAGCCCGGGCGCGATCACGTTCAACGTCGACTCCGGCCTGTCCAGCTCGCTCGGCGGCTACACCAACGCGGACTTCACCGCGGACGTCGCCACGATGCACTCGCGTGGCAAGAAGGTGATCCTCTCGGTCGGCGGCCAGAACGGCACCATCTCGGTCGGCGACTCCACCGCGGCCAACAACTTCGCCAGCAGCCTGCGCTCGCTCATCACCCAGTTCGGCTTCGACGGCGTGGACATCGACCTGGAGAACGGCGTCAACCCGACGTTCATGGGTCAGGCGCTGCGCTCGGTGCGCAACGCCGTCGGCGCCAACTTCATCATCACGATGGCGCCGCAGACCATCGACATGCAGACCACCGGGATGGCGTACTTCCAGCTGGCGCTGAACATCCGCGACATCCTCACGGTCGTGCACACCCAGTACTACAACTCCGGCTCGATGCTCGGCTGCGACCAGAACCAGGCCTACAGCCAGGGCAGCGTCAACTTCATGACCGCGCTGGCCTGCATCCAGCTGGAGAACGGGCTGCGGCCGGACCAGGTGGCGCTCGGCCTCCCGGCCGGACCGGGCGCGGCCGGCGGTGGCGTGGTCGCGCCGTCGCTGGTCAACGACGCGCTGAACTGCCTGGCCCGGGGCACCAACTGCGGCAGCTTCCGCCCGCCGCGCACCTACCCCGACATCCGCGGCGCGATGACCTGGTCGATCAACTGGGATGTCCGCAACGGCAACAACTTCGCCCGCACGGTCCGCCCGTTCCTGAACACCCTGCCCTGAGGAGCGTCACGATGAAGCGCCTGGTTCTCCTCACCGTTCTCCTGATCACGGCCGGTCTGATCGCCGGTACCGGCCCGGCGAGCGCGGCCAACCAGCTCGCCAACCCGGGGTTCGAGTCGGGACTGTCCGGCTGGACGTGCTCGCTCGGCTCGACGGTGCCCAGTCCGGTCCACAGTGGAGCGTCCGCGCTGGCCGGCGCGGCCAGCTCGTCGGACACCGCGCAGTGCACCCAGACCGTGACCGTGGTGCCCAGCACCACCTACAGCGTCTCGGCCTGGGTGCGCGGAAACTTCGTCTACCTCGGCATCACCGGCGGCCCGTCGACGTGGACCCCGGGCGGGACAACGTATACCCAGCTGAGCCTGTCGTTCACCACGGCGGCCGGCCAGACCTCCGCGGAGCTCTTCCTGCACGGCTGGTACGGCCAGGGCACGTACAACGCCGACGACGTCGTGCTGGACGGGCCGGGCAACGGCCCGCCGGGCGGGCCCGGCGGGCCCGGGGTGCCGGGCAACCCGACCCTCGGCACGGTCACCAACACCTCGGTTGCCTTGTCCTGGACGGCATCCAGCGGCACCGTGTCCGGATACCGGGTCTACGAGGGCACTTCCATCATCAGCACCGTGAGCACGACGAGCGCGACGATCTCCGGGCTGACCGCGTGCACCTCGCACAGCTACGCCATCGCGGCGTTCAACAGCTCCGGCGAGTCCGCGCACTCCGCGGAGGTCAGCGCCACCACGACGGGCTGCACGAACACCGGGCTGCCGCGGCACGCGCTGATCGGCTACCTGCATGCCAGCTTCGCCAACGGATCCGGCTACCTGCGGATGGCCGACGTACCGGCGGCATGGGACATCGTCAACCTGGCGTTCGGCGAGCCGACGTCGGTCACCTCGGGCGACATCCGGTTCACCCGGTGCCCGGCCAGCGAGTGCGCGAACGTGGAGTCCGACGCGGACTTCCTGGCCGCCATCCGCGCGAAGCAGGCGCAGGGCAAGAAGGTGCTCATCTCCATCGGCGGGCAGAACGGCCAGGTGCAGCTCACCACCACCGCGGCCCGGGACCGGTTCGTCAGCTCGGTGGCGGCGATCCTCGACCGGTGGGGCCTGGACGGGCTGGACATCGACTTCGAGGGCCACTCGCTGTTCCTCAACGCCGGGGACGGCGACTTCCGCAACCCCACCACACCGGTGATCGTCAACCTGATCTCCGCGCTGCGCACGCTGAAGGCCCGCTACGGCGCGCGGTTCGTGCTCACCATGGCGCCGGAGACGTTCTTCGTGCAGGTCGGTTTCCAGTTCTACGGCGGCACCAGCGCCGGCGACAACCGCACCGGGTCATACCTCCCGGTGATCCACGCGATGCGCAACGACCTGACCGTGCTGCACGTGCAGGACTACAACTCCGGCCCGGTGATGGGCCTGGACGGCCAGTTCCACAACATCGGCAACGCGGACTTCCACATCGCGATGACCGACATGGTCAAGGCCGGCTTCACCGTGGCCAACACCGGAATCCGCTTCCCGGGCCTGCGCGAGGACCAGATCGCGTTCGGCCTGCCCGCCGCCCAGCCCGCCGGAAACGGCTTCACCGAGCCGGGTGCGGTCCAGGCCGCGCTGAACTGCCTGGCCCGCAACCAGAGTTGCGGCGGTTACACGCTGCGCGGCGGCACCTCACCCGGCATCCGCGGGCTGATGACCTGGTCCATCAACTGGGACCGGTTCTTCGGCTTCGCCTTCCAGAACGCCCACGAGCCGTTCCTGAACGGCCTGCCCTGAGCGAACCGGTGACGCCTGATGATATTTCGCTCACCAGGCGTCATCGTTTTGTTGATCTGCCGGCCCTTGAGCGGGACGGTTCGTTGTCAGGTTCGTCGCGAAGACGGGACACGACTACGCCAGGCCGGAACATGGCTACGCGAGGGCGGGACATGCCGGCCGGCGAGCCGGCTCGCCGGGCGTGTCCCGCCGTCCGGTAGCCGTGTTCCGGCTCCGCGTAGCCATGTCCCGCCTTCCGCGAGCCACCAACCCGTTGACAAACCGACGACCACCTAAACGTCACGGCCTTGCCACTAGCCCGCCTCGCTGCGCAACGCCCTGCTGGTCGTCGTGCTCGCGGTGGTCTGCGCGGCGCTGTTCAACCTCGTCGACAACCGGCTCGCCGGGCTGCTCCGGACGGATGGGGGTACCGGGACGGGCGGTGAGCGGGTTACGGTCGAGGGGAACCGACCTTATGGAGGTAACCCATGAGGAAGCTCTACGCGGTCGGGATGGCCGCGGTCGCCGCCGCGGCGCTCACGGTGACCGGCGGCAGCGCCGCCACCGCGGGCGTGAACAGCTCTCCCGACGCGGTCGTGATCCCGTCTTGGGTCAGCAACGGCACCAACTTCCAGGACGACATGACCGGCTGCGGCGCCTCACACCGGGCCCACCTGAACACCAGCGAGACCAGCATCCTGCCCTGAACCGCGATGAAAGGGTCTACTTCGCGCGCTCGGCGGTGACCAGCTCGGCCCGGGCGTGGCGCACGGCGTACTCGTGGTCGGCCAGTTGCGGGCCGGCGCCGTAGCGGCCGTGGTATATGAGCAGGCGTACCTGTTCGCGTCGCAGGCCGCGTAGGGCCTTGCGGCCGTGCTGCTTCTTCATCTGCTTGCGGGCACGCCGGCGGTAGCGGAGCGAGGGCAGGCCCGTTCGCTCCTCGGTGGTGATGAGGTCCTCGGCGACGAAATGGTCGGCGAGCACCTTCAGGTAGGTGCCCTCGCAAATCACAGAACGTGACGCGGCAGCACCCGCGCCCGGGCCGACGAGTGAATGCGACGAAGGGGTGCGCGGGCGAACCGCCCGCGCACCCC
>NZ_DASYTH010000186.1:0-19673 GCF_036002505.1 Actinophytocola sp. | reverse complement strand
GTAGGGCTCCATGCGCTGGGGTGACAGAGCCCGGATCCGCTCGTCGTCCATCTCGCACCCCCATGGTCGGCATGTATAGTGGAGCCGTAAGCCCCGGTGCTGCCTCTGCTTGCATGCGGCCCGGGGCACGGCCATCGCCTTGCCCTAAAGGCAACTCCCTCCGCGTTCGCCCAACATTATCAGACTGTTTTCACCTGTGGAAGTCCGTTAAGGGGGGTTATCAGTACGACGTGCACCTAGCTCCTAGTCAACCCGAGGTCTTTGCGAGGACGGACGCCGATCAGGGCGGACTTTGGCAGAGCACCCAGCAGCGTGCGGACCGGGCCGTGACCGGGGAGGACGGCGTCGGGGTCGAGGTCCAGCCAGGGGATGAGGACGGTGGCGCGGTCGGGGGTGCCGGGGTGCGGGAGGAGCAGGTCCGGGTGGTCGCTGGTGACGCCGTCGACGGTGACGATGTCGACGTCAAGGGTGCGCGGGCCCCAGTGCAGGGTGCGGACCCGGCCGGCGCGCTGTTCCAGGGACTGGGCGCGGTGCAGCCAGGTCCAGGCGTCGGCGGCCGGATCGTCGACGATGAGCACGGCGTTGAGGAAGTCGGGTTGGTCCTCGACGCCCCAGGGTTTCGTTTCGTAGACCGGGGACGCGGCGACGAGCACGTCGCGCAGGCCGTCGACGGCAATCGTCAGGTTGGCCAGCCGGTCGCCGAGGTTGGAGCCGAGCGAGAGCACGGCACGGGTCATGGCAGGCCACCACCCCGGCCACCCCGGCGTGACCTCCGCACCGTGACCGCGACGTCGGTGAAGGACAGCGGAATGGGCGCGTCCGGTTTGTGGATGGTGACCTCGGCGGCGTGCACCCGGCTGTCGGCCATGATGTCGGCGGCGATCTCGCCGGCGACCGCCTCGATCAGCCTGCGCGGCTCGCCACCCACGATCTCGGCGGCCCGGGCGGCCAGCGCGCCGTAGTCGAGGGTGTCGTCGAGATCGTCGGTGTGTGCGGACAGGTTCAGGTCGATCCACACGGTGATGTCCACCAGGAAGTCCTGACCGTCCCGCCGCTCGTGGTCGAACACGCCGTGGTGCCCGCGGACCCGGAGCCCGGTCAGCGTGATCCGGTCAGTCAACCGCGGTCCCCCTCCACGCCGACACCACCGCGATCGCATCCAGCGTCCGGCCGACGTCGTGGGTGCGAATCCCCCACACGCCGGCCTGTGCGACCAGCGCGGAGATCGCCGTGGTGGCGTCCTCCCGACCGTCCGGCGGGCGCGGCGCGCCGTCCTCGGCGGCGAGCAGCCGGCCGAGAAAGCTCTTCCGGGAGGCGGCGACGAGCACCGGGAAACCCAGTTCCCGCAACACGTCCAGGTGCCGCAGGAGCGCCCAGTTGTGCTCGGGACGCTTGGCGAAACCCAGCCCGGGGTCGACGACCAGTGCGCTCGGGTCCACGCCGCCGGCCAGCGCCGCGTCCACCCGCCGGGACAGCTCGTCGCGGACCTCGGCGACCACGTCGTCGTAACGGGCCAGCGCGTACATCTCCCGACTGTGCCCGCGCCAGTGCATGAGGATCCACGGCACGTCGGCCTGCGCGGCCACCTTCACCATGCCCGGGTCGGCCAGCCCGCCGGACACGTCGTTGATCACCGTCGCGCCCGCGCCCAGCGCCGCCTCGGCGACCCGTGCCCGGGTGGTGTCCACACTGGTCGCCACGCCCGCGGCGGAGAGCTCCGTGATCACCGGGGCCACCCGGGCGATCTCGGTTTCGGCGTCCACCCGGGACGCTCCGGGCCGGGTCGACTCCCCGCCCACGTCGATCAGGTCCGCGCCGCGCCGCCACATCTCGACCCCGTGCGCCACCGCGTCGTCCCGGTCGAGGTAGCGGCCACCGTCCGAAAACGAGTCCGGTGTGACGTTCACCACCCCGACCACCACGCAGCGTCCGGGATCCGGCAGCAACCGGTGCCTCACCGGCTCCGCCCGTTGATCAGATCCAGCGCCTCCGCCCGCGACAACGCCGACGTCTTCAACATCCCGCGTACCGCCGACGTCGTGGTCCGCGCCCCGGGCTTGCGAATTCCCCGCATGGCCATGCACATGTGCTCGGCCTCGACCACGACGATCACCCCACGCGGCTCCAGTTTCCGCATCAGCGCATCGGCGATCTGGGAGGTCATCCGCTCCTGTATCTGGGGCCGCCGGGCGTACAGGTCGACCAGTCTGGCCAATTTGGACAGTCCGGTGACTTTCCCTTCCTCGCTGGGGATGTAGCCGACGTGGGCGACGCCGTGGAACGGGACCAGGTGATGCTCGCATACGGAAAACATCGGGATGTCGGTGATCAGGACGAGCTCGTCGTGGCTTTCGTCGAACGTTTTGTCGAGCACCGAATCGGGGTCGCTGTAGAGGCCGGCGAACATTTCTCGGTAGGCGCGGGCGACGCGGGCCGGCGTTTCGCGGAGGCCGTCGCGGTCGGGGTCCTCACCGCAGGCGAGGAGCAGCTCCCGGACGGCCTTCTCCGCACGGTCCTGGTCGAACCCCGCCGGCGGGCTGAGCCGGTGCACACCACGCCGGGACGCGCTGCCGTCAGCTGTCACGGGATGCACCTCCGCGGTGAAGATAGTGGCCTCAGCGGCCACTATCCCACTCGGAGCCGCGGTCGCGGCGGGTGTTGCTGTCGTCCTCCGGCTGTCCCGGATTGTGGGCACCCTGGCGGTTCTGCGGCGGCTGCCACCCCTGGTTGTGCGGGTAGCCGGACGGGGTCGTGGCCGGGGTCCAACCGGGCGGGGCGCCGTAGTGCGGCGGGCCGGCGACCCGGCCGCCGTGCCGCGGCGCGCCCTGCTCCTGGCCCTGGCCGGGCGGCGGCGGATACAGCGGCGGCACGCCGTACGGGCGGGGCGCGGGCTGCGCCGGGATCCCGTTCGGGCCGGCGCCGTTGCCGCCGCCGGGAGCATCGGGGCTGGGTCGCGGCGGTCCGCCCGGCAGATCACCGGCACCCGGCGCGGAGGCCACCGGGGTCGGCACGGGCTCGTCGCGCACCGGCGGCCACGGCTCGCCCCGTTCCTTGGCCAGCTCCGCGGGCGACTTGACCGGCGGCTTGTCGGACGGCGTGCGGCCGCCGAACTCGTTGAACGCGGTGATCCGCGGCCGCTTCTCCACCGTGGAGAAGATGCGTGCGAGATCCTTGCGCTGCAACGTTTCCTTCTCCAGCAGCTCGATGACGAGGTCGTCGAGCACGTCCCGGTAGGTGTTGAGCACGTCCCACGCCTCGGTGTGCGCGGCCTCGATCAGCGCGCGCACCTCCTCGTCGATCTCGTGCGCCACCTCGAGCGAGTAGTCGGCACCGTGGCCCATGGACCGGCCGAGGAACGGGTCGCCCTGGTCCTGGCCGTACTTCACCGCGCCGAGCCGGGCGCTCATGCCGTATTCGGTGACCATCGACTTGGCGATCTTGGTGGCCTGCTCGATGTCGCCGGAGGCGCCGGTGGTCGGCTCGTGGAAGACCAGCTCCTCGGCCGAACGTCCGCCGAGGGCGAACACCAGCCGGGCGATCATCTCCGAGCGGGTGAGCATCTGCTTGTCGTCCTCGGGCACCACCAGCGCATGGCCGCCGGTGCGCCCGCGGGGCAGGATGGTCAGCTTGTAGACGGGTTCGAGGTCCGGCATCGCCCACGCGGCGAGCGCGTGCCCGCCCTCGTGGTAGGCGGTGATCTTGCGCTCCTTCTCGGAGATGATCCGACTCCGGCGGGCCGGACCGCCGATCACCCGGTCGACCGACTCCTCGAGCGCGACCCCGTTGATCAGCGTCCCGTTCGTGCGCGCGGTGAGCAGGGCCGCCTCGTTGATCACGTTGGCCAGGTCGGCGCCGGACATGCCCACGGTGCGCTTGGCCAGCGAGTGCAGGTCGACGTCCGGGGCGAACGGCTTGCCCTTGGCGTGCACCTCGAGGATCTTCTTGCGCCCCATCAGGTCCGGGGCGGACACCGGGATCTGCCGGTCGAACCGGCCAGGCCGCAGCAGCGCCGGGTCCAGGATGTCCGGCCGGTTGGTGGCGGCGATCAGGATGATCCCGCCGCGCGCGTCGAACCCGTCCATCTCGACCAGCAGCTGGTTCAGCGTCTGCTCCCGCTCGTCGTGCCCGCCGCCGAGGCCGGCGCCGCGCTGGCGGCCGACCGCGTCGATCTCGTCGACGAAGATGATGCACGGCGCGTTCTGCTTGGCCTGCTCGAACAGGTCGCGCACCCGGGAGGCGCCGACACCGACGAACATCTCGACGAAGTCCGAGCCGGAGATCGAGTAGAACGGCACCCCGGCCTCCCCGGCAACGGCCCGGGCCAGCAGTGTCTTACCGGTGCCCGGCGGGCCGTAGAGCAGCACGCCCTTGGGGATCTTCGCCCCGAGCGCCTGGTAGCGGGCCGGGTTCTGCAGGAAGTCCTTGATCTCGTAGAGCTCCTCGACCGCTTCGTCGCAGCCGGCCACGTCGCCGAAGGTGGTCTTCGGCATGTCCTTGGGCAGCTGTTTGGCCCGGGACTTGCCGAAGTTGAGCACCCGGTTCCCGCCGCCCTGGACGTTGTTCATCATCCACATCAGCAGGATCAGCAGCAGCCCCAGCGGGATGATGAAGATCAGGATCTGGGTGAGGAACGACTCCTGGGTCACCGTCGTGTTGAACTCGGTGCTGCCGCTCTTGAGCAGCGCGCTGTAGAGCTCACCGGTGACGTTGCCCCCGCCCGGGTACTGGGTCAGGATCTGCTTGACCTGCTGCCCGTCCTGGTCGATGGGGTTGCGCAGGGTGAGCTTGAGCCGCTGCTCCTTGTCCTGCAGCTCCGCCTTCTCGACGTTGCCGGCAGTGATCTGAGCGACGGCCTTGGAGGTCGGAACCTCGGTGTAGCCGCGGGTGTCGTCGAACAGCATGCTGATGCCGAAATACAGCAGCAGCACGACCAAGATCCACAACAGCGGATTGCGAAGCAGGCGCTTGCGGTCCATTCACTTGCGGCCGCGGGGCGGCCCGACCCTCCCTGACGTGCACGGTTGGACAATGACGACCATTGCCCGGCCGGACGGGGCATTCCGGTCCAACCAGCCTACCGCCCGCGTGAGCGCGCCTACCTCACGAAGTGTGCGGAGCGTGCTCATCTGGACAACGGCCGCCATGCCGCGAGGGTTCCCGCGGTAGGGCGCGGTCAACGACCGTTCGGCGTGACGCGGGTCATCATGGCAGAACCGGACGATCAGGAGGAGTACACCTGAGGGTCGAGCGTGCCGATGTAGGGCAGGTCGCGGTAGCGCTCGGCGTAGTCCAGCCCGTAGCCGACCACGAACTCGTTGGGGATCTCGAAGCCCACGTACTTCACCGGCACGTCGATCTTGACCGCGTCCGGCTTGCGCAGCAGCGCGCACACCTCCAGCGTGGCGGGCCCGCGGCTGGCCAGGTTCTTCAGCAGCCAGGACAGGGTCAGCCCGGAGTCGATGATGTCCTCCACGATCAGCACGTGCCGGCCGGCGATGTCCCGGTCGAGGTCCTTGAGGATGCGCACCACCCCGGAGGAGGACGTGGCCGAGCCGTACGAGCTCACCGCCATGAAGTCCAGTTGCACCGGCACGGTCAGCGCCCGGGCCAGGTCCGTCATGAACATGACCGCACCCTTGAGCACGCCGATCAGCACCAGGTCGGACCGGTTGCCGCGCTCGGGATAGTCGGCGGACACCTTGCGGGCCAGCTCGGTGATCTTGTCGTGGATCTGTTCCTGGGTGATCAGCACGGTGGCGATGTCGCCGTCGTACACGCCTTCCCCTCTCACGGTGCTCGCTTGACCCGCAGCCTGCCATGCGCGCGGCCGGCCTCCAACCCGCCGGGCAACCACACACCGCCCTGACCACGCCACTCGGCGATCAGCGCGTCCACCGACCGGAGGTGCGCGTCGGTCAGCTCGGCCGCCCCGGCCTCCAGCAACCACCTCCGGAGCACCCGCCGGCGCAGCGCCGCCGGGGCGCCGGAAAGCAACGTCACGTTCAGTTCCGTCCCGGCCCGGGTGCGCTCGAGCAGCTCGGCGGCCACGGCGTCGAGCGCGTCGGAGTCCTCCCGGAGCTGGGCGGCGGTGCGGGCCAGGGCGGCCGCCACGCCGCCCTGCAGCACGTCCTCGAGCAGCGGCAGCACCTCGTGCCGCAGGCGGACCCGGGTGTACTTCGGGTCCTCGTTGTGCGGGTCGTCCCACGTCGTGAGACCGAGCGCGGCACAGGCCGCGCGGGTGGTCGTCCTCGGCAGGTCCAGGAACGGCCGGGCCCACGGCGTATCCAGCGCGCGCATCCCGGCGATCGACCGCGCCCCCGAGCCCCGGCCGAGGCCCAGCAGCACGGTCTCCGCCTGGTCGTCACGGGTGTGGCCGAGCAGCACCCACGCCCCCGGCGCCGCCTCCCGGAGCGCCGAGTACCGGGCCCGGCGGGCGGCCGCCTCCGGGCCGCCCCGGCCGTCCACGGTTACGGTCAGCACCCGCACGTGATCCAGCCCGAGCCGGTGGAGTTGCTCCGCGGTCCGCGCCGCGACCTCGGCCGAGCCCGGCTGCAGACCATGATCAACGATCAGGCCGTGCACGGTTTGCCCATTCTTGTGCGCAACGTGTTCCACGGCCGCCGCGAGGGCCAACGAGTCCGCGCCGCCGGACACCGCGACGGCCAGCTCGCCCACTAGCTCGGGCAGCAGCCGCCGCACGGCGAGCCTGGTCTCCGCGATCGCGGTGTGCACCTGCAGCAGGATGGCACAGCGTCAGCGTGCCCTCCGGTAGCGCAGGAGCACGGCCGCACCTTTGCGCTCGACGGAGCTGAGCTCCAGGTCTACCGGCGGACCGGTGAAGAGTCGTTGGCCGGTGCCGGCCACCGTCGGGAACAGCATGAGCCGGTACTCGTCGATCAGGTCCTGCTCGGCCAGCGCGTGCACGACGCTGAGGCTGCCGGTCACGATCACGTCCTGCTCGGCCCTGCGCCGCCGCACGGCGGTGATCAGGTCGCCCTCGAGCAGCGACGAGTTGCGCCACGCACCGGCGCCGGCCAGCGAGCGCGACGCGACGAGCTTCGGAATGTTGTTCATCTTCAACGAGAACTCGTCCGTGCGGCCCGGCCAGATCTTCGCGAACAGCTCCCAGGTGATGCGGCCGAGGAGCAACACGCCGGTGTCGAGCAGCGGCCCGAGCCCGAACTTGTCGCCGGCTACGGCTTCCGGGCCGTGCCGGAACGCCCAGCCACCCGTGGGCGTGCCGCCCGAGCCGTCCGGGTCCTCGACCACGCCGTCCACCGTGCTGAACTCAATGATGATCACGTTTCCCATGCACGTACATACCGGCCGGGGTGGCCATACTCATCGCGATGACCGACATCGATTTTGAGCCGCACCGGCGCGAGCTGCTCGCCTACTGCTACCGGATGCTGGGCTCGGTGCACGAGGCCGAGGACATGGTCCAGGAGACGATGCTCCGGGCGTGGAAGGCACAGGAGCGCTACGACGAGCGCCGGGCGTCCGTCCGGACCTGGCTGTACCGCATCGCGACGAATGTGTGCCTGACCGCGCTGGACGGCCGGGCCCGGCGGCCGCTGCCGTCCGGCCTGGGCGCGCCGAGCACCGACCCGGACGCGCCGCTGCTGCCGGCGTTCGACGTGCCGTGGCTGCAGCCGTTTCCGGACGCCCGGCTGGGCGAGGCCGGCGACCCGGCGGCGCGGGCGGAGAAACGCGGCAGCATGCGGCTGGCGCTGATCGCGGCGATGCAGTTGCTGCCGACGCGCCAGCGCGCCGTGCTGGTACTGCGGGAGGTGCTGGAGTTCGGTGCCGCCGAGGTGGCCGAGCTGCTCGACACCTCGGTGGCCTCGGTGAACAGCGCCCTGCAGCGGGCCCGGGCGGGGCTGGCCGGAACCCCGGTCGTGGAGGACGAGATCGGCCAGGCCGACCGGTCGGTCGCGGAGGCCGTGGAAGCCTACGTGCGGGCCTTCGAGGCAGCCGACGTTGACGCGCTGGTCGAGTTGCTCACCGAGGACGCCGTCCTGGAGATGCCGCCGGTTCCGCTGTGGTACCTCGGCCGGGACGGCTACGGCGACTTCATCCGGCGGGTGTTCGCGATGCGCGGCGGGGGCTGGCGCCTGGTTCCGGCCGCAGCCAACGGGCAGCCGGCGGTCGCCGCGTACGCCCCGGATCCCGCAGGCGGGCACCGGCTGCACACCCTGCAGGTGTTCACCGTGACCGGCGGGAAGATCGCGCACACCGTCGTGTTCCAGGATCCGGCCGTGTTCGCGGTCTTCGAGCTGCCGGCGGTTCTCGGTTAGCCCGAAGTTGCGAATGATCAACTGTTTGCACATCAGGTTTGAGCTGGGCAGGCGATCTCGGGCGGCGGTCGATTCTGGCTACCTGACCACGAGTCGCCGGCGGAGAGGTGCGGAGGTGCGGCGGGGAAAGCGTCCTTGTCGCCCTGGGCGTGAGGAAGGACGCGTTCGCCACGCTCGGCCCACAGCCGACGAACAGGCGCGTCCGCAGCCAGCAGCACCATCGCTCCTGGCTACAGCAACCGGCTTGATCGACACGTTTTCACAGGTGAACCACCGAAGGTCTACGCAGAGTCACAGCAACTTCGGGTTAGCGGATCGCGCCGAGGAACGTGTTGGCGATCGCCACCGCGGGCTTCGAGGACTCCCCGCTGTCGACGAACACCGCGAACGCGACGTCCCCGCGGTAGCCGGTGAACCAGCCGTGCGAGTGGACGCCGTCGCCGAACTGGGCGGTGCCGGTCTTGCCGAACACCGCGCCGCGCCCGGCCAGCGCCTTCGCCGTGCCGGCGGTGACCACCTCGCGCATCATGGTGCGGATCCTGTCCAGCACGGCCCGCGGCGGCGGCTGGTAGCCGGCGGTGACCGTGGTCTCCGGGCCGTCCCGCCAGAGCTTCGGGGTGACCGCCCTCCCGCTGGCCACGGTCGCCGACATGAGCGCGGAGCCGAGCGGGCTGGCCTGCACCTTGCCCTGGCCGATGCCGTCCTCGACGCGCTGGGTGGAGCTGCCGGCCGGGTCCACCCTGCCGGTCTCGGTGGTGATGCCGGGCACCACGAAGTCGGCGTTGAGCCCGAACTGGCTGGCCGCCTTGCTCAGCGCGTCCGCCGGCAGGTCCGCGGCGAGCTTGCCGAACGTGGTGTTGCAGGAGCGGGCGAACGCGGTGTGCATGGGCACGTCGCCGGCCTGCACGTGCTCCTCGTTGGGGATGGTGCGGCTGCCGATGGTGATCTCCGCCGGGCAGTTCAGCACGGTGTTCACACCGGCCGTGCCCGCCTGCAGCACTGCGGCCGCCGTGACGATCTTGAATGTCGAGCCGGGCGGGTACTGTCCATGCAGCGCAAGGGGATCCGCACCGGCCGGGCCATTCTGCGCCACGGCCAGAATGTCCCCTGTGGACGGTTGAATGGCCACCAGCATGGCCGGGCGAGCCGCCGAGTTCACCGCCGCCTGGGCGGCCTGCTGGTTCCCGAGGTCCAGCGTGGTCGTGATTTGCTTGGGCAGGCTGCTCTCGGCCCCGCCCAGGACCTCCACCTGCGTGCCGGCACGGTCGACCAGGACGACGTGCCAACCCCGCTTGCCGCCGCTCGCGCCGGCGACCCGGGCCAGCGCCGGAGCGAGAAGCTCGACATCCGCGCCGCCCACGGGCTCGGCACCGCTGGGCCCCCACGCCAGCAGTACCGCGCCCTCGCGGTCGACCACCGCGAGCTGTCCGGTCGGGTCAGTTGTCAGCGCGAGGTTGCGGTCGGCGGTCAGCTTGGGGTGCACCAAGGTGGGCGTCCAGTGCACCTTCCAGCTCTCCCCAGACTTGGTCATCGGCAGCGTGCTGGCGTACTTCCAGACCCGGTCCGGGCCGAACGTCCAGCTGATGTCTATCGGCACCGAATCCGTCGTGATGGCACCCGGGGTCGCCGTCATGTTCCGTGGCCCCAGGCTTCGCCGCACCGCGGCGAGCTGCTGGCTCGCCGCGAGCGGGTCGTCGGTGAGCAGACCCGCCGTCTGGGCGTCGCCCACCTGGAACGCGGCCAGGAACCGGTTGACCAGATCGGCCTGGGCGAGGGAACCCTTTGCGGTCTTCGTCTGCCCGGCCTCGGCGGGTGCAGGGACCTTCTCGCCGGGCAACACCAGGTATACCGCCAGCCCGACGATGATCACGACGAACAGCCCGCCGCCGGCGAGCACCCAGCGCTTTGTCCGTGGTGTCATGCTTCCCCCAGCGCCCCGTGGCTACCCGTGAATGCGTCTCAACCAGGCCGGCGCATCGCTGATCTCGGACCGCAGCGGCAGCGTCTCCGGCGAGGACCAGATGACGTTGAAGCCGTCCATGCCCACCGTGTCGACGACCTGCCGGGTGAACGCCGCGCCGACGGCGTACTGCCGCACCTTCGCGTCCACGCCGAGCAGCGCGCGCAGGATCCGGTCGAGCAGCCCGCCGCCCCGCCGGCGCTGGGTGAATCGCTGGCGGATGGTCGCCACGCTCGGTACCACGGCCGGGCCGACGGCGTCCATCACGTGGTCGGCGTGCCCCTCGAGCAGGGTGGACAGCGCGATCAGCCGGTCGAACACGGCGCGCTGCTCGGGGGACTGCAGCACCTCCATGATGCCCAGCGGGCTGGCGTCCTCGGTCCGGGTCCGCCCGCGGACCGCCCGGATCACCTCGGGCAGCCGGTTCAGCGCGCTGGTCGCGGTGTCCTCCAGGCCGGAGAGGAACGTGCCGACCTCGCCGGCGAAGTAGTCGCGCAGCCACGGCACCGCGGTGAACTGCAGCCGGTGGGTGCACTCGTGCAGGCACACCCACATCCGGAAGTCGTCCGCCGGAACGTCCAGGGCCTGTTGTGCGGCAACGACATTCGGCGCGACGAGGAGCAGCCGGCCGCCATCGCCGCCGCTGAACGGGTCGTACTGGCCGAGCACCCGGCCGCCGAGATAGGCCAGCACCAGCCCGGCCTGCACCCCGGCACTGCCGGCCATCACGCCGCCCAGGTAGCCGTTCGGACCGGCCGGCAGCGCGCCCTCGGTGAGCGCCTGGAGTCCCTCGGCGGCCGCGGTCACCCACCCACGGCGGTCCACCACCTCGCCGGGGTAGAGCGGCAGCCCGGTGCCGAGGCCGGTCAGCGCGCGCACATGGCTCTCCGCCACCCCGGTCACGTCGCGCAGCTCGGCCACGGTGCGCTCGGCCTCGTCCCGCGGCACCACCGGCCCGGGCCGGACCAGCCGCTGCGCCGTGGCGACAGCCAGCCCCCAGTCCACCGGCGAGGACCCATGCCCCGCCGACCCGTTGGGGCTGGCCACCTCAGTCACGTTTCCGACGCTACCCGAGCTTTCGTGCCGGATGCCTCGAAGGCGGCCTTCAGGGCGTTGAACGTCCTGAAGGCCGCCTTCAGGGCATCCCTAGCAGCCACATTTGCGCAGGGTGGCGGCAAGGGTGTCGAGCGCGGGGCGGGCGGTGGCGGTCACGGCGTTGTTGGTCATGAACGCGAACACCAGCAGCCGGCCGTCCGCGTCCAGCACCACGCCGGCCAGCGAGCTCACCAGCGGGGTGGCGAGCGTCCCGGTCTTGGCCCGTACCCAGCCCTTGCCGGGTGCGGAGCCCGGGGTGTTGTAGCGGTCCTCCAGGGTGCCGCTGCCGCCGGCCACCGGCAGCCCGCCGAGCAGCGGGCGGAGCTTGGCGGTGCGCGGGTCGGCGCCGTCCGGTCCGGCCGCGACGGCCAGGATGGACGCCAGCAGCCGGGCCGGCACACGGTCCTGTCCGGACAGTCCACTCGCGTCCGCCATGACCGTGCCGGCGGTGTCGAAACCGTTCTGCTGCAACACTTTCAACGTCGCCCGGCTGGCCCCGGCGAAGGATGCCTCCTCGCCGGCCTGCTTGGCCACCTCGCGGGCGACGGCCTCGGCGAGCACGTTGTCGGAGCGCTGCAGCAGGGTGTCCACCAGCTCCACGACCGGCGCCGAGCGGACCTCGCCGAGCACCTGCGCGTTGGGCGGCGCGGTCGTCGCGGCGTTGGCCGGCACCTTGGCGCCGATCCGGGCGGCGAACTCGTCGGCCAGCGCCTTGGCCGGGTTGGGGCTGCGCGGCGAGGTCTCCTTGGTGGCGTCCTGGCGGCCGCCGTCCAGCATGGCCGGCACGATCGGGGCGATGTAGCCGCCGGCCACGTCCCGGCCGTCCCAGGACCTCTCCAGGCCGTCGCCGGCGTAGCGGCCGAGGTCGACGTACACCGTCTGCACCGCGCCGGCCTTCGCCTTGACCTGGGCGACCAGGTCGGACAGGTGCGCCGCGCCCGGGTACACCGACTCCACCCCGGTTTTGAGCGAGGACAGCGTCGGGTCGCCGCCGCCGATGATCACCACCGAGCCGGGGTCCTTGCCGGCCACCACGGTCGTCGTGAGCTGCCCGGTGTGGTTGAGGCTGAGCAGCGCGGCGGCGGCGGTGAGCAGCTTTCCGGTCGAGGCCGGCACCAGCGGGGTGGTCGCGCCCTGCTCCCACAGCACGTTCTCGCCGTCCAGCACCACCCCGGTGAAGGTGCCCAGCCCCGGGGTGATCGCACCGGCCAGCGCCGCCTGCACGCCGGCGGCGGTCGGCGCCGCGGACTGCCCGCCGGGTGCCTTCAGCGCCGGGGCGAACCGGACCGGGCCCGGTGGCGGCTGGGTGACCACCTCGGGCTCGGCATGGGTGAGGCCGAGCCGGTCGGACAACCCGGGGACCGCGAACACCGCGCCGGCACCGGCGCCGGCCACCAGGATCAGGGCGGCGACCACGATCAGCGCGATCCGCCGGCCCCGGCGCCGCCTCGGTGGCGGCGGTGCGGGTGCCGGCTGCGGCTCCGGGCCGATCCGCATGGGCGCGGCCCGCGGCGGCTCCGGCGGCGGCCACGGCTGCGCGATGGCCGGCGGGGGTGCCGCGACCGGCTGCGTCACCTGAGTGACCTCAGCCGGCGTGGGCGGCGTCACCGGCTGAGCGACCCCCGGCGCCTTGATCAACTGAGTCTCCGCCGCGGGCCGTTCCACCGGCAGAACCTGGATCACCCGAGTGGCGTCGCCCGGAGGTTCGTCGTCCGGTACCGGGAACGTGATCGACCGGGTCGCCTCGCTGACCGGCGGGTCCAGGGGCTCGTCCGGCCACGGCCGGAGCACGCGCGTGGACGTATCGGGCGGCGGCTCCGGCGGGTTCGCGGGCGGCTCAGCGACCTCACGGGTCTCCTCATCGGCAGGCGGGGCCGGCACCTCGTCGTCGTCGACCGCCGGCCAGAGCGCCTGCTCCTCGCGGCCGTCCCGCTCCTGATCCGACACGTGGTCCACACTAGTTCCGACTGGTACTGCCCGAAGACGGGCCGGCATGGAACGAGGCGGTGTGGAGTTCGACGTCACGATCGAGATCCCCAAGGGGAACCGCAACAAGTACGAGATGGACCACGCGACCGGCCGGATCCGGCTGGACCGGACGCTGTTCACCGCCACCCAGTACCCCGCCGACTACGGCTTCGTGGAGAACACGCTCGGCGAGGACGGCGACCCGCTGGACGCGCTGGTGCTCGTGCTGGAGCCGACCTTCCCCGGCTGTCTGATCAAGGCGCGGGCCATCGGCATGTTCCGGATGACCGACGAGAAGGGCGGCGACGACAAGGTGCTGTGCGTGCCGGCCGTGGACCCACGCGCCGAGCACCTTCGCGACATCCACCACCTCGCCGAGTACGACCGGCTGGAGATCCAGCACTTCTTCGAGGTGTACAAGGACCTCGAACCCGGCAAGAGCGTGGAGGGCGCGACCTGGGTCGGCCGGGTCGAAGCCGAGGCCGAGATCGAACGCTCCTACCAGCGCCTCAAGGACGCCGGCGGCTACCAGCACAGTGTTTGATGGCGCTCGCTCCGCTCGCGTTGATCGGCCTCTTGACCCGGCGCCTTCCCTACCTGCGCTGCTCGGTCACTCGCTGGCGCTCGCTCCCTGCGCTGCTCGTCCGGGAAGACACCGGGGCCGATCACGTAGCGCCGCACTGTCGATCTTGCCGGTGGGGGTGAGCGGCAGGCTGTCGACGAAGTGGAAGGCGGCCGGCACCCACCAGTCGGCGAGCTCGGTGCGAACCAGGTCGGCCAGCTCCCCGGCGGTGACCTCCGCGCCCGGCGCGGTGACCACATAGGCGTGCGCGGCCTCGCCGAAGTCCTCGTCCGGGGCGCCGACCACCGCGGCCATCCGGACCCGGGGGTGGGTGGCCAGCACGTCCTCGATCGGCCGGGGGTAGATCTTCACCCCGACGCTGCCGGCGATGATCATGTCCTGGTTCCGGCCGACCAGGTAGAGGTAGCCCTCGGCGTCGCGGTAGCCGAGGTCGTGGGTGCGCAGCCAGCCGTCCACCAGGGTCCGCGCGGTGAGCTCCGGCTGGCCCCAGTAGCCGGCGAAGTTCTGCGCGCTGGCCACCCACAGCTCACCGACCTCACGATTGGACACCGCCGTGCCGTCCTCGCCGCGGATCTCCACCCGCACGTCGCCGTACGGCCTGCCGCACGAGCGGAGCAGGTCGGGCCGCGCCGGGTCGTCGGTCAGGCCAGGGTTCGCGGCGATGAACGGGCATTCGCTCAGCCCGTAGGTGATGCGCAGGACCGGCCCGAACCGGGCGATCGCCTGGCGCAGCCGGGGCAGGAGCGCGGGCGCGGCGCCGACGCTGAACAGCGTCAGGCTGCTGGTGTCGGTCGTGACGAGTTTCGGATGGTCCAGCACCGCGTACAGCATCGGCGGGGCGACGAACGTGGAATTGATGCGCTCCCGTTCGATGGTGTCGAGGAACTCGTCGGCATCGAATGTTTCCAACAGGTACAGCACGCCGCCGCTGAAAAGGTAGAGCAACGCGGACACCTGGCCGGCCAGATAGGTCAATCCGCTTACCGACAAATGCCGGACGCCGCGCTCCCCCGACGCGACCAGCTCCTCGGCGAGCACGACCACCTGCCGGTAGAAACTCTGGGTATGGTGGATCAGCTTCGGCACACCGGTCGTTCCGCTGGTCTGAAAAATGGACGACGGCTCACCGGCGGCAGGTCCGAAATCGTACTCCGCGGGGGTGGCCCGGGGCGCGAGCAGATCCGGGCCGAGCCCGCCGGAACCGAGACACAGCGCCGGCAGGTCGAGCTTCGCGGCCAGTTCCCGGCCGAGCTCGTCGTGCGTGCGCGCGTCGTAGACCAGCACCTCTGGCCGGGTCAGCCGTACGTATTCAGGCAGGTCGCGGCGCAGCGCGCCGAGGTCGATCCAGACCGACCGGGCGCCGATGAGGTGCAGCGCGAGCTGCAGGACCGGTGCCTCGAACGGGCGCGCGACGAGGATCAGCACCGCCGAGCCGGACCCTGTTCCGTGCTCGCGCAGCACGGCGGCCAGATCCAGCACGGCCTGTCGCAGATCCGCATAGGATAATCGGCGATCACGCCGGATCAGGGCATCCCGTTCACCGTATTCCGCGAACAGTTCGAGCGCCCGGTGCACATACGTCGGGTAATTGTCAGGCGAGGTCCCCATGCCGTCTCCGTCATTTGGCTACAAAGTCCTCCCCCGGACCCAGCCCCGCGGAACCCGGCTGCGTACTCTACCACCGGAATGCCGGGTCCGACGTTTCCCCGGCCGCCCTATTCGTTGCTCCGCCATCCGGTCTAGACCGCTGCGCCGGGCACGCAATTACCAGTGCCTTTCCGGCCAAAAGGCCCACGGAGTGCCGGTGGCATTCCGTGGGCCCTTGGCCGCAACCGGTATTCGGCTCAGCCGACGACGACCGCCGGTTCCTCGGCAGCGCTCTCCTCATCGGCGCGCCGCTCGATGCCCGACTTCATGGACAGCGGCACCTCCTTGAGGAACCAGATCAGCGCGAACGCCACCAGGATCACGATCCCGCCGACGGTGAACACCACGTCGATGCCGTGCGAGAACGCGTCCAGGATCGGCCGCTTCTGCTCGGGCGTCATCCGGGCCAGGAACGAGGTGTCGTTGATGTCGATGTTGCCACCGCCACGACCCCCGGCCAGGCCCGACAGCCGGTCCAGGACCACACTGAACAGCACCGACAGGAACACCGCGGTACCCACCGTGCCGCCGATCGAGCGGAAGAACGTCGCCGACGAGGTGGCCACGCCCATGTCCTTGGGCGGCACGATGTTCTGCACCGACAGCACGAGGGTCTGCATGCACAGGCCCAGACCGGCGCCGGCCGCCAGCATGATCGTCATGGTCCACAGCATCGGGGTGTCGGTGCCGATCTGCCCGAACAGGAACATCGACACGGCCACCACGCCCAGGCCGATGACCGGGAACACCTTGTACCGCCCGGTCTTCGCGATCGCCCGGCCGCTGGTCATGGCCGCGATCAGGATGCCGGCCGTCATCGGCAGGGTGAGCAGCCCGGACTCGGTCGGCGAGGCGCCCTTCACGATCTGCAGGTACAGCGGCAGCGACATCATCATGCCGAACATGCCGACACCCAGGATGAAGTTGATCGCGTTGGACATCGAGAACACCGAGTACCGGAACAGCCGCAGCGGGATCAGCGCCTCGTCGCCCATCCTGTTCTCCACGAACACGAACGCGGCCAGTCCCACCAGGCCGATCACGTACATGGTGACCGAGGCGGCCGAGCCCCAGCCCCACTCGCGGCCCTGCTCGGCCACGATCAGCAGCGGGACCAGACCGGCGGTCAGCGTCGCCGCGCCCCAGTAGTCGATGCGGTGGTCCACCTTGCGGTGCGGCACGTTGAGGTACCGGAAGACCACGATCAGGCCGACGATCCCGACCGGGATGTTCACCAGGAACACCCAGCGCCACCCGGCGATGCCGGCGAAGCTCTCGACACCGGCGAAGAAGCCGCCGACGACCGGACCGATCACGCTGGAGGTGCCCCACACGGCCATGAAGTAGCCCATGTAGCGACCGCGCTCCCGCGGCGACACGATGTCGGCGATGATCGCCAGCGCCAGCGACATCAGGCCACCGGCACCCAGGCCCTGGACCGCGCGGAACGCGGCCAGCTCGTACATCGACTGCGCGAACCCGGACGCCACCGATCCGACCAGGAACAGGCCGATGGCCGTCATGTACATGGGCTTGCGGCCGTAGATGTCGGAAAGCTTGCCGTAGAGCGGGGTCGCGATGGTCGAGGTGATCAGGTACGCGGTGGTCACCCAGGCCTGGATGGTCTGGCCGTGCAGCTGGTCGGCGATGGTCTTGGTGGCCGTGCCCATGATCGTCATGTCCAGGGCGGCGAGCAGCATGCCCAGCATCAACCCGTAGATCACGAGCATGATCTGCTTGTGCGGTAGTGCGCCGTCGGTTCCCTGCGGCTGGGACGTCCCAGCCGCAGGGACGGCTGGCGAGGCCGTTTCAGACATCAGTTCTCCCCTTCGGAACGCGCCCACTGGGCACATTCATTGATCAATGTGGGCAAGTAGCTCTCGTGGTCGGCGACGAACCGCTCGAACAGCTCGACGAACCGCTCGACGTCCTCTTCGGACCAGTCCTGGACCACACGGGCCAGCGAGATGCCCATCTGCCTGCGTCGTTCCTCGAGCAGGGCCAGACCCGCCGGGGTCGCGGCGAGCAGACTCGCCCTGCCGTCCTCCTGGTCCGCCCGCCGCTCCACCAACCCGTCCCGGACCAGCGCGGCGACCTGCCGGCTGACCGTCGACGGGTCGGAGTGAACGGCCGCGGCGAGCGCGCTCGACCTGCTCGGACCCAGGTGGCCCAGGGTCTTGAGCAGGATGAACGCCGAGCGGTCGAACCCGCCCAGCTTGGCGATCCGGATACCGACGCTGGCCTGCTGCTTGCCCATCGCGAACATAGCCGCGGCCAGCCTCCGACCGCACTCCAATTCCTGTGCGGTCAGCTCCCCGACCTCGGTATCCACACTCTTCGTGGCCATCGTGCCACTCCCTGCTTGCTTGCATCACGCAATTAGTTGCTCGATACAAGCATGCACTTGCGGATGTTCAACCGCAACTGAATTTCGGTGTGAGCCGACTCTCAGCACGTTCGAAGGAATCCTCGAGCCACCCGCTGTCAACCCGCGCACATCCCGCTGTCACCCCACGCCGCGCGCTGTCAGCGGCGACGATATGAGTTGACGCTGCGGCAACGTCAACCGTACTAAGGCTCCATGGACGAGCGGGCCGCGCTGGCGGCGTTCGACGCGCAGATGCGGCAGAACCTGCGGCTGAGTGTCGCCGGTGGACGGTTCGAGCGGGACGGCACGGTGGTCCGGTGCGTCGGCGCCACGGCCGGCAACTGGTCCGGGATCGACTGGTCCGACCTGGACGAGTCCAGCGCCGACGGGGTCATCGCCGACCAGGTGCGGTACTTCTCCGGATTGGGCCGGCGGTTCGAGTGGAAGTACTACGCCCACGACCGGCCGGCCGACCTGCCGTCCAGGCTGCTCCGCGCCGGCTTCGAGCCGGAGCAGGAAGAGGCCCTGATGGTGGCCGACATCGCCGACGTGTCCACGGATCCGGCGCCTCCGGAAGGTGTCCGGCTGGTGACCGTGACCGACGCGGACGGTGTGGCGAAGCTGGTCCGGGCGCACGAGGAGGTCTTCGGCGAGGACTTCTCCGCGTTCGGCGCGACCATGCTGGACCAGCTCGGGGGCGACACGGTCACCCTCGTCCTCGCGATGGCCGGCGACGTGCCGGTGTGCGGGGCCCGGATCGACTACCACGAGGGCACGGAGTTCGCCGGACTGTGGGGCGGCGGCACGCTGGAACCCTGGCGGGGCAAGGGAATCTACTCCGCGACGGTGGCCTACCGGGCGCGCCTGGCCGCCGGGCGCGGGTTCCGCTACCTGCGGGTGGACGCGCTTCCGGCCAGCGAGCCGATCCTGCGCCGGCTCGGGTTCGTCCGGCTCAGCACCACCGTGCCGTACGTGTTCACCCCGTGACCGGCGCGCTGCCGTCCCGGTGCCGGCGGGCCAGCTCCTCGTAGATCGGCCCGTTGTTGTCCACCCACAGTCTGGTGGAGTCGGACAGCGGAACCCGCTTGCGCGCCGGCGTTCCCATCGCCACCACCTCGTCCGGCACGTGGTCGCCCGGAGTGACCGTGGACCCGGCGGCGATCATGGCGCGGGCCCCGATCCGGACGCCGTCCAGCACGGTCGCGCCGTTGCCGACGATCGCCCGCGCGCCGATGACGCAGTCGTGGATCATGCACAGGTGCCCGACGGTGGCGCCGGGGCCGACCTCGCACCCGGTCGAGCCGACATGGATCACCGAGTTGTCCTGGATGTTGGCGCCCGCCCGGATGACCACCGGGCCGAAGTCGGCGCGGATCACCGCGCCGTACCAGACCGAGGCCCTCGCCTCGACCGTCACGTCGCCGATCAGCGTCGCCGTCGGCGCCACCCAGGCCTCCGGGTGCACGATCGGCGTCTTGCCTTCAAAGGAGAACAGCGGCACCGGGCCGACGTTACCGGCTCAGGGCCGTTCGACCCTTCTTCACCTCGAGGTGCTAACGGAGGGTGCATGACGCCGATGTCCGTGCTGCAACATGCAATTGGCCTATCGCGCTTGCGAGGTTCACCATGCGTCCACGGTCCGCCCTCCCGCACTGGCGACGCATTGCCGGCGCCGTCGCCTTCCTCGCCCTGAGCGCACTGGCCTCGGGCTGCGGCAGTGCCGATCCGGCCGGGCCCAGCCCGACCACCACGACG
>NZ_DASYTH010000185.1:0-49783 GCF_036002505.1 Actinophytocola sp. | reverse complement strand
TCACCGGCACCCGCTTCGTCATCGAGTACGACAACACCCAGAACAACGTCAACCACATCCACAACGTGCTGCGCGACCGGGACGCCGACTTCGGCGGCGATCTCCTGGCCACCCACACCGCCGCCGAACGACCCGAGGCCTGAGTGCGGTGAATGCGTCTTTCCTCGCACTGGGCGTGAGGAAGGACGCATTCACCGCACCACCACCGTCCTTCATCAGGCCGGGCTCCAGTCGGTGTTCGATCCGCTCAGCACCAGGCACGGTAGGTCGCCGGGGACCTTGCCGGCGAGGAAGGCGGCGAAGCCCGCGGCCGCGGCGGGTTCGACGGCGAGGCGGAAGTCTTCCCAGAGGCGGTCGCGGGCGGCGAGGATTTCGGGGTCGCCGACGAGGACGGAGTGCACGCCGGCGTCGCGGAGCACGGTGAAGGGGATGTCGCCGACGGTGGTGGCGCCGAGGGCCGAGGCCGCCACGGAGTCCACTGTGGACTCAATGGGCGCGCCGGCGGCGAGGGCGTTGTGCAGGCAGCAGCAGTGGGTGGGCTCGACGGTGATCACGCGGCGGCCGGCGGCGGCCAGGACCGTGCCGGCGGCGAGGCCTCCGCCGCCGACGCCCACGACCAGGGTGTCGATCTCGGGGATCTGCTCGACCGCCTCGGCCGCGCAGGTTCCCTGGCCGGCCACCACGAACGGGTCGTTGTAGGCGGGCAGGCACATGCCGCCGATGGCCTCCGCCTCGGCGAGCGCGGCGGCGACCGCCTCGGAGTAGATCGTGCCGTGCCGGACCAGGCGGGCGCCGGTGGACTCGATGCGGCGGGCCTTGCCGTCGGGGACCGTGGTGGGGACGAACACGGTGGCGGGGCGGGAAAGCAGCTTGGCGGCGGTGGCGACCGCGTAGCCGTGGTTGCCACCGGACGCGGTCACCACGTGCTCGGGCCCGTCCGTGCCGAGGATGGCGTTGAGCGCGCCGCGGAGCTTGAACGAGCCGGTGCGCTGCAGGTGCTCGAGCTTGAGCACCAGAGGACGACCCGCGACCTCGGCACGCAGCACCGGCGTGCGGCGCACGTAGGGGGCGACCCGCCGGGCCGCGGACGCCACGTCGGCCGGGGTGAGCATGATCGTGGAGATGGTCATGGCCCACACTAAACCCGTGTCGAACCTCCCCTGGCCCGCCGGCGCCGCGACCGGGATCGGGTCGATGCCCGGTACCGACCCGGCCGAGGCCGCGAACGTGATCATCGGCGAGCTGCCCGACCTGCCGCACCTGCCCGAGCTGCCCCGCCGCGGCCTGGGCGCCGACGTCATCGGGCGCACTGCCGCGCTGCTGGTGGACCTCGCGGTCGAGGTGGTTCCCTCCGGCTACCGGGTCACCGCCAGACCCGGCGTGGACCACCGGCGCGCGGTCGACCTGATGCGGCGCGACCTCGACGCGTTCCAGGACGCACTGGACCGGGCCGCGGCCACGCCGCCCGCGGTGAAGGTCCAGCTAGCCGGGCCGTGGACGCTGACCGAGGGCATCGAGTTGCCGCGCGGGCACCGGGTGCTCACCGACCGCGGCGCGCTGCGTGAGTTCACCGAGTCCCTCGCCGAAGGCCTCACCCAGCACGTCGACGAGCTGGCCAAGCGCACCGGCCGCCCGGTCGTCGTGCAGCTCGACGAGCCGACGCTGCCCACGGTGCTCGCCGGCGCGCTGCCCACGCCGTCCGGGCTCAGCATGGTTCCGGCGGTCCCGGGCGCCGACGCCCGCGAGACGCTCAGCACGGTGATCAGTGCCGCGCAGGCGGCCACCGGGCAGCCGGTGATCGTGCACTGCTGCGCACCCCGCCCACCGGTGGCGCTGTTCCGCGCGGCCGGCGCCGGCGCGATCGCCCTCGACGCCACGTTCCTCGACGGAGCGCCGGCGGCCCTGGCCGACGAGATCGGCGAAGCGTGGGACGCCGGCACCGTGTTCCTGCTCGGCCTGCTCCCCGGGACCGATCCAGCGAAGCCACCGACGCTGGCCGACGCCGCCGGGCCGGCGCTGCGCCTGGTCGACCGGCTCGGCTTCCCCCGCTCGCTGCTGGCTGAGCGGGCGCTCGCCACCCCGGCGTGCGGGCTTGCCGGCGCCACCAGCGCGTGGACCCGCCGGGCGCTGGCGCTGGTGCGGGACGTTGGAAAGGCGTTCGTGGAGCCGCCGGAGAGCTGGTAGGGAAGCGCGGGTTCATGATCGCCAAATGAAGCAGGATGGTCGCGCAGCGACTCTGCTGCTTCCCAACTGGCGATCTTCCCCGATCTGCGCGACCCCTTACTCGCCGGTGGCGCCGTCGAGGCGTTCGCGGAGGAGGTCGGCGTGGCCGTTGTGGCGGGCGTACTCCTCGATCATGTGGACGAGGATCCAGCGGAGGGAGACCTTGTTGCCGTCGCGCTGGGTGCCGGTGACGTCGAGGGACGGCGTGGCGGCGACGAGCTCGCGGGCGCGGTCGCACTCGGCGTGCCAGAGGGCGAACGACTCGTCGACGTCGGCGGTGTCGACGTTGTCGAAGTCGCTGTCCGGGTCGTCGGTGGACCAGTAGCGCGCGGGGGCGTCCTCGCCGGCGAGGGTGCGGCGGAACCAGCCGCGCTCCACATCGGACATGTGGCGCACCAGGCCGAGCAGGGACAAGGTGGACGGCGGCACGGCGCGGGTGCGCAACTGGTCGTGGTCCAGACCAGAACACTTCCAGGCCAGCGTGTCCCGCTGGAAGTCAAGGAAGCCCAGGAGCGTCGTGCGCTCGTCGGCTTCCTGCGGTGCTTCGGTTCGCTCGATGGTCATGGCACGCATTCTCTACCGGAGCACCGACACACCGCCGGGCAGCCGCACGGTGGACAGGTAGGAGAGCAGGGTCGACCGCAGCGCCCGGGCCGCATTGGTGGGCGGCACGTCGGTGCGGTGCGCGAGCGCGACGGTGCGATGCAGCACGGGGGTGATCGCCGTCGCCCGCAGCGCCGGCCGGCCGGCGAGCACCATGCTGGGCACCACGGCGACGCCCAAGCCGGCCTCGACGAACTGGAGCACGGCGTCCATCTCGCCGCCCTCCACGGCGAGCTGCGGCTCGAAACCGGCCCGCCGGCAGGCCTGCAGGGTGGTCTCGCGCAGGTCGTAGCCTTCGCGGAACATCACCATCGGGGTGTGCCGCAGCGCGCTCAGCCGGGCCGGTGCCTCGGTGGTCGAGGCGACCACGAGGCGCTCGCGCAGGATCGGCGTGACGGTGAGGGCCGGGTCCGCGCCCTGCGGCGGCACGATGACCAAGGCCAGGTCGAGCTCGCCGCCGGTGAGCGCCCTGGTCAGGTCGCGTGATCCGCTTTCCTGTACCTGCAGGCGGATTCCGGGGTACGCGTCGTGGAACCGGCGCAGCACCTCGGCGACCACGGCCACGCACAGGCTCGGTGTGGCGCCCAGCCGGACCCGGCCCTGGCGCAGGCCCACCAGCTCGCCGACCTCCAGCCGCGCGGTGTCCACATCGGACAGGATGCGCTTGGCGACCGGCAGCAGCGCCTCACCGGCCGGGGTGAGCGTGACGTTGCCCCGTGCGCGGCCGAACAGCGGCGCGCCGAGCTCGCTCTCCAGGGTGTGGATCTGCTTGGACAGCGAGGGTTGCGCGACGTGCACCCGCTGCGCGGCCCGGGTGAAGTGCCGGGTCTCGGCGACGGCGACGAAGTAGACGAGCTGCTGGAGCGTCATAGTCTCAGACTATCGTCATGAGCTGGACGATATATTGGACGACTCGACGGCGGCGCTCGTACCGTTGCCGTCGTGGTGGTACTGACGCGGACGACGGTCGGCCAGAAGGCCGTCATGGCGGTCACCGGGGCGGTCCTGCTGCTCTTCGTGACGCTGCACATGCTCGGCAATCTCAAGGCTTTCCTCGGTGCGCAAGCACTTGACGGGTACGGCCGGTGGCTGCGGGAGATTCTGGAGCCGGTGTTCGGGCACGAGGGCGTGCTGTGGCTCACCCGTGGAGTGCTGGTGGTGTGCGTCGTGCTGCACCTCGTCGTGGCCGCCCAGCTCACGCGGCGGGCGCACGCGGCCCGCCCGGTCGGCTACCGCCACCGGGTGCGCGTCCAGGGCGGCTACGCGGCGCGGACCATGCGCTGGGGCGGCGTGATCATCGCCCTGTTCCTGGTTTACCACGTGCTCGACCTGACCGCCGGTGTGGCCAACCCGCACGGCGTGCCCGGCGAGATCTACCGCAACGTCACCGCGGACTTCCAGCGCTGGTACGTGGTGCTGGCCTACACCGTGGCCGTGGTGGCGCTCGGTTTCCATGTGCGGCACGGGGTGTGGAGCGCGCTGCGCAGCCTGGGCGTGGCCCGGGTCGCGCCCGGGTTCGCGCTCGGCTACGCCATCGTGCTCACCGCCGGGTACCTCGCCGTGCCCTTTGCTGTCCTCTTTGGAGTGTTGCGATAATGATCTCCTTCGGCGTGGGCGAACCGGTCGTGGACACCGCGGTTCCGGGCGGGCCACTGGAGACCCGCTGGGAGCGCAGGAGGTTCGGTGCGCGGCTGGTGAACCCGGCGAACCGGCGCCGGTTGAGCGTGATCGTCGTGGGCACGGGGCTCGCCGGTGCCTCGGCCGCGGCGAGCCTGGCCGAGTTGGGCTACCGGGTGACCTCGTTCTGCTTCCAGGACAGCCCGCGGCGCGCGCACAGCATCGCTGCGCAGGGCGGGATCAACGCGGCCAAGAACTACCGCAACGACGGCGACAGCGTGTCCCGGCTGTTCCTGGACACGGTGAAGGGCGGCGACTTCCGGTCCCGGGAGTCCAATGTGTACCGGCTGGCCGAGCTGAGTGCGGCGATCATCGACCAGTGCGTGGCACAGGGCGTGCCGTTCGCCCGGGAGTACGGCGGGCTGCTGGACACCCGCAGTTTCGGCGGCGCGCAGGTGTCCCGCACGTTCTACGCCCGCGGCCAGACCGGGCAGCAGCTGCTGCTCGGCGCGTACCAGGCGCTGGCCCGGCAGATCCAGGCCGGGACGGTGGACATGCACCCGCGCACCGAGATGTTGGACCTGGTCGTGTCGGACGGCCGGGCCCGCGGGGTGATCGTGCGGGACCTGGTCACCGGGGAGATCAGGCCACACCTGGCCGACGCGGTGGTGCTGGCCACCGGCGGCTACGGCAACGTCTACCACCTGTCCACGAACGCCAAGGGCAGCAACGCGACCGCGATCTGGCGGGCGCACCGGCGCGGCGCGCTGTTCGCCAACCCGTGCTACACCCAGATCCATCCCACCTGCATCCCGGTCAGCGGCCAGCACCAGTCCAAGCTGACGCTGATGAGCGAGTCACTGCGCAACGACGGCCGGGTCTGGGTGCCGGCCGAGCCCGGCGATTCGCGGCCACCGCAACGGATTCCCGAGGAGGAGCGGGACTACTTCCTGGAGCGGCGGTACCCGAGCTTCGGCAACCTGGTGCCGCGGGACATCGCCTCCCGGGCGGCGAAGCAGATCTGCGACGCGGGGCGCGGGGTCGGCCCCGGCGGGCTCGGGGTGTACCTGGACTTCGCCGAGGCGCTCGGCCGGTTCGGCCGCGCCGGCTTCGACGAGCGCTACGGCAACCTTTTCCAGATGTACCAGCGGATCACCGGCGAGGATCCGTACACCTCCCCGATGCGGATCTACCCCGCGGTGCACTACACGATGGGCGGGCTGTGGGTGGACTACGACCTGCAATCGTCGATTCCCGGCCTGTTCGTGATCGGGGAGGCCAACTTCTCCGACCACGGCGCGAACCGGCTCGGCGCGAGCGCGCTCATGCAGGGCCTGGCGGACGGCTACTTCGTGCTGCCCGCCACGATCGGCGACTATCTGGCCGAAGCTCCCTTTGGGACGGTCAACCCCGAGAGCGTGGCCGCGACCGAGCGGGCGGTGCGGGACCGGGTGCACCGGCTGCTGTCGGTGCACGGCGACCGGAGCGTCGACTCGTTCCACCGCGAGCTGGGCCGGCTGCTGTGGGATCACTGCGGGATGGAGCGCACCGAGGCCGGCCTGCGCAAGGCGCTGGACCGGATCCCCGAGATCCGCGCGGAGTTCTGGCGCGACGTGCGGGTGCCCGGCGCCGGTGCGGGGCTCAACCAGTCGCTGGAGCGGGCCGGCCGGGTCGCCGACTTCCTGGAGTTGGCCGAGCTGATGTGCCTGGACGCCCTGCACCGCGCGGAGTCCTGCGGCGCGCACTTCCGCGCCGAGTTCCAGACCCGGGCCGGCGAGGCGCTGCGCGACGACGAGAACTTCGGCTACGTGGCCGCCTGGGAGCACACCGGTGACGATCCGGTGCTGCACCGCGAGGCGCTTGCCTTCACCTCCGTCATCCCGAGCACGCGGAGCTACGCATGAGGTTCACGCTGCGGATCTGGCGCCAGGACGGCCCGGAGGACCCGGGGCGCCTCGTCGAGTACCTGGTCGACGAGGTGACGAGCGACATGTCCTTCCTGGAGATGCTGGACTTGTTGAACGAAAGGATCGCCGTCGAGGGGGACGATCCCATCGCCTTCGACCACGACTGCCGCGAGGGCATCTGCGGCATGTGCGGCCTGATGATCAACGGCGTGGCGCACGGCCCGGAGCGCGCCACCACCACCTGCCAGCTGCACATGCGCCACTTCCGGGACGGCCAGGCGATCACCGTCGAACCCTGGCGCGCCCGCCCGTTCCCGGTGCTCAGGGACCTGGTCGTGGACCGGTCCGCACTGGACCGGATCATCGAGGCCGGCGGCTACGTCAGCGCCCCCACCGGCAGCGCCCCGGACGCCAACGCCGTCCCGGTCCCCAAGCCCGACGCCGACACCGCGTTCACCGCCGCCGCCTGCATCGGCTGCGGCGCCTGCGTCGCGGCCTGCCCCAACGGCTCGGCGTCCCTGTTCACCGCCGCCAAGGTCACCCACCTCGGCGTGCTCCCGCAGGGCCAGCCCGAACGCCCCACCCGCGCGCTCACCATGCTCGCCACCCAGGACGCCCTGGGCTTCGGCGGCTGCAGCCTCACCGGCGAGTGCGCCGCCGCCTGCCCCAAGGAGATCCCGCTGGACACGATTCCGCGGTTCAACCGCGACGTGCTCAAGTGCGACAAAGGCGGCCTTTCTCGCGCTGGGCGTGAGGAAGGCGGCCTTCATCGCACTGCCGGCTACGGAATGCTGTAGAGGAGTGCGGTCACGGTGCCGGACGCCTGGGTGACACCCTCATCAGTCAAGCAGTCGAGCAGGTTGGCTTGGCCGGCAAGCAGTGATGCGAGAGCGGTGTCCCCGGCGAAGCGATCGGCGGTCACTACCCCCTGCACCACGACGGTTGGTGGAATTGCCGTCGCCTGGACGTGTAGGGCCACCGTGCTGGTGTCGGTACTCCCGTCGGAGAGCAGCCATGTAATGTTCACGGTCACGTCCGCGCTCCCACCGAGGGTGGTAGGTGCACAGGCGGCGTTGCCGGTGCCGGCGAGCGTTAGCGTTCCGCTCAACACGTGTGGGTTGGCCATGGTTAGGTCCACACAGTTGGTGACGATCGCGGAGCCGGTGATGTCGAACTTGCGAGGAAAGATGTTCACGCCGGGGTTGAACTCCACGTCGCCGGACACCTCACAGCGCAGGTCCAGGACCGGATCCGCCGTGGCCGTGCCGGCGCTCACCGCCAGAGATACTCCAAGAAATGTGACGAAAGCCGTTACTGAAGCCACAGTTCTTCTCATTTGCAAGACACCTCTTTCGTTGCCTTATCCATAGTGGACAGTGGCGGATCGAGGCTAGCCCACGAAGAATGGATTGGCGTGAATCTTGACCATACGTACATCAAATCTAACGAGGTGTATCCGTTCGATTACGGCGCGCTGCCGATTGAATTGATTGAGCATTTCACCAAGATTGCTCTTGCATTTCTGGTGGACAGACCCGTCGGGTGCAGAATGGGCACATGAGGTGGTGGCGCAGGCAGACCCCGCAACCCGAGCCAGACCCCGGCCCCTTCACCCTGGCCGAGCGGTTCTGGTGCGGCTGGCAGGAGATGCTGCCCGAGGTGGCCGCCGCGCTGGGGGACCGGGAGCCGAACCGGGTGGAGAACCAGCTCTGCGACCTGGTCGCGGGGCTGCATCCGCGGCTGCACTTCAGTGTTGACCGCGGGCAGCGGGCGATCTACGCGCTGGTGGTCAGCGGGCAGGAGGACCCGGCGCTGCGCCCGTACACCGACGCCTGGAAGGCCGCGGCACCGCCGGAGGACGCCCTCTGGGAGTACCACGACTCGGTGCCGCCGGTGCCGGATCCGACGCTGGTGACGGTGAACCTGGGCGCGCACCGGATCGCGCTGGCCGACGTCCGGGTGGTGGCCCAGGTGGACGAGGAGCACGGGGTCGTCGACGTCGCGGTGCACCATCCGGTGCTGGCCGAGCTGGACGAGGCGGGCCGGTCGGCGCTGACGTTCCTGCCGCTGGACGCCACGCTGGGTGAGCGGCTGGCCGCCGAACGGCTCCGCCGGGTGGAGACCGCGGTCGCCGCGCCGGACGGCACTCTCGGGTTGCTGGAGTTCCGCGATCTTGTCCGGAAACTGGCTACTCTGCAACCGTGACCAGGAACTCAGCGATGCGAGCCTCGTCCCGAACGAGGGAGACAGCCGATCGTTGTGGGTCGGGCGTGGCATTGGCCGGCTCTGTCGGTGCAGTCACATACGGTCGTCTGCGTGAAGGCCGGGTACCGCTACCGGATCGAGCCGACTGTGACTCAGCGAGCGATGCTGGCGCGTACGTTCGGCTGTTGCCGCGTGGTGTTCAACGACGCGGTCCGAATCCAGCGGGAGGCCCGGCGGGTCGAGGAGAACGTCTCTCCCACCGAGGTGCAGCGTCGGGTGATCACCGAAGCCAAGAGCCGCGAGGATCGGGCCTGGCTTGGCGAGGTCGCGTCGGTGGCGTTGGTGCAATCGGTGCGGGATGCGCATCGAGCTCACCGCAACTTCATCGACTCGATCAGTGGCCAACGTTCGGGTCGGAAGATGGGCCCGCCACGCTTCAAGTCCCGCAAAGGCAACTGGCAGTCCTTTCGACTAACTCGCAACGGATTTGCAATCCGGCCGAACGGTCAGCTGTACCTGGCGAAGATAGGCGAGGTGATGGTGCGTTGGTCGCGGGAACTGCCTTCTCCGCCATCGTCAGTAACGATCATTCAGGAACCCGATGGACATTGCTACGCCTCATTCGTGGTCGAAGTTGGGCGGAAACAGCTGGTTCCGGTCGTTCAGGAGGCCGGGGTCGATCTCGGAATCACCAGGTTGGCGACGGTCGCCACCACAGCGGGCACGTGCTGGGAGGTTGCCAACCCGAATCACCTTGCCGGCAAGCGGCGCAAGCTCGCGCGTTTGGAGCGAGAGAAGGCTCGTCGAGCCAAGGGCGGGTAGAATCGAGCAAAATCTCGGTTAAAGGTGGCAGCCCAGCACGGGCGGGTGGCGCGGGCTCGGCGGGACTACCATCACAAGCGGGCTCTCAGGCTCGTTCGCGAGAACCAAGCGATCTACGTCGAGGATCTGAATGTGGTGGGCATGGTGCGCAACAGGCATTTGGCCTATGCTATTTCGGACGCCGGCTGGGGTCAGTTCATCCGTCTCGTGACGGAGAAGGCGGAACGGTATGGGCGCACAGTGCACAAGGTAAGCCGGTGGTTTCCGTCGTCGAAAAAATGCAGTGCGTGTGGTGCCGTGCGAGCCGAACTGCCACTCAAGGTCCGCGACTGGACCTGCAAATGTGGTTTCCGACACGATCGGGATCACAACGCAGCGATCAACATTCTCGCCGCCGGGCGGGCGGAGAGAATATACGCCTGTGGAGCTCCTGTAAGACCTCTCGCTGGGGAGGCTGGGAGCGATGAAACAGGAAGCATCCGAACCCCGGCCTAGCCGATTGGGAATCCCCACTGGCGCTGGCGAGGAGCACGTCAACAGTGTTGATGATGATCTGCCACCGGACGACGCGGCCGGCGCGGAGGGCGCCGAGGACGTTCCCGCCGACGTCCGCGAGCGGCACGCCGAACTGGCCGAGGAGATCACCGGCCACCGGTTCCGCTACTACGTGCTCGACTCGCCGACCGTCTCCGACGGCGACTTCGACGCGCTCTGGAACGAGCTGCTGAAGCTGGAGCAGGACCATCCGGGTCTGGTCACGCCGGACTCGCCGAGCCAGCAGGTGGGCGGCACGTTCTCCACCGACTTCGCCACGTTCGACCATCTCGAGCGGATGCTCAGCCTGGACAACACGTTCGACGAGGAGGAGCTGTCCGCCTGGTTCGACCGGGTGGACAAGGCGATCGGCGAAGGTACCGAGTACATCTGCGAGCTCAAGATCGACGGACTGGCGATCAACCTGCTCTACCAGAACGGGCGCCTCGCCCGGGCGCTGACCCGCGGGGACGGCCGGACCGGCGAGGACGTCACGCTCAACGTCCGCGCCCTGCGGGGCATCCCGGAGCAGCTCAACGTCACCGGGGAGTTCCCGGTGCCGGCCGTGGTCGAGGTGCGCGGCGAGGTGTTCTTCCTGGTTCAGGACTTTCTCGAGCTCAACGCCAAGCTGGTGGAGGCCGGTAAGGTGCCGTTCGCCAACCCGCGCAACACCGCGGCGGGCTCGTTGCGGCAGAAGGATCCCAAGGTCACCGCCAGCCGCAAGCTCCGGCTGATCTGCCACGGCCTCGGCAAGCGGGAGGGATTCGACCCGAAGCGCCAGTCCGGCGCCTACCGCGCGCTGGCCGCCTGGGGCCTGCCGGTTTCCCCGCACACCAAGGTGTTCGGCAGCCGGGACCAGGTGGTCGAGCACATCCGGTACTGGGGCGAGCACCGGCACGACCTCGACCACGAGATCGACGGCATCGTGATCAAGATCGACGACGTCGCCGTGCAGCGTCGGCTGGGCACCACGTCCCGGGCGCCGCGCTGGGCCATCGCCTACAAGTACCCGCCGGAGGAGGTGATCACGAAGCTGCTCGACATCCGGGTCAACGTCGGCCGCACCGGCCGGATCACCCCGTTCGCGGTGATGGAGGCGGTGCAGGTGGCCGGCTCCACGGTCACCCGGGCCACCCTGCACAACGCCGGCGAGGTCAAGCGCAAGGGTGTGCTGATCGGCGACCGGGTGGTGCTGCGCAAGGCCGGTGACGTGATCCCCGAGGTGCTCGGCCCGGTCGTGGACGCCCGCACCGGCGAGGAGCGCGAGTTCGTCATGCCGACACACTGCCCCTCGTGCGGCACCGAGCTCGGCTACGAAAAGGAAGGCGACGCAGATCTCCGCTGCTTCAACGGATCCTGCCCGGCGCAGCTGCGCGAGCGGCTGTTCCACCTGGCCTCGCGCGGCGCGTTCGACATCGAGGTGCTCGGCTTCGAGGGCGCCGACGCGCTGCTCTCCGCCGGCGTGATCGCCGACGAGGGCGACCTGTTCTCCCTCGACGAGGAGAAGCTGCTGCGAACGGACCTGTTCCGCACCAAGGCCGGCGACCTCTCCGCCAACGGCCGCAAGCTCCTGGCCAACCTCGAGTCGGCCAAAGACCGTCCACTGTGGAAGATCCTGGTCGGCCTCTCCATCCGGCACGTCGGCCCCACCGCGGCCCAGGCCCTGGCCCGCGAGTTCGGCTCCCTCGAGGCCGTCGCGGCCGCCGACGAGCAGGCCCTGGCCGACACCGACGGCGTAGGGCCGCGCATCGCCGAGTCCATCCAGGAATGGTTCGAGGTCGACTGGCACCGCGCCGTCGTCGAGAAATGGCGTGCCGCCGGCGTCCGCATGGTCGACGAGCGCGACGAGTCCATTCCCCGCAACCTTGAAGGCCTCTCCATCGTCGTCACCGGCAGCCTCGCGGGGTTTTCCCGCGACGAAGCCAAAGAAGCCATCATGTCCCGCGGCGGCAAGGCCTCCGGCTCGGTCTCCAAGTCCACCGCCTTCGTCGTCGTCGGCGACTCACCCGGCTCCAAGCACGACAAGGCCGTCCAGTTGAAGGTCCCGGTGCTCGACGAGGACGGTTTCCGGATACTGCTCGATTCCGGCCCCGACGCCGCCCGCGAGGTCGCTGCCGTGGGTGAGGCCGAGGAGTGACCGACCTCACCATCCGCCCGGCCCGCCCGGACGAGCTGGACGCCGTCGGCGAGCTGACCGTGCGCGCCTACCTGGCCGACGGCCCCATCAGCGAGAAGTACACCGCCATCCTCGCCGATGCCCGCTCCCGCTCCCGCGCCGCCGAACTGCTGGTGGCCGTGGACGCCGAGGACCGGATCGTGGGCACGATCACGATCGCCCTCCCCGGCGGCGAGTTCGCCGACATCGCCCGGGACGGCGAGCTGGAGTTCCGCATGCTCGCGGTGGACCCGGACGCCCGCCGCCGCGGTCTCGGCGAGGCCCTGGTCCGCATGGTGATCGACCGCGCCCGCTCCCTCGGCCTACCCCGCGTCGTCCTCTCCAGCCAGCAGAACATGACCGGCGCCCACCGCATCTACGAGCGTTTCGGCTTCCGCCGCCACCCCGACCGCGACTGGATGGTGCCACCGAACTTGACGCTCATCGTGTACGCCCTCGACCTTGACTAGCCAGTGTGGACTGTCAGGTTCTGGCCATTTCAGGAATTGGTGGAAATTTTGCCCCGGGCTCGCCGGTGGCTCGTAGTATGGCGTGATGGCGCGTTCGGAACCTGCCGTGCATCGGACCATTGTCGTGGTCGATGTCGAGGGATTTGGCAACCGGCGCCGTACCAATACCCATCACGTGGCCATCCGGAGTGGGCTGTACCGGGCTCTGCGGCGATCATTTGACAGCTCCGGTCTGTTCTGGGCGAGCTGCGGTCACGAGGACCGCGGCGACGGCGTGCTCATTCTGGCACCCGCCGAATTGATCAAGGCGCTTTTTGTCGATGCCCTGCCCTCCGCGCTTGCTGCGGCGCTGGGCGAGCACAACCTCACCCATCCGGAGGAGGAACGAATCCGGCTGCGGATGGCACTGCACGCCGGCGAAGTCACCTATGACGAGCACGGCGTCACCTCCGCGTCGGTCAACCTGACGTTTCGCTTGGTGGATGCGAAACCGGTCAAGGAGGCGCTTGCCGAATCGCCGGGCGTGCTGGCCGTGGTCGTCTCGGAATGGTTCTTCGATGAGGTGGTGCGGCACAGCCGGGAGACCGATCCCGCGACCTTCCGGCCGGTCCGGGTCACCGTGAAGGAAACGTCGACCGTGGCCTGGATCGGTCTGCCCGACCATCCCTACCCACCCGATCCCGCGCACCTCACGGCGCCGCCACCCGCCGCGCCGGCCGGTCCTGTTCCGCACCAACTTCCCGCCGCACCGCGGTGGTTCACCGGCCGCATCGGCGAGCTCGCCGCCCTGGACGCCGCCGCCGGGCGCGGTGGGACGGTCATGATCACCGTCCTGGCCGGCGCCGCTGGCGTCGGCAAGACGTGGCTGGCGCTGCACTACGCCCACCAGCACCTGGACCGGTTTCCCGGCGGGCAGCTGTTCGTCGACCTCCGCGGCTTCAGCCCGGCTGGCGAGCCCATGGCGCCCGGCGTTGCGCTGCGCGGGTTTCTCGACGCCCTCGGCGTGGACCCCGCCCAACTCCCCGCCGATCTCGACACCCGAGCCGCCCGTTACCGCGACCTGGTCGCCGGCCGGCGGATGTTGATCGTGCTGGACAACGCGGCCGACACCGCCCAGGTCACGCCGCTGCTGCCGGGCACACCCACGGCCACGGTGCTGATCACCAGCCGCAACCACCTGTCCGGCCTGGTCATCGGGCATGGCGCGTACCACCTCGAGGTCGGTGTCCTCTCCGTCGCCGAGGCCCGCCAGCTGCTGGCCAAACGGCTGAGCGACGAGCGGGTCTCGGCCGAACCCCGGGCCGTCGCCCAGCTCATCGCGCGGTGCGGCGGAATTCCCCTGGCTCTGGGCATCGTCGCCGGGCGGGCACAGATCCAGTTCCACCTCCCCCTGGCCACCATGGCCGCCGAGCTCGGGCAGGCGAGCCTGGCTGCGCTCGACGATGACGACCAGGGGGCGAGCCTGCCCGCCATGCTGTCCTGGTCCTACCGGGCCCTCACCGAAGAGCAGGCCCGCGTGTTCGGGCTGCTCGGAGTCGCGCCCGGTGCCGACATCAGCCTCCCGGCCGCGGCCGACCTCGCCGGTCTGCCGAAAACGCGGACCGCGGCGGTGTTGCGTGGGCTGCACCAGGCCTCGCTGCTCAGCCAGGACATCCCCGGCCGGTACCGGATGCACGACCTGATCCGCAGTTACGCCGCCGACCACGCCCCGGCCGTGTCCGGTGTGGCGGTCGCGCTGCGCCGGCTGATCGACTTCTATCTGCACACCGCGTACGCGGGTGAACGGCTGCTGGATCCGCACCGGCAGCCGATCCAGCTCGGCCCCGCCGGCTCCGGCTGCCACCCCCACCCGTTGCCCGACGACACCGCGGTCATGGCCTGGTTCGACGCAGAACACGCCTGCCTGCTGGCTGCCCAACACACCGCCGCCACCCACGGCTGGCACGAACCGGTCTGGCAGTTGGCCTGGTCGCTGAACACGTTCCATCACCGGCGAGGGCACCGCAAGGATCATCTCGGAACCTGGCGGGCCGGCCTCGCCGCCGCCCAGGCGCTGGGCGATCCGTCCGTCGAGATCCTGGCCCACCGGCTCCTCGGCCACACCCTTGGCCGGGTGGGCCGGCACGACGAGGCGCTGCACCACCTGAGCCTGGCGTTGACCAAGGCCGAACGGAACGGTGACCTGCCGCAGCAGGCCCACACCCGGTTGGCGTTGGCGCGGGCATGGACCCAGCTCGGGGATGACCGGAAAGCGCTGGAGCACGCCACTCACGGGCTGCGCGTCTACCGGCGGATCGGCGTTCCGGCCCGGGAAGCGGACGCGCTCAACGCGGTGGGCTGGTACAGCGCCCGGTTGGGCCGGTACGACGAGGCCCGCGTGCACTGCCAGGCCGCGCTCGTCCAGCACCGCCGCCACCGCAACCGCACCGGTGAGGCGGCCACGCTGGACAGCCTCGGCTACATCGCGCACCTCGGCGGTCACCACGCCGTCGCCGTCGACTACTACCGGCAGGCGGCCGCCGTGTTCGGCGAGCTCGGCGACACCTACGGGCGGGCGGACACCCTGCGCGATCTCGGCTATCCGCTCCTCGCCGACGGCCACCCCGGGCCGGCCCGAGCGGCATGGCGGGAGGCGGTCGCGCTGTACCAGACCCAGCAGCGCGCCGCCGACGCCGACCGGGTTCGGCGGCTGCTGGACGCGTTAGTCGTTGAGGACGACGGCGATGATGCCGGCTAGGTGGGCCAGGCGGGCCACCTCCGCGGCGCGGAACATGGGGCCGCCGGGTCTGCCGACGAGGAGGACGCGGTCGGGTTTGCCCAAGGGTGTCGCGGCGAGCTCGGTGCCGAGTTGTTGCCAGGTTTCGGGGACCCAGCTTTCCTCGCCGTCCAGCACGGTGGCGCGGGCGAGGGGCATCCAGGGGAGGTCGAGCGTCTGGATCTCGGGGGCGGCGGTGCTGGAGGCCAGCCGGTGGGCGCCGGCGGTGTCGGAGGCGACGACCAGGGCCCAGCCGGCGCGGACGATCTTGGGGACGCCTTCGGTGAAGATGTCCAGGCCCTCGTCGGGGGTGGCGGCGACCTCCTCCACGAGCTCGAGCTCGCGGTGGGTGTCGAGGACGCCGGCGTACGGGCGGACGGCGTCCACCTCGACGCCGGTCACCGACTCGGCCGCGGTGATCAGCACGTCCGGGAGCCGGCCCTTGGGCAGCTCGACGACCAGGTCGTCGATGGCCACGCCGGACCCCCGCTCGACCACGTCCACGCTGAGGATGTCGGCGCCGATGCTCCCCAGGGCGGTGGCTACCGCTCCCAGCGTTCCCGGGATGTCCGGGAGCTGAACCCGGATCAGGAAGGACAAGGCGAACGCCTCTCTCGCCATGCGCGGCTCCTCGCCGTCCGCGCCTGGGCCGGCCGATGATTGTCGCAGACCAGGCGATGCCCGCACCGGGGTGTCCGGCTTGCGGGATCGGCTCCGGTGTACACCTGTAAGTCCCGGCAAAACAACCCGTTCGGGCCGGCGGAGGCAAGCGAAATAGACTCCCGGGAGACGTTCCGGCCCGACACGCAGGGGGTTCAAGAGCCCGTGCCCACCATCTCGCGCGACGAGGTCGCGCACCTCGCCAGGCTGGCCAGACTGGCCGTCACCGACGACGAGCTGGACGTGTTCGCCGGCCAGCTCGGCGTGATCCTGGAGTCGGTGGCCAGTGTGAGCGAGGTCGCAGCCGACGACATCCCGCCGACCTCGCACGCCGTGCCGCTGACCAACGTGTTCCGCGACGACGTCGAGCGCCCCGGTCTGACCCGTGAGCAGGCCCTGGCCGGGGTGCCGGCCGCGGTGGACGGGCGGTTCCGGGTGCCGCGGATTCTGGATGAGCAAGCATGAGCGACCTGACCCGCAGGACGGCCGCCGAGCTGGCCGGGATGATCCAGGGCCGTGAGGTCTCCGCGGTGGAGGTGGCCCGGGCACACCTGGACCGGATCGCCGCCGTGGATCACGCGGTGAACGCCTTCCTGCACGTGGACGGCGACGGCGCGCTGGCCGCGGCCGCGCGGGTGGACGAGACGGTCGCCGCGGGCGGCCCGCCGGCCTCGCCGCTGGCCGGGGTGCCGCTGGCGCTCAAGGACGTGCTGACCATGTCGGGCCTGCCCACCACGTGCGGTTCGAAGATCCTCGAGGGCTGGGTGCCGCCGTACGACGCGACGGTCACGGCCCGGCTGCGCAACGCCGGCATCGTGATTCTCGGCAAGACCAACATGGATGAGTTCGCGATGGGCTCGTCCACCGAGAACTCCGCGTACGGGCCGACCCGCAACCCTTGGGACCTGGAGCGGATCCCGGGTGGCTCGGGCGGCGGCTCGTCGGCGTCGCTGGCCTCGTTCCAGGCGCCGCTGGCCATCGGCACGGACACCGGCGGCTCCATCCGCCAGCCCGCCGCGGTCACCGGAACCGTTGGGGTGAAGCCAACTTACGGCGGCGTGTCGCGGTACGGGCTGGTGGCGTTCTCCTCGTCGCTGGACCAGGCCGGGCCGTGCGCGCGCACCGTGCTGGACGCGGCGCTGCTGCACGAGGTGATCGGCGGGCACGACCCGCTGGACGCCACCTCGATCGACGCCCCGGTGCCGCCGGTCGTGGCCGCGGCGCGCGAGGGGGCCGGGGGCGACCTGCGCGGCGTGCGCATCGGCGTCGTGCGGGAGTTCACCGGTGAGTGGTACCAGGCCGGCGTGCTCGCGGCGTTCCAGAACGCCGTTGCGGCGCTGGAGAAGCTGGGCGCCGAGATCGTCGAGGTGTCCTGCCCGCACTTCGACTACGGCCTGTCCGCGTACTACCTGATCGCGCCGAGCGAGGCGTCCTCGAACCTGGCCCGGTTCGACGGGATGCGGTACGGGCTGCGGGTCGGGGACGACGGGTCGGCAAGCGCCGAGCAGGTCATGTCGCTGACCCGGGAGGCCGGTTTCGGCGCGGAGGTCAAGCGACGGATCATGATTGGAACGTATGCGCTCTCGTCGGGTTACTACGACGCGTACTACGGGCAGGCGCAGAAGGTGCGGACCTTGATCACCCGGGACTTCGCGGCGGCGTTCGGGAACGTCGACGTGCTGGTCTCGCCGACGACGCCGACCACCGCGTTCCGGATCGGCGAGCGGGTGGACGACCCGATGGCCATGTACCGCGCGGACCTCTGCACGATCCCGGCCAACCTGGCCGGGAACGCGGCCATCAGCGTCCCGTGTGGACTGTCCGATGAGGACGGCCTGCCGGTCGGCCTGCAGATCATGGCGCCGGCGCTGCAGGAGCAGCGGATGTACCGGGTGGGCGCCGCCTACGAGGTGGCCCGCGACGCCGCGCAGGGCGGTCCGTTGATCAACCGTGTCCCCGAGCTGGAGATGATCACAAAGTGAGCAAGGCCAAGAGGGTCAAGGGCGCGTTCGGCGTCGTCAGCTCGGTGACCGCCGCGACCGGCGCGGTGACCAGCCTGAAGCGGGCGCGGACCGACCGCGACCGGCTGCTGCTGGCCAACGCCATTGCCAGCATCGCGGTCGCGATCACCGGTGCGCTGCTCGCCATCCGGTCGCTGCGGAAGGGCGGGCGGGACAAGTGAGCGGAGGTGAGGCCGCGAGTGCCGAATGGACGCGCGAGCGAGCAGGACTGAACGGCAGCGCAGGTGCGAGGAACGAGCACCGAGCAGCGTATGGAGGAAGCCGGCGCCTTCTGCGGCCGAGCCGGAGCGACCAGGAGGCACTGTGAGTCCGGAGTTGATGGACTACGACGAGGTGCTCGAGCGCTTCGACCCGGTGCTCGGGCTCGAGGTGCACGTCGAGTTGTCCACGCACACCAAGATGTTCTGCGGCTGCCCGACGGCGTTCGGGGCGGAGCCGAACACCCAGGTCTGCCCGGTCTGCCTGGGCCTGCCGGGCTCGCTGCCGGTGGTGAACCGCGCGGCCGTGGAGTCGGCGATCCGGATCGGGCTGGCGCTGAACTGCGAGATCGTCGAGTGGTGCCGGTTCGCCCGGAAGAACTACTTCTACCCGGACATGCCGAAGAACTTCCAGATCTCCCAGTACGACGAGCCGATCTCGGTGCACGGCGCGCTCGCCCTCGAGCTGGCCGACGGCGACGTGGTGGAGATCGGCATCGAGCGCGCACACATGGAGGAGGACACCGGCAAGTCGCTGCACGTCGGCGGCGCGACCGGGCGGATTCACGGCGCGGACTACTCGCTGCTGGACTACAACCGCGCGGGCGTGCCGCTGATCGAGATCGTGACCAAGCCGGTCGAGGGCACCGGCGCGCGGGCGCCCGAGGTGGCCCGGACCTACGTGGCGGCGCTGCGTGACCTGCTGCGCGCACTGGGCGTCTCCGACGTGCGGATGGACCAGGGCTCGTTGCGCTGCGACGCCAACGTGTCGCTGATGCCCAAGGGCGCCACGGAGTTCGGCACCCGCACCGAGACCAAGAACCTCAACTCGCTGCGCAGTGTCGAGCGGGCGGTGCGCTACGAGATGTGCCGGCAGGCCGCGGTGCTGGTCGCCGGCGGGACCGTCTACCAGGAGACCCGGCACTTCGACGAGGCCACCGGGACGACCTCCGCGGGCCGGCGCAAGGAGACCTCCGAGGACTACCGGTACTTCCCGGAGCCCGACCTGGTGCCGGTCGCGCCGAGCCGGGAGTGGGTCGAGAAGCTGCGCGCCACGCTGCCGGAGATGCCGTGGGAGCGCCGCAAGCGCGTGCAGTCCGACTGGTCGCTGTCCGACCTGGAGCTGCGCGACCTGGTCAACGCCGGCGCCGTCGACCTGGTCGCGGCCACCGTGGACGCCGGCGCGCCGCCGGACAAGGCCCGCTCCTGGTGGATGTCGTACCTGGCCGAGCAGGCCAACAGCCGCGGCGTCGAGCTCGCCGAGCTCCCCATCACCCCTGCCCAGCTGGCCGCCGTGATCGACCTCGAAGCCGGCGGCACGCTCAACAACGCCCTGGCCCGCCAGGTCGTCGACGGCGTCCTCGCCGGCGAGGGCGAACCCGCCGCCATCGTCGACAAGCGTGGCCTGGCCGTGGTCTCCGACGATACGGCGCTCTACGCCGCCGTCGACGAGGCCCTCTCCGCCCAACCCGACATCGCCGACAAGATCCGCGGCGGCAAAGTCGCCGCCGCCGGCGCCATCGTCGGCGCCGTCATGAAGGCCACCCGCGGCCAAGCCGACGCCAAACGCGTCCGCGAGCTGGTCCTCGAACGCTGCACCTAACCGCGAGTCCCCGGTTCGAGCACGCGAGTTCCCAGTTGGGGCACGTGAATTCGGGGTTCCGCGCTAATCTGCAGAGCCGCCGGGGCCGCCGGCGGGGTTGAGCTTGATGGCGCGGTCGTCGCTGGAGACGGGGGTGCCACCGTCCTTGTTGACGGTGGTGCCGACGGCTACCGCGTTGTTGACCAGGTCGAGGCCGGCGAGGCGGCCGAAGCCGTCCTTGTCGGCGAGGAGCACCTGCGGTTTGCCGCGGAACGTGCCTTCGCGGGTCAGGGGGAGCACCTGGAGGTTGCCGGCGCCGGCCGCGGCCACGGCGACGGCCGGGTCGGTGGACATGCAGCCGGCCACGCCCGGGCGGTCCGGCCAGGTCCAGGCCGGCTCGCCGAGGCCCTTGCCGAGCTGGAGCCGGTAGAGCAGGTCGCGGGTGGCGTCCCGGTCGGTCAGCCACATCCGGGCGCCGTCCATCGACGCGCACACGCCGCCGGGGGAGTGCACGCCGCTGGCCACGATGGCGGAGGTGCGGGTCGGGTTGCCGTCGGCTGGCTTGCCGAGCGCGTTGATCCGCAGGACCTTGCCGGCCAGCGAGGCCTGGTCGGCCGCCAGCGCGGGGTTGCCGGCGTCGCCGGTGGCCAGCAGCAGCGCGCCGCGGTGGTCCTGGGCGAGCGCGCCGCGGTTGCCGCTCGGGCCGCGCGGGATACCGGTCAGTACCGGTTTCGGCGTGTCGCGCTCGGCGATGCGGACCACCCGGTTGTCGGTCGCCGTGGTGACGTAGGCGAACACCAGCCGGTCCTCGGCGTAGTTCGGGGACAGCGCGAGGCCGGTCAGCCCGCCGTCGGTGCCCGCGTCCACCGGGACCGTGGCCACCACGACCGGCTCGGCGTCCTTGCGCACCCGCACGATCCGGCCGGTGGTGCGCTCACCGACCAGCGCGATCGGGTCCGACCCGTCGCCGGGCAGCGCGGCCACCGCGTACGACGGGTTCAGGCAGGTGGCGATGACCATCGGGTTGAAGTCGGTGCAGCCGTTGGGCGGGGGGATCTCGGTGGGCGCGCCCGGCCCGCCGCCGCCCCCCTCGCCGGGAACCCCGCCGGTGTCGGGCGCCTGCGGCTCCGGCCCGGCCTGCGGGGTCAGCGGCTGCTGCGGCTTCCAGCTCTCCGGCGGCGGTTGCGCGGTGAACGTGGCGCACGCCGAGAGCAGCATGCCGCCCAGCACACAGCTGGCGAGCTTCATCCGGCGCGGCATCACATCTCCCAGGCTAGGTCGCCCTCCGTGAGCCTCCCGTGAGCGAGCTTGCGAGCGAACCATCAACACTGCCCTTGCCGCCGAGGGACGAGGTGGCAGGGGTCGCCGTCACCGAGCTTGCGAGGTGACGGATGACGCGCCTTAGGGTGGGTTCATGGCGATCACCGTGCTGGTGCCCGACGACTTCGGGATGTCCGCGCTGTCCCGGATCGAAGGCGTCGAGCTGGTCCGGTACGACGTGCGGCAGCCGCTGCCGGCCGAGGCGGAGCGCGCGCAGGTGCTGATCCCCGGGTTTCTGGCCCAGCGGGACACCGTGGAGCTGATCAGGCAGCTGCCCAACCTCAAGCTGATCCAGCTGATGTCGGCCGGCGCGGAGCTGTGGACCGACATCGTGCCGGACGGCGTGCTGCTGTCCATCTGCCGCGGCGCGCACGGTGGCAGCACGGCCGAGTGGACCATCGGGGTGCTGCTGGCGATCTACCGCGAGCTGCTCCAGTTCGAGCGCGACCGGGAGCAGCACCGCTGGCACCAGCATGTGACGGACACGTTGCAGGACAAGCGGATCCTGGTGATCGGCGCGGGCGACCTCGGCCAGCAGCTCAAGCGCCGGCTGGATGCGTTCGACGCCGTCACCACGCTGGTCGGCACCCGGGCCCGGGACGGTGTGCACGCTGTCACGGAGCTGCCGGACCTGTTGCCGCGGCACGACGCGACCGTGCTCATGGTGCCGGTCACGCCGGCCACCACCGGCATGGTGGACGCCGCGTTCCTGGCCGCCATGCCGGACGGCGCGGTGCTGGTGAACGCCGCGCGCGGGGCCGTCGTGGACACGGACGCGCTGCTCGCCGAGCTGAGCAGCGGCCGGCTGCGGGCGGCGCTCGACGTCACCGACCCGGAGCCGCTGCCGCCGGACCATCCACTGTGGACGGCCCCGGGCCTGCTGCTGACCTCGCACGTCGCCGGCAGCGTCACCGGGCACCGGGAACGCGCCTACGCCATTGTCGCCGCGGAGATCGCGCGGTTCGCGGCCGGCAAGGAGCCGGAGAACCTGGTCCGCGGGGACTACTGACAGTGTGCCTGATGGATCATCGCGGAACGTTGACATAGCCTCAGCTCCTGCCAACAGAACCTCAGGGGACCGTGGCGGTACCCAGCCACAATCAACCGGTGATCTGCACTTTCCGCTGGAACGTGACGACAGCAGTTCATCCCGGAGAGGCGGATCAGCGGACAGTATCAAGCAGGGTCTGGACGCATCCCCTAGCCTGCCTGCGTGAGTATCGACGACGATCGCCCCCGGCACGCGGGCGACTATGCGAACAGCGGTACGTACACCCGGAGTCCGGGCACGTACCCGGGCGGCGGCTCCCCCGACTCGTCCTGGGCCGACGACGACGCCTTCTCCACCGAGCCGACCAGCGTCCTGCCCGGTGCGAGCCCGTACGACGGCTTCGCCGAGGACACGCCGGCCGGCAGGAAGAACAGCTGGCACGCCGGCGCCGACCTCGGCCTGCTGGTGCTGAGACTGGTCCTGGGCGGACTGTTCATCGCGCACGCCCTGCAGCACCTGTTCGGCTGGCTGCAGGGCCGGGGCCTGGACGGGATGGCCGACCAGCTCGCCAAGTTCGGCTACAGCAACAACACGATCCTGGCGTGGGTGACCGGGTTGACCGAGCTGGTCGGCGGCACGTTCGTGCTGCTGGGCCTGTTCACCCCGGCCGGCGCGGCGGCGATCCTGGCCGTGATGGCCAACGCCATCGTGGTCAAGTTCAACGTCGACGTGTTCGCCGGCGGTGTCGAGCTGGAGTCGATCTACGCGGCGGCCGCGTTCGCGGTGCTGTTCGCCGGGCCCGGCCGGATCTCGCTGGACCGGCCGACCCCGTGGTACCGCAACGCTTCCGCGTTCGGCGTGGTGTTCTTCCTGCTCGCCGCCGCGGCCAGCGTCACCATGCTGCTGGTGTTTCGCTGATGCCCTGAAGGCCGCCTTCATGGCATTCAACGTCCCGAAGGCGGCCTTCAGGGCACTTGGCGGACGGCTCCGGTGGCGGCGTCGGTGGTGAGCGCGGCGTAGGCGCGCAGGGCCGCCGACACCGGCCGCTGCCGGTCGGCCGGCTGCCACGGGCGCTCGCTGGCCTCCATCTTCGCTCGCCGCTCGGCCAGCACCTCCGGGTCGACCAGCAGCTCGAGGCTGCGCGCGTGCACGTCGATGCGGATCTGGTCGCCGTCCTGGACCAGCCCGATGGTGCCGCCGCCGGCCGCCTCGGGGGAGACGTGCCCGATGGACAGCCCCGAGGTGCCGCCGGAGAAGCGCCCGTCGGTGACCAGCGCGCACTTCTTGCCCAGCCCCGCGCCCTTCAGGAACGCCGTGGGGTGCAACATCTCCTGCATGCCCGGCCCGCCCGCCGGCCCCTCGTAGCGCACCACCAGCACCTCACCCGGCTGGATCTGCTTGCCGAGGATCACCGACACCGCCTGCTCCTGGCTCTCCACCACGCGGGCCGGACCCTGGAACCGGAACAGCTCCTCGTCGATCCCGGCCGCCTTGATCACCGCGCCGTTCTCGGCCAGGTTCCCGGACAGGACGGCCAACCCGCCCTCGGCGGTGTACGCGTGCGCCGCGTCCCGGATGCACCCGGCCGCGGCATCGGTGTCCACAGTGGACCACCGGTTGGCGGTGGAGAACGCCTTCGTGGTGCGCACCCCGCCGGGCGCGGCGTGGAACAGCTCGATTGCGTGCGACCCCGGTGACTTCCCTCGAATGTCCCATTCGGACAGCCAGGCGTCCAGCGACGGGCTGTGCACGGTGTGCATCTCCCGGTTCAGCAGCCCGGCCCGGTCCAGCTCGCCCAGGATGGCCGGAATCCCACCGGCCCGGTGCACGTCCTCCATGTGGTAGTCCGAGCTGGGCGAGACCTTGCAGACGCACGGCACCCGCCGGCTGATCGCGTCGATGTCGGCCAGCGTGAAGTCGACTTCGCCCTCGCGCGCCGCGGCCAGGATGTGCAGCACGGTGTTCGTCGACCCGCCCATGGCCATGTCCAGCGCCATGGCGTTCTCGAACGCCGCCCGGGTCGCGATGGACCGCGGCAGCGCGGACGCGTCGTCCTCGGCGTACCAGCGCCGCGCCAATTCGACCACGGTGCGGCCGGCGCCGGTGAACAGGTCGCGTCGCGCGGCGTGCGTGGCGAGCGTGGAACCGTTGCCCGGCAAGGAAAGCCCGAGCGCCTCGGTCAGGCAGTTCATGGAGTTGGCGGTGAACATGCCCGAGCAGGACCCGCAGGTGGGGCACGCCGAGCGCTCCACCTCGGCCAGCCCGAGGTCGTCCACGCCCGGGCTCGCCGACGCCGCGATCGCGGTGATCAGATCGGTCGGCGCGTGCGCGACCCCGTCCACCACGACGGCCTTGCCCGCCTCCATCGGTCCACCCGAGACGAACACGGTCGGGATGTTGAGCCGCAGCGCCGCGTTCAGCATCCCCGGCGTGATCTTGTCGCAGTTGGAGATGCACACCAGCGCGTCGGCGGTGTGCGCGTTCACCATGTACTCCACCGAGTCCGCGATGATCTCCCGGGACGGCAGGGAGTACAGCATTCCGCCGTGCCCCATGGCGATCCCGTCGTCCACGGCGATCGTGTGGAACTCGCGCGGCACCCCGCCCGCTTCCCGCACCGCCTCGGCGACGACATCCCCGAGGTCACGCAGGTGCACGTGCCCGGGCACGAACTGGGTGTAGGAGTTGGCGATGGCCACGATCGGCTTGCCGAAATCGGATTCGGTCATCCCGGTGGCCCGCCACAACGCGCGCGCCCCCGCGGCGTTGCGGCCCATCGTCGTCGTACGGGATCGGAGCGCAGGCACGGCCCCTCCAGTCTCCACGTTCTGATCTTGTCTCGGCTGCGCCTGGTCAGCGCGTCCCCACAGGTGACGGTGCCTCCGAGGCTACCCCAGCATCCCCCGCACCCGTTCCACCGAGCTCACCAGGTCCTCCCACTCCTCGTCATCAGCCAGCGGCGACCCGTACTCCTCCCGCACTAGCTGGTACAACTCGACCCCTTCGGCATACGCCGCCTCGGCTTCCGCGAGCTGACCCTGACCTTCGTGGGCGCGCCCAATCCTGGCCAAGGCGAGGGCAAGGTCCTGAAGGGTTTCGGGGGTTGGGCCGTAGGTGTCGTGGATGCGGCGGCCTAGGGTCAGAGATTCGGAAAGGTAGGTGAGGGCCTGATCGAACCGGCCGTGTCTCTCGTGGATACGTCCCAGGCGGTCCAAGGCGACAGACAGGTCGCGGAGGGATTCCAGATTCTCGCCGCGCTGGGCGACAACGAGGCGGGCGATGTCCAGCTGTGCCTCGCGAATGGGGAGAGCCTCGTCGAGGTCAGACGCTTCGGCCAGTAGGTCAAGCATTTCGTCAGTGATGTTGAGGCCGAGCGGGCGGCAGGTGGCGATGGAGCGGCGTGCGTGGGTGACGGCGGCGGGAAGGTCCTCGCGGCGAGCTAGTGCGCGGGCGAGCCAGGCGTGGGCGAGAGCCCGATCGTCCGGGGTGTGGGCGGCGTCGAGTGCTTCCCGGGCGGCGGACACGGCGTCGTCCGTATGGTCCGCCTGTTCGGCTGCCGCAGCTCGGCGCAGGATCGGCCGCAGCTCCTCACTCGGCTCGATGCCGGGCTCCAGGGCATGTTCGACCGCCCAACGGAGGTCCGGCTCGTCAGTGTCCCGGACCGGTGTCGCGGATCGGCGGGAGTCGACCGGCGAGGCCGGCATGGGCACCGCGTCGACCACCTCCATCAGAGACCGGTACGACCACAGGTCGGGAGCCGCCTCCCGCACGGTGGCGAGCAGACCCGGTGGGCATACCAGGATCACGCCGGCCGGCAGGAGCTTTCGCAACAGGTCGCGCCGCTCGTTGAGCCGTCGCAAGAAGGTTGCCCAAGTCGGGCGCCAGGGCTCGGGCTCGCCGGCCACCCCGATCAACCACACTGCCGCCAGATCCGGCGAGTGTTCTCCTAACAGCCACGACATGGCCGCCATCAGCTCTTCCGGCCGGTCGACCTCGGCAACTCGGGTGTCCCTGAGGCGGGTCCGGCTGTAGTTGCGTGTCCTGGCCTGCAGCTCGTCCACGACGAAGGCATTGCTGCAGAACAGGAAGCCGAGCCAGAAGCCGGGCTGGAGCGCGAGCTGGGCCCGGAGTTTCTCCCAGATCGGCTCCACCACCGCCGGCATGGCGCGGGTCATGACACGTCGAGCACCCGCCGGGCGAGGGGGTGCACCTCGTACCAGTCGTGCCCGTTCTTGTGGCCGAGGATCATGTGGGTGTCCATCAGCCGGGCCATGAGTTGGACCTCGCTGTCGGCCGGCTCCGGGATGCCGTTGGTTCGGATGACCCGGCGGAGGAAGTCGGCCTGCTCCCTGGTCACGCTGGAGAAGCCGTGGGCCACGCTGTTCAGCACTTCCTCGAGATGGTCAGCCGAGATGGGAAGGGTGAGGCCGCGTCCGTAAACCGCGGTGATGACCTGCTGGAGAACGAGGAAGATGTCCCGCAGGTGCCCGCCGGATGCGTCGATCGCCCGATGCAGCATCTTGGGTTCGCCGAGCATCCGCTCCCAGGGGATTCGCCTCGTCACCACCTCCATGAGCTCGGCCATGGTCCGCTTGGCGTTGGTGTCGATTTCGCCTTGCTGATTGTGCAGCTGGGGTATGGGTACCTGCCAGACCGGCCCGTCGTAAGGGAGGGCACCAGGCGCGGTGAACAGCAGATAGGTCGGCACGGTGTAGACCATGTGGTGTGTGGAGAACCGCAGTTTGTCGGAATGCTGCACGAACAGGGCCTCGACCGAGGCCTGCACCTCGGCGTCGTTCTCGAGCGTGCCGCGCAGCTTCTCCAGGCTGTCGACGATGACCACCACGCCGCGGGTGTCCGGATTGTCGATGCGGTTCTGCCCGACCAGGTCCTGGAAGAACTCGGCGATCTCCTGGCGGAGCTCGTAGATCCTGGAGGCAAGCTTCTGGCGCAGCTCGTCGACGAATGGTGGGCTTCCCTGCAGGCTGCGCTTGAGATCCACGTCGACGCTGACGCCGAGGGCGGACGCGGCCAGCTTTCCGTCCCCGGCCGACATGGAGACCGGGCCGGCTTCGATGTTGACGTTCAGGCGCTGCAGGAAATCGAGGAACCGCCGCCCGAAACCTTCCTTGGCCGGATCGGCCGGCGGGAACTGCTCGCTGGTGCCGAGTGCCACCGCGATCAGGAAGTCGGCGACGTCGACCGGCATTGCCTGGTTGACCAACTGCAGGATGTCGATGATCACGACGGTGAAGCCGTCCTGCTCCAGCGCCCCCTTGAGCCGGTAGAGCTCGGTGGTCTTACCCGACCCGCGCGGCCCGGACAGCAGCTGGGCGGTGGGGTTGAGCCTGAGGTCGATCATGGCGTGGATCTCGTCGACGGCGGCCTTGCCGGACTCTTCCAGCGGCACGTAGCGGTGCTCGTTCGGGTCGGTCGGGTCCAGCGGATCGAGGGTCAGCGACGCCATCCACTCCCGCAGGAGGGGCCGCAGCTCGGTGCTCATGCGGTGATCGTACGGCCGCGCAGGTCAGGCCGGCGGGCTCGGCGAATCGGGGAGCGGGTCGTCCAGCCGGCCGCCGCTGACCAGGGCAAGCGCGGACAGGTGGCGGGTGCGCACGGACGGCAGGGCGACCTCGGTGTCGTCGGTCAGCACCGCGTGCACGCCGGAGCGTCTGGTCAGCCGCAACCCTTTCAGGGACGACCACGGCAGCGAGCGGCTGGTGAACACCCGCCGGACGGCGAGCCCCTCGCCGTCGGCCGTGGTCCGCGTGCGCAACACCCAGGCGATCAGCCCGAGCGGCACGAGGTAGATCAGGGAGAAGCCCGGCGCCCCCACCGCGAACGGCGTGGCGCCCATCGCCAGCAGCAGCGCGGCCAGCACGGCGACGGCCGGCGTACGGAACACCAACCGGCTGGGCACCTGCACCTCTGACACGGCGCAAGTCTGCCACGTCCACGATCCGGGAGTTCCATCCCGCCAAGTTGACGCTGTACCCCCGATCGCACTAACGTCTGCGTCGTGCAGATTCAGACTGGCCTCGTACTTATTCAGCGCGTTCGACGCTGAGTGGTACCGGCTGCGTCGAACGCGCGACCCTCGTACGACCGAAGACGGTCGACGGGGGTTTTTTGTTGCCACGGCCAGCAAAACGCCCACACCGAGACCCACGAGGCTTGAACGATGACCAGCGCGACATCACGACCCGCCCCGGTCGCCGCGACCCCCGGGCCGGCCCGGCCCGGTGCCGCGAACGCCCGCCCCAAACCCGCGCCGCCGGCCGGCACACCCGTCCGGGTGACCGGCGCTCAGTCGCTCGTGCGATCCCTTGAGGCGGTCGGCGTCGAGGTGGTGTTCGGCATCCCGGGCGGGACCATCCTGCCCGCGTACGACCCGCTGCTCGACTCGACCAAGCTGCGGCACGTGCTGGTTCGGCACGAGCAGGGCGCCGGGCATGCGGCCAGCGGCTACGCGCACGCCACCGGCAAGGTCGGGGTGTGCATGGCGACGTCCGGCCCGGGCGCGACGAACCTGGTCACCCCGCTGGCCGACGCCGGCATGGACTCGGTGCCGGTGGTGGCCATCACCGGCCAGCAGTCCCGGGCGCTGATCGGCACGGACGCGTTCCAGGAAGCCGACATCTGCGGCATCACGCTGCCCATCACCAAGCACAACTACCTCGTGACCGACCCGGCGGAGATCCCGCGGGTGATCGCGGAGGCGTTCCACCTGGCCAGCACCGGCCGGCCCGGCCCGGTCCTGGTGGACATCCCCAAGGACGTGCTCCAGGAGGCCACGAGCTTCTCCTGGCCGCCCGAGCTGCGGCTGCCCGGCTACAAGCCGACCACCCGCCCGCACGGCAAGCAGGTCCGGGAGGCCGCGAGGCTGATCGCCGCCGCCCACCGGCCGGTGCTCTACGTGGGCGGCGGCGTGATCAAGTCGGGGGCGCACGCGGAGCTGCGCCAGCTCGCCGAGCTGACCGGCATCCCGGTGGTCACGACGCTGATGGCGCGTGGCGCGTTCCCCGACTCGCACCAGCAGAACCTCGGCATGCCCGGCATGCACGGCACGGTGGCGGCGGTGGCCGCGATGCAGAAGGCCGACCTGCTGATCGCGCTCGGCGCCCGGTTCGACGACCGGGTCACCGGCCAGCTCGCCACGTTCGCGCCGGACGCGCAGGTCGTGCACGCCGACATCGACCCGGCGGAGATCTCCAAGAACCGCAAGGCGGACGTGCCGATCGTGGGCGACTGCCGGGAGATCCTGGTGGAGCTGATCTCCGCGGTGCGGGCCGAGCACGCCGACGGGCACCGCCCCGACCTGGACGGCTGGTGGCAGCAGCTGAACTCCTGGCGGGAGGACTACCCGCTGGGCTACGACTGGCCGACCGACGGCACGCTCTCCCCGCAGTACGTGATCGAGCGGATCGGCCAGATCGCCGGCCCGGACGCGATCTACACCGCGGGCGTGGGCCAGCACCAGATGTGGGCCGCGCAGTTCATCCGCTACGAGCAGCCGGGCACCTGGATCAACTCCGGCGGCCTGGGCACGATGGGCTACGCGGTGCCGGCCGCGATGGGCGCCAAGTTCGGCATGCCGGACAAGGTGGTCTGGGCCATCGACGGCGACGGCTGCTTCCAGATGACCAACCAGGAGCTGGCCACCTGCGCCATCGAGGGCGCGCCGATCAAGGTCGCGGTGATCAACAACGGCAACCTGGGCATGGTCCGGCAGTGGCAGAACCTGTTCTACTCCGAGCGCTACTCGCAGACCGACCTCGGCACGCACAAGCACCGCATCCCCGACTTCACGCTGTTGGCCGAGGCGTTGGGCTGCGCCGGCCTGCGCTGTGAGTCCAAAGAGGACGTGGACGCGGTGATCCACCGGGCCATGGAGATCAACGACCGGCCGGTGGTGGTCGACTTCGTGGTCGGCAAGGACGCCCAGGTGTGGCCGATGGTCGCGGCGGGCACCGGCAACGACCACATCATGGCCGCGCGCGGCATCCGCCCGCTGTTCGACGAGGACTAACCCTATGGACACGTCACAAGATGTCCTGAATGTGGCATTCACGGCACTTGGAGAGGCCGTCTCATGAGCATTCACACGTTGAGCGTTCTCGTCGAGAACAAGCCGGGTGTGCTGGCCCGGGTGGCCGGGCTGTTCTCCCGGCGCGGCTTCAACATCGAGTCGCTGGCGGTCGGGCCGACCGAGCACGCCGACATCTCCCGGATGACGATCGTGGTCGCGGTCGCCGAGCAGCCGCTCGAGCAGGTCACCAAGCAGCTCAACAAACTCGTCAACGTCATCAAGATCGTCGAGCTGGAGCCGTCGATCGCGGTGCAGCGGGAGCTTCTGCTCGTCAAGGTGCGCGCCGACGCCACCGTGCGCAGCCAGGTGCTGGAGACCGTGCAGCTGTTCCGTGCCAAGGTGGTCGACGTCTCGCCGGAGGCACTGACCATCGAGGCCACCGGCACCGCCGATAAGCTCGAGGCGCTGCTGCGCATGCTCGAGCCCTACGGGGTCCGGGAGATGGTGCAGTCCGGCATGGTCGCCATCGGCCGCGGTCCCCGTTCGATCACCGCCACCGGCGTGCGCTAGAGGGTTCTGCACAATCCAGGTTGGGAGTGGACGGCACGCTGGCCCACCGCGAGCAACCTGGCGGACGACCGGCTTTGCCAGCGCAACCACGGACCTTTGTGCAGAACCCTCTTTGAGTTAGACACTGTCCCCCAAACCAAGGAAGGAAGTACCCGAGAGCAATGGCAGTCGAGATCTTCTACGACGACGACGCGGACCTCGCCGTCATCCAGGGCCGCCGCGTGGCCATCATCGGCTACGGCAGCCAGGGGCACGCGCACGCGCTGAGCCTGCGGGACTCCGGGGTGGACGTCCGCATCGGACTGCCCGAGGGCTCGAAGTCCCGGCCCAAGGCGGAGGAGGAGGGGCTGCGGGTGGTCACCCCGGCCGAGGCCGCCGCCGAGGCCGGCCTGATCATGATCCTGGCGCCGGACACCAGGCAGCGGTCCATCTACGCGCAGGACATCGCGCCGAACCTCAACGCCGGCGACGCGCTGTTCTTCGGGCACGGGTTCAACATCCGCTACGGGCTGATCACCCCACCGTCCGATGTGGACGTTGCAATGGTGGCGCCGAAGGGTCCCGGGCACCTGGTCCGCCGGCAGTTCGTGGACGGCAAGGGCGTGCCGTGCCTGATCGCCGTCGAGCAGGACCCCTCCGGGTCGGCCACGGCGCTCGCCTTGTCCTACGCCAAGGGCATCGGCGGCACCCGGGCCGGCGTGATCAAGACGACGTTCACCGAGGAGACCGAGACCGACCTGTTCGGCGAGCAGGTGGTGCTCTGCGGCGGCACGACGGCGTTGGTACAGGCCGGTTTCGAGACGCTGGTGGAGGCCGGCTACGCGCCCGAGGTGGCCTACTTCGAGTGCCTGCACGAGCTGAAGCTGATCGTGGACCTGATGTACGAAGGCGGCATCGCGCGGATGCGCTACTCGATCTCCGACACGGCCGAGTACGGCGACGTGTCCCGGGGTCCGCGGCTGATCAACGACGCGGTGCGGCAGGAGATGCGCACGATCCTGCGCGAGATCCAGGACGGTTCGTTCGCCGAGGAGTGGGTCGCCGAGGACGACGCCGGGCGGCCGAACTTCGCCAAGCTGGTGCAGGCCGGTGAGCAGCACCCGATCGAGGAGGTCGGGCGGAAGCTGCGTGGGCTAATGTCGTGGGTCGACCGCCCAATTACTGAGACCGCATGAGGGGACACGATGAGCGACCAGGAGTCGCGAACCAGTGCGCCGATCTATGACGACAAGGCGCACGTCCGGGGCAAGCTCGACCTGACCAACGCCGAATGGCAGCGCGCCGCCGAGCCCGACGCCGACCCGGACGGCGAGTACGTCGAGATCGCCTTCGTCCCGCACACCGACGGCAAGACCTACATCGCCATGCGCAACTCGAAGTACACCGGCCCCGACGACACGGTGCTGGTGTTCACCGAGTCCGAGTGGGACGCGTTCGTGCAGGGCGCCAAAGCCGGCGAGTTCGACGAGCCGTGGTGAAATGCGGTGAATGCGTCGTTCCTCACCGTGGACGCGAGGAACGACGCATTCACCGCACTCGCGGACCGGTAGTGCCCTTGTGTCAGCTCGCTCACCACTAGGTGGAACGGTTCAGCCGACCTCCTAGACTGCTCCTGCGCGTGGCGGTTACACCGTCGTAACCCCGGTCGCCTTCGCCATTTCGAACCGTGGGAGCCAGAGTCGTGAGTAACCCGAGCCGTCCTGTCGTTCTGATCGCCGAGAAGTTGGCGCCGTCCGCCGTCGCGGTGTTCGGCGACGAGGTCGAGGTCCGCTACGTCGACGGCACCGACCGGCCGGCGCTGCTCGCCGCGGTGGCCGAGGCCGACGCGCTGCTGGTGCGGTCGGCCACCAAGGTCGACGCCGAGGTGCTGGCCGCCTCGGACCGGCTCAAGGTGGTGGCCCGGGCCGGGGTCGGGCTGGACAACGTGGACGTGCCGCCGGCCACCGATCGCGGCGTTCTGGTGGTGAACGCGCCCACGTCCAACATCGTCTCGGCCGCCGAGCACGCCGTCGCGCTGCTGCTCGCGGTCGCCCGCCGGGTGCCGGCCGCGGACCAGAGCCTGCGCGGCGGCGAGTGGAAGCGCAGCTCGTTCTCCGGTGTGGAGCTGGCCGGCAAGACCGTCGGCGTGGTGGGGCTCGGCAAGATCGGGCAGCTGTTCGCGCAGCGGCTGGCCGCGTTCGGCACCGACCTGATCGCCTACGACCCGTACGTGTCGCCGGCGCGCGCCGCCCAGCTCGGCATCGAGCTGGTGAGCCTGGACGAGCTGCTTTCCCGCGCGGACATCATCTCCATCCACCTGCCGAAGACACCGGAGACCAAGGGGCTCATCGGCAAGGATGCGCTGGCCAAGACGAAGCCCGGCGTGCTGATCGTCAACGCCGCCCGGGGTGGGCTGATCGACGAGGAGGCGCTGGCCGAGGCGGTCCGAAGTGGACACGTGGGCGGCGCCGGGGTGGACGTGTTCGTCACCGAGCCGACCACGTCGAGCCCGCTGTTCGAGCTGCCCAACGTGGTGGTGACGCCGCACCTCGGCGCGTCGACCGCGGAGGCGCAGGACCGCGCCGGCACCGACGTGGCCCGCTCGGTGCTGCTGGCGCTGCGCGGCGAGTTCGTGCCGGACGCGGTGAACGTGGCCTCCGGCGGCGTGGTCGGCGAGGAGGTGCGGCCGTTCCTGCCGCTCACCCAGAAGCTCGGCAAGGTGCTCTCGGCGCTGTCCGGCAAGCCGCCCACCTCGATCACGGTCGAGGTCCGCGGCGAACTGTCCACAGAGGACTTGACGGTGCTGCCGCTGGCCGCCGAGCGCGGCGTGTTCGCCGGGATCGTCGAGGATCAGGTCACGTTCGTCAACGCGCAGCGGGTGGCCGAGACGCTCGGCGTGGCGGTCGAGGTGACCACCGAGCCGGAGAGCACGGCGTACCGCAGCCTGGTCACGTTGCGCGCGGTGTACCCGGACGGCACGACGCTCACCGTCGGCGGCACGCTCACCGGGCTGCAGCAGGTGCAGAAGCTGGTCGAGGTGAACGGCCGGCACTTCGACCTCCGCGCCGAGGGCATCGTGCTGCTGCTGGAGTACCAGGACCGCCCGGGCGTGATGGGCCGGGTCGGCACGCTGCTCGGCGAGGTGGGCATCAACATCGAAGCCGCGCAGCTGAGCCAGACGACGGACAAAACGGACGCCATCATGTTGCTGCGCGTGGATCGCACCGTCGACCAGACCGTGCTCTCGTCGATCGGAACGGCGGTCGGCGCCCGTTTGGTCCGCGCGATCAGTTTCGACTGACCGCCGACCCCTCGCGACACGCTGCGACGTCACCTGGTCGGGTGGCCTCGATGATCGCCCGGGCGTGTTCCGGGTAGCCTTCCCTGGACTGTTTCCCTTTGTCGTGTTCGGTGGCGAAGCGCCAGTAAGGCTCTGGAGGTGTGCATGCGGCTCGCGGTGATCCCCGGTGACGGGATCGGGCCCGAAGTGATCGCCGAGGCGCTCAAGGTGCTCACCGAGGTGGTGCCGAATGCGGAGATCACCCGGTACGACCTCGGCGCGGCCCGATGGCATGCGACGGGCGAGCTGCTGCCGGAGTCGGTGCTCGGTGAGCTTCGCCAGCACGACGCGATCCTGCTCGGCGCGGTCGGCGATCCGTCCGTGCCGTCCGGCATCCTCGAGCGGGGCCTGCTGCTGCGCCTGCGGTTCGAGCTCGACCACCACGTGAACCTGCGCCCGGCGCGGCTGTATCCCGGGGTGAAGAGCCCGCTCGCCGACCCGGGCGAGATCGACATGATCGTGGTGCGGGAGGGCACCGAGGGCCTCTACGCCGGCAACGGTGGACTGTTGCGAAAGGACACTCCACACGAGATCGCCACCGAGGTCTCGGTCAACACGTCCTACGGCATCGAGCGCGTGGTCCGCGACGCGTTCGCCCGCGCCGCCGGCCGGCCGCGCAAGCACCTGACGCTGGTGCACAAGACCAACGTGCTCACCCACGCCGGCTCGCTGTGGTCCCGGGTGGTCGAAGAGGTCTCGTTGCAGCACCCCGACGTCACGGTGGCCTACCAGCACGTCGATGCCACCACGATCCACATGGTGACCGACCCCGGCCGGTTCGACGTGATCGTCACCGACAACCTCTTCGGCGACATCCTCACCGACCTCGCCGCAGCGGTCACCGGCGGCATCGGGCTCGCGGCCAGCGGCAACCTCGACAACACCCGGCGCAACCCGTCGATGTTCGAACCGGTGCACGGCAGCGCCCCGGACATCGCCGGCCAGGGCGTCGCCGACCCCACCGCGGCCGTGCTCTCCGTGGCGCTGCTCCTCGATCACCTCGGCGAGCACGAGGCCGCCCGCCGCATCGAGGCCTCCGTCGCGTTCGACCTGGCCACCCGCGACCACCCGTCCCCGGGCAACACCTACGCCATCGGCGACCGCCTCGCCGCCCTGGTCTCCTCCAACACCTCCACCACCCGCACGGACGTGTAGGCCTGGTCCGCCTCTCCCGAATTTGACTCCTGTCGTTGCGTTCCATCGAACGATGCGGTTGGCCGGTTGACCGTGGCCGGGCGCCGTCACGGTCCCCTGAGGTTGCGTTGGTCGGAGCGAAGTGGGCCAGCTCGTCCCAGGTTCTGGGAGGGGCGGCCCGCGAGTTGGTATCGGGGAGACGGGTGTGCCAGTATGTGGCCGTGACCACGTTTGTGATCATTATTGATGAGCGCGCTGGGTAGCACAGCTACACACCCGGCGCGCTGACCTCTCGCATCCCCGCGGGAGGTTTTTTGTTGTCCTGGACCAGGATCGAGGAGACCAGTGAGCCGCACCGCCCCCGCCGGCACGCCGCTCGGCGACGAGTTCCATGTGTACGACACGACGTTGCGCGACGGGGCCCAGCGGGAGGGTATTTCGTACTCGGTCGCGGACAAGCTGGCCGTGGCCCGGCTGCTGGACGAGTTGGGGGTGGGCTTCATCGAGGGCGGCTGGCCGGGCGCGCTGCCCAAGGACACCGAGTTCTTCGCGCGGGCGGCGGCCGGCGAGCTCGAGCTGCGGCACGCCGCGCTGGTCGCGTTCGGGTCGACCCGCCGGGCCGGCACCACCGCCGCGGACGACCCGCAGGTGCGGGCTCTGCTGGAGAGCCAGGCGCCGGTCGTCACGCTGGTCGCCAAGTCCGACCGGCGGCACATCGAGAAGGCGCTGCGCACCGACGTGGCCGAGGCGTGTGCCATGGTGCGCGACACGGTGGCGTTCCTGACCGGCGAGGGGCGGCGCGTTTTCCTTGACGCGGAGCACTTCTTCGACGGGTTCGGGTTCGATCCGGACTGCGCGCTGCGGGTGCTCACCGCGGCGGTCGAGGGCGGCGCGGACGTCGCGGTGCTCTGCGACACCAACGGCGGGCAGCTTCCGTTGGGGCTGGCCGACATCGTGGGCGAGGTGATCGCCCGCACCGGGTTCCGGGTCGGCATCCACTGCCAGGACGACACCGGCTGCGCGGTGGCCAACAGCGTGGCCGCGGTGCAGGCCGGCGCGACCCACGTGCAGTGCACCGCCAACGGCTACGGCGAGCGGGCCGGCAACGCCGACCTGTTCGCCGTCGTGGGCAACCTCGTCACCAAGCTCGGCATGCCGGTGCTGTCCGCGCCGCGCGTGCCGGAACTTGCCCGGGTCTCGCATGCCCTTGCCGAGATCGCCAACATCGCACCCGACACCCACCAGGCCTACGTCGGGTCGTCGGCCTTCGCCCACAAGGCGGGCCTGCACGCGAGCGCGATCAAAGTGGATCCGTTGCTGTACAACCACATCGACCCGACCGTGGTGGGCAACGACATGCGGGTCCTGGTCACCGAGATGGCCGGCCGGGCCAGCCTCGAGCTCAAGAGCCGGGAGCTCGGGGTCGACCTGGCCGGCCAGCCCGCCGTGCTGAACTCCGCCGTCCGCCGGGTCAAGGAGCTCGAAGCCCGAGGCTGGTCCTTCGAAGCCGCCGACGCCTCGCTGGAACTACTCCTGCGCACCGAACTGTCCGAAGTGGACAACCTGCCGTTCGCCCTCGAGTCCTACCGCGTCATCCTCGACCACCGCCTCGACGGCGAGGTGGTCTCCGAAGCCACCGTCAAGGTCCACGTCGCCGGCCAGCGCGTCATCGCCACCGCCGAAGGCAACGGCCCCGTCCACGCCCTCGACGCCGCCCTCCGCACCGCCCTGGTTCCGCACCTCCCCTGGCTCGACGAAGTCCAACTCACCGACTACAAAGTCCGGATCCTGACCGACCACCACGGCACCGACGCCGTCACCCGCGTCCTCGTCGAATCCACCGACCACGAACGCGAATGGACCACCGTCGGCGTCCACGGCAACATCGTCGAAGCCAGCTGGCTCGCCCTCTGCGACGCCTTGGCGCACAAGGCTCTCCGAGTGCGGTCGGCCGTAGCCGCCACCGGCTAGCGTGCTTTCCCAGAGGGGAAGCAACGTCACGTTCATGCCGTGGAGGGCAAGGAAGGTCCGCTCCCTCGAAGGAAAGCTGACAGTTTCAGGCGCCGTGTTCGGACAGGATGGCGTCGGTGAGGGTGGGCCACGCCGCGATTGCCCAGTCGCCGAAGGGGCGGTCGGTGAGGGTGACGCAGGCCAGGCGGGCGGCGGGGTCGACCCAGAGGAAGGTGCCGGACTGGCCGAAGTGGCCGAAGGTTTCCGGGGAGCTGTGCTTGCCGGTCCAATGTGGACTCTTGTGGTCGCGGAGCTCGAAGCCCAGCCCCCAGTCGTTGGGCTTTTGCTGGCCGTAGCCGGGAAGGACGCCGTTCAGGCCGGGGAACGCCACATGGGTCGCCTCGGTCAGGGTCTCGACCGACACCAGGCGCGGTGCGAGCAACTCAGCGGCGAAGCGGGAGAGGTCGTCGGTCGTGGAGACGGCGCCGGACGCGGGGGAGCCGTCGAGCCTGGTGGCCGGCATGTCGAGGGGGTCGAGGACGGCTTCCTGCAGGTACTGGGCGAACGGGATGCCGGTGTGGGTGGCGAGGGTGTCGGCGAGGAGGGTGAAGCCGGTGTTGGAGTAGATGCGGCGGGTGGCCGGCGCGGCGAGGACGCGGTCGTCGTTCAGGTTCAGGCCGGAGGCGTGGGCGGCGAGGTGGCGGACGGTGGAGCCGGGTGGGCCGGCCGGCTCGTCCCAGGTGATCGCGCCCTCTTCGACGGCGACGAGGGTGGCGTAGGCGGTCAGCAGCTTGGTGACGGAGGCGAGCGGGAACGTGCGGTCCGGGGCGCCGAACGTGGCGAGCACGCGGTCGGGTGCGACGACCGCGACGGACACGTTGTCGACGGGCCAGTCCGAGGCCAGGCGCAGGCTCTCCACGCGGCAGACCGTACGCCGCGGACGGTGCCGGCGCCGGGCTAGGGTGGGCGCGTGCGTATCGCTCGTATCGCTCATCCCGACGGCATGGCGTTCGCCGCGCTCGAGGGCGACGGGGACGGTGCGGAGGCCGCGGAGATCGCCGAGCACCCGTTCGGTGAGCCGCGGCTCACCGGCCGGCGCTGGCCGCTCGCCGACGTCCGGCTGCTCGCCCCGATCCTGCCGCCCAAGATCATCGGCATCGGCAAGAACTACGCCGACCACGCCAAGGAGATGGGTGGGGACGCGCCGCCCGACCCGGTGATCTTCCTGAAGCCGTCGACGGCGGTGATCGGCCCGGGTGTTCCGATCAAGCTGCCGCCCGACTCGTCCAGAGTGGACTACGAGGGCGAGCTGGCCGTGGTGATCGGCATGCCGTGCCGGGACGTGCCGGCCGCGCGGGCGAAGGACGTGCTGCTCGGCTACACCATCGGCAACGACGTGACCGCGCGCGACCAGCAGAAGTCCGACGGCCAGTGGGCCCGGGCGAAGGGCCACGACACGTTCTGTCCGCTCGGGCCGTGGATCGACACCGCGGTCACCCCAGACGACCTGGCGCTGCGCACCGAGCTCGACGGCGAGGTGAAGCAGGACGCGCGCACCTCGTTGCTGCTGCACGGAATCCCGCGCCTGGTCGAGTGGGTCTCGCACGTGATGACGCTGCTGCCGGGCGACGTGATCCTCACCGGCACCCCGGCCGGCGTCGGCCCGATGTCGCCCGGGCAGAGCGTCTCGGTGAGCATCGAGGGCCTCGGCACTCTCACCAACCCCGTCACCACCCGGTAGCACCCCGGCGTGTTGGCGCGTCACGTCGGTGTGTTGGCCTCCCACGCTGTTGTGTTGGCGCTACACGCGGCTCGGCATCGCGCGAGGCGCCAACTCGGCTACGCCAGCGGCAAACATGGCGACGCCAGCGGCCAACATGGCGTTAGGGGCGGCGGGCGAAGTCGGGGGCGTGTTCGGGGCGGGGGCCGATGGCGACGATGTAGGCCGGGATGGCGCGCAGGGCCGGGATGTGGCGGGTCAGGAAGATCGGCGCCTTCGGGAACGACGTGATCTCGCCGCGGAGGACCGGGCCGACGAGCACCCGCTGGATCACCCGCTGCAAGGTCTGGGTGACCACGGTGGGGAACCAGCGGCGGCGGCGGATCCTGGCCAGGTCCGCGGCGCCGACCCGGTGCTGGCGCAGGGGTTCGGCCAGCAGGGTCGCGGTGGCGACGGCATCCTGGACGGCGACGTTGATGCCGACGCCGCCGACCGGGGACATGGCGTGCGCCGCGTCGCCGATCAGCAGCAGGCCGTCGGTGTGCCAGCGGTGCAACCGGTTGAGCCGGACGTCGAGCATCGGCACCTGGTTCCAGTCGGTGAGCGTGTCCACCGCGTCGGCCAGGTCCGGGGCCAGGTTCACGATCCGCTCGCGGAAGCGCGGGATGCCCTCGGCGCGCAGCGCGTCGTTGGTGCCCTTCTTCAGGAAGTAGGCGACCTGGAAGTAGTCGTCGCGGTTGATCGTGAGCAGCAGCTCGGATCCCTTGATGCGCGGGGAAATCCCGCTCACCGGCCCGCCCTGTTCATGGCGCGGCAGCCGGAACCACCACACGTCGAACGGAACCGGGAACTCCTTCGGCGCCAGTCCGGCCTCGTCCCGCAGCAGCGAGGTGCGCCCGTCGCAGGCCACGGTCAGGTCGGCGCGGATCGTGCCGGTCTCGCCGCCGCTGGTGCGGTAGCGGACGCCGGCCACCCGGCCGTTCTCCTTGATCAGTCCGGTGGCCGCGGTGTTCATCCGCAGGCTGAACGTGGGCTCCTGCTTCGCGGCGTCCACCAGGAGGTCCAGGAAATCCCACTGGGGCACCGTGGCAATGTAGTTGTACGGCGGCCGCAGCCGGGAGATCTCGCCCAGCGTCACGATCTTCCCGTCCGGGCCCGGAAACGCCACGGTCTCCAGCCGGCTCTGCGGCAGCTTGCGGAACTCCTCGCCCAGCCCCAGCTCGTCGAGCAGCCGGATGGTCGAGGCGTGCACGGTGTCGCCGCGGAAGTCCCGCAGGAAGTCGCCGTGCTTCTCCAGCACCGTGACCTCGACGCCGGCCCTGGCCAGCAGCAGACCGAGCACCATCCCGGCGGGGCCACCACCGACGACCAGGCACGTGGTTCGCTCGTTGTCGGCCATCTTCGTTCACTCCCCAATTTCAACATCGGTTGAATACTTCAAGGGTCCACCCGGACACCAGGCGCGTCAAGGGAAATCGGTGTGGATGCCCTGAACGGGCTATGACGACACCCACACTGCACACCCGGCAGAGCGAGCGGGGCGCGATCTACGCCGACGTCGCCGCCCGGCCAGGATCCCAAGCTGGGCTACGACAACGCCGACCGCGAGCTGACCGCCGAGCAGATCGCCGGGCTGCGCGCGCAGGGCCGGGGAACCGGTGCTGCGGCTGCGGAGGCCGGACGCCGACATCACGTTCACCGACCTGGTGCGGGGCGAGATCACGTTCCCGGCCGGCTCGGTGCCCGCCCCGGTCCTGGTCCGGGCCAGCGGCGCCCCGCTCTACACCCTCACCAACCCGGTCGACGACGCGCTGATGCGGATCACACACGTGCTGCGCGGCGAGGGCAACCGGAAGCTGTCCAAACGCGACCCCGAGATGACCCTGTTCCTGTACCGGGAAAGGGGTTTCCTCCCCGAGGGGCTGCTCAACTACCTGGCGCTGCTGGGGTGGGCCATCGCCGAGGACCGGGACGTCTTCACCATGGCGGAACCGCCTTCCGGCGCGCAGCTGGCGACCCTGCGCGCCATTACCCCGCTCATTCAGGAACGGCTCATCGTGCTTTCCGATGCCCCCGGAATGGTGGGTTTCCTGTTCGTTTCCGAGGACGAGTTCAGCCCCGAGCCGGAATCGGTGGCGAAGGCGCTCGGGCCGGCCGCCGAACCGGTGGTCAACGCCAGCATCGCCGCACTCGAGGGCGTGGCCGCGTGGTCCGCCCCGGCCATCGAGGACGCGCTCAAGGCGGCGCTGTCGACGGCCTCGGGCTCAAGCCACGGAAGGCGTACGCCCCGGTGCGGGTCGCGGTCACCGGCCGCACCGTCTCGCCGCCGCTGTACGAGTCGAGGGAACTGCTCGGCCGCGACCGGTCGCCGTCCCGGCTGCGCCGCGCGTAACACGGCACCGCCGGGGAGCGATTACCCCAGTTTGGGCGCTTGTCCCGTCTCAAGTGGACATCCCGATCTGGATCGAATCAGAACCAGCACCATCCCCTGAACGGCCGAATCGGCGGGGGTGGCAACGCGCCTAGCCTCTCGGGGTGACTTCTGCGGTCGTGCCGATGCCCGTGCACTGCGAGCTGCCCCACGCCCACGGTCCCCGGCTCCAGGCCGTCTGCCTGGACATCGACGACACCCTGATCGACTTCACCACGGCGGCGCGGAAGGCACTGTACGGAATGATCGGTCGCGACGACATGTGGTCGACCTGGCAGCGGATGACCGAGGAGCACGTCGCCCGCGTCGTCGCCGGTGAGCTGGACTCGGGCAGCATGCGGCTGGCCCGCACCAAGGCTTTTCTCGCCGACCTCGGCGCCGTGGTCGACGACGAGCTGGTGCACCGCCTCGAGGACCGCCGGCGCGCCGAGGTGGACGAGGCCTGGGCGCTGTTCGACGACGTCGTCCCGTGCCTGGACTGGCTGCAGGCCGCCGGGCTCAAGGTGGCCGCCGTGACCAACGCCTCGGGCGCCCACCAGCGGGACAAGCTCAACGCGCTGGGTATCGCCCGGTTCTTCGACACCGTGGTCATCGCCGGCGAGCTCGGCGCCGCGAAGCCCGACCCGCAGATCTTCCGGGCCGCCTGCGACCGCCTCGACGTCCCCGCCCAGGAGGCCCTGCACGTCGGCGACCGGCTCGATGTCGACGCCGTCGGCGCCCGCGACGCCGGCCTGCTCGGCGTCTGGCTCGACCGCTGCGGCCGCGAGCCGCCCGGCGACCCGGGCGTTCCGGTCATCGAGACCCTCTCCGACCTGCCCGAGCTCATTGTCAGCGAGTACGTCACGCCGTCCGCGACCGGCCCCGCCGGCGTCCCCGGCCAGCGCGCGACTGATCCGGTTTCCGGTCCGCACGGCGGGTGGTCTACCATCTCCCTTCGGCAGCACGGGCAGTGACCATCGCTGCTGGTGGGGTATGGTGTAATTGGCAGCACGACTGATTCTGGTTCAGTTAGTCTAGGTTCGAGTCCTGGTACCCCAGCCCCTCGGGGGGCGTGTGTCCGCGGAAAGCGCGGACCGGGGCGGGTCTGCTGTTTTGTGGGGGCCAAGCCCCCACACCCCCGGCCGGGGGCAAGCCCCCGGACCCCCGCGTTTGGTCGCCAATTGTGGTTGAGGTCGGCTTTTATTGGTGCTGGCTTTTCGCATTTACCACGGAATCGGTTGGCCGTCGCGGTAGAAGCCGCCGGTGTCTTCCACGGATCCGTTCCTCGACCCGTTGATCCACCTCGCCTACGTCGCGGCGGTCACCGACCGGATGGAGCTCGGTACCGGGGTCATCGTTCTGCCCCAACGCAATCCGCTGGTGCTGGCGAAGCAGGCGGTGTGCCGATGTCCGAGCGGGGCAGCCGCACCGACGAGTACCTGGACGCGGTGGCGGCCCTGTGGTCCGACCCGGCACCGGTGAGCTACCAGGGCCGGCAACGTCTCGTTCCAGAACGTCGACGAGCATCCCCGGCCGGGCCTGGAGATCTACTTCATGCAGGGCGATCCGGTCGCGATGGACGCGGACAAGGCTAAGCGGTACGCCGACCTCGGGCTCGACCGCCTGCTGCTGTACCCGGCGCCGCTCGAGGATCCCGGCCACGTCGCCAGGTTCCTCGAGCAGCACGCGGACCTCCCGCTCAGCGGGTGAGCGAAAGCTCGGCCGTCCGGATCGGGGCGCTGAGCGGTTCCGGGCGCCGGAGGGTCCGGGTGGTTCGGATCCGGCGGAACACGATGCCGGCGGCGATCGCTGCGGTGGCGCCGAGCAGGGCGAGCAGAATGGGGATGAGGGTCGCCAGCCACGGCCAGCTTCGGCCGGTCAGGTCGACGTCGTGCACCGGGTACTCGAGGGTTTTGGCGGCGAAGCGGGCGGTTTGCACGTCGTAGGTGCGGGCGATGTCGCGCAGCACCGGGTCGAACGCGAACTCTTCGGTGGTGTGGAGGTACTCGGGGCGCGGACCCGCCGATGTGGCGGAGTGCTGCCGGGCGGCGTCCAGGCCGGGCACGAGGAGGCGGTCGAGGTTGCCCGCGTTTGCGACCGTGGAGCGGGGGACGAAGGTCAGGCCGTGCCGGGAGCGGATCGGGCCGTCGCCGACCGCGACGGTGCGGCCGATCAGGGACTGCTCGGTGTAGGACATGAACGCGGAGGCGAGCTCCAACTCGCCGGTGCCGCCGGTGAGCTGAACCCCGATGGTCGATGGGCCGGGCTGGTAGGAGGCGTTGAGCGCGACCACCACGTCGGGAATTGCCCAGCTGGATTCGGGGATCCGGGCGGCGGTGCCGGGGGAGTAGTGGCGCCAGTGGACGTTGTCCGCCGCCGCGCGGGCGGTGTTCGTGCCGGCGAGCCGTTCCAGGATGCGCAGGGCGCCGTCGATTCCGGACAGCACGCCGGCGGTGGTGATCACGTTGCCGTCGTCGACGTAGCGCCGGCCGCTCACCCAGTTGATATTGCGGAAGTCGTTGCGCAGCCCGGAAAGTCGGGTCCAGTGGGAGGTCGCCGGCCGGCCGTCCAGCAGCCCCGACTCGGCGAGGGTGCGGGCTCCGTTGCAGACGCTGACGGTCAGCGCGCCGGCGCCGGACTGCTGCCGCAACCAGGTGGTGATGGCGTCGCGCTCCGCGGCGTCGGGCTCCTGCAGGGCCGGGATCACCACGGCGTCGAGGCGGTCGTGCCGCTCGGCCAGCAGGGCGGCCAGCCCGTCGAACGTCAGGTCCGGCACGAGGTCCAGACCACCGGTCAGCGGCACCAGCCGGGCGCCGGCCGAGACGACGTAGGTGTTGAGCGCCCCGGTGCCGGCCAGCGTCTCGTACGGCCCGAGCAGGTCGGCCGCGTTGGAACCCTTGCTGCCCACCAGAAACGCCACGGTCGGCTTGGCCGGATCATGGTCGGCGGCCTTCGGCGCCGGCTCGACCGACACGGTGTCCGAACGGGCCTCGTACCGGGCGCCGAACTTGCCGATCGTGTTCACCGCCGAGACCGCGGCCGGGACCAGCAACGCGATCAGCACGACGGCGGCCCGCCACACCCACTTCGGCCGGATGTGGTGCCGGTGCTGCGTGTACTCCGCGCGCCGCCACAGTATGGCCAGCGCCATCGTCACGAACATGAGCGGGTGCCCGACGGACATCACCAGGTGGCCCGGCAGCACCCCGAACCAGTACGGGACAAGCAGAACGAGGAACGGCAGGATCATCGCCACGCTCATCTCGCCGATGCTTCGCCATCCGTGCCGGCGCATCCGCATCCACGCGGCCATCCCGATCGTCATGTTCGCGGCCATGACCAGCGTGTCGACGTCGGTCCGGGTGATCTCCGGCAGCACCGCGCTCCACAGCAGACCGAGCAGCAGCATCCCGAGCATCATCGCGATGACCATCTCGGTGTAATGCAGGAGAAACCGGCCAACCATGCGCGCCTTGTGAATCGTCATCGCCAGGCTCCTAACGGGACGGGATTTCGACACCGCCAACGCTAGGAAGACCGGGCAGCCGGGCGAATCAGTGAAGTTGCCGGTCTCTCATGCCTTGAATGCCGCCTTCGAGACGTTGAACGTCCTGAAGGCGGCCTTCAGGGCATCAACCCCGGACAGCGAGGACGAGGCGCATCAGCTCGGCGCGGGAGGTGAGGTCGGCTTTCTGGAAGACCTTGCGGAGGTGGTAGTCGACGGTGCGGGGGCTGAGGAAGAGCTGGGCGGCGATCTCGCGGTTGGTCAGGCCTTCGCCGACGGCCAGGGCGATGCGCAGCTCCTGGGGGGTGAGGGTGCTGAGCGCGCCGGCCTCGGGGGTACCGGCGGACTCGCCGGTGGCGCGCAGCTCGCCGAGCGCGCGGTCGGCCCAGGCGAGGGCGCCGATGCGGCGGAAGTTCTCGGCGGCGGAGCGCAGGTGGTGGGCCGCTTCGGAGCGGTGCCGGTCGCGGCGCAGCTGCTCGCCGAACAGCAGCTCGGTGCGGGCATGCTCGAAGGGAGCGTCGGAGAGGGCGTGGCGGCGCAGGGCTTCGGGGTAGCCGGCGCCGGTGCCGGTCAGGGCCTGGCAGCGGGCGGTGCGGGCGGCCAGCGCGGGGGCAGGGGTGGGGCCGGTCCACCGGGCGTGGAGGGCGGTCGCCGCGGCGGCGCGGTCGGGCTCGCCGGCCCGGACCAGGGCCTCGACCAGGTCGGGGAGGACGCCCATGGCCAGGTCCGGGGGCGGGTCGGTGTCCCAGATGCCGATCGCCTCGAAGTGCTGCGCGGATTCGCGGTGCCGGCCGGCAACCAGCTCGATGAGGCCGAGGGCCCGCCGGGCGTAGGCCATCGCATCGGCCAGGGTGCGGCCGCTGGCCTCGGCCAGCACCTCGGTGGCCAGCTCGGCGGCGTCCGGGCGGCCCCGGAGCGCCGCGCAGAGGGCGAGCAGCCCGCGGTTGCGGCAGGCGGTGTTCGGCTGGCCGACCTCCACGGCGAACTGGACGCCCTCCTCGGCGTGCGCTTCGGCCAGCCCGAACCGGCCGCGGGCGAGCTCGTCGGCGGCCTGGTACTCGAGGTTCCAGGCCAGCGCGCCGAGCGCTCCGGTGGTGCGCGCCAGCTGCCCGGCGGTGCGGTACAGGCGCCGGCTCAACTCGTCGTCGCCGAGTGCGCGGGCGATCGCGCCGGCCAGGGTCATGGTGATGGGATCGTTCAACGATTCGACGATGGTGCGATCCTCTTGTGGCCGGGGAGGATTGTCCCCGGTGCGGATCCGGCTCGCGGTGCGGAGCAGCCGGAGCACGCCGTCCTCCGGGTTTCCCGGTTCCGGCGGGACGTCCTCGAGCCAGCCGGCGAGGTCGGACCAGGCCCGCGGCAGGTTGGTGCGGACCCCGAGGTCGCCGTACATCGCCACGGTCGGGGTGTAGCGGCGCCGGTCGATCACCAGCGCGCGCGGGATCCAGGGCCTGATCAGGTCCAGCGCGTCCTCGGGCGAGCCGGCGAACCCGGCCACGATGGCGCGCATGACCGCCACCGAGATCCGGTCCGCCTCCTGCAGCTCCGGCTCGCGCTCGGCCCGGTCGAGCAGCTCCACGGCGGTGGCGGTGAACCCGCCCCGGATGGCCGCGCGGGCGGCGCTCCACAGCCGCCGCCCCCGGCGCGGACCGTCCGCGGTGAGCTCGGCGGCCCGGGACAGCGCGGCCAGCGCCGCGGCCAGCGCCGCGGCCGGACCACCGCGCAGGGCCGCCTGCTCGGCCGAGTGCTCGAGCTGCTCGGCGGCCCGCTCGTCGGGCCCGGTGGCGGCCTGCCCGAGGTGCCAGGCACGGCGGTGCTGATCCGCCGGGGTGTCGAGGGCCGCGGCGAGGGCGCGGTGGATCGCGGCCCGCCGCCCGGCCGTGGCGCTGTGGTAGATCGCGGACCGGATCAGCGGGTGCCGGAACACCAGCCGGCTCCCGTCGTAGGTGAGCAACTCGTCGAGCTCGGCCCGGTGCAGCGGCCCGGTCGCGATGTCCAGCTCCGCGCCGGCCTTCTCCAGCGTCTCCACGCTGCCCGAGCCGTCGGCCGCGACCAGCTGGAGAAGCGGCAGCAACTCACCGTGCCGCGCCTGGATCCTGGCCAGGAACGACCGCCGCAACTCGTCGGTCATGGCCAGCGGCTCCGGCGTGCCGTCCGCGGGCACGCCGGACCCGGCCAGCTCCAGCAGCGCCAGCGGATTCCCCCCGGTGGCCGCCAGCAGGTGGTTCCGCTCGCCCTCGGTCAGCCGCCCGCTGCCGTGCTCGGCCAGCAGCGCCATGGCCGCCTCCTGGTCGAGCCCCATCAGCGGAATCCGGCGCAGGTGCGGCAGATCCGTGCCGTGCCCCTCGTCGGCGCGCGCCGCCAGCGCCAGCACGATCGGCTCGTTGTCCAGCCGCCGCGCGACGAACGCCAGCGTCGTCAACGTCGGCTGATCCGCCCAGTGCGCGTCATCGATCACGCACAGCACCGGCTTCGTCCCGGCCAGCAGGGACAGCAGCGACAGCGTCGACAACCCCACCAGAAACGGATCCGGCGGCGCGCCCTCCGCCCGCCCGAACAGGATGCGCAGCGCCCGCGCCTGCGGCCCCGGCAGCTCCCCCACCAACCCCAGCGCCGGAAGCAGCAGCTGGTGCAGCATCGCGTACGCGAGATCCGCCTCCGGTTCGACGCCGACCGCCCGCAGCACCTGGAACCCGCCGGCCCGCTCCTCGGCGTGGCTCAGCAGCGCGGTCTTCCCGATTCCCGGCTCGCCGTGCAGCACGACCCCGCCACCGTGCCCCGCGGCGGCCGCCCGCAGGACCGACTCCAGCAGCCCGGTCTCCTGATCTCTCCCCAGCACCCCGCCGAGCATAGAAGACCGGCGACTTCGCTGATGCGGTTCGCGGGCCGGGTTCCTAGCGTTGAGCGGCATGATCCCTGCGGCATTGAGCGGCCGGACCGCCCTCGTCGTCGGAGCAGGCGCCGCGGTCGCCGACGCGTTGCGCCGGGCCGGCGCCAACGTCGTGCGGAGGGATCCTGCCGAACCGGTGTCGGTGCGGCGGCTGGTGGAGCAGACGCTCGGCGCGTTCGGGCGACTCGACCTGGCGGTGAACGGCGGCGAGGCGCGTGGGGTGTCGCTGGCGATGAGATACGAGATCCCGGCCATGCGGGGGACCGGCCGGGTCGTGAACCTCGCGATGACGGCCGACGTGATCGAGGTGACGCGCGCCGCGGCGGTGGAGTTCGCCGGCTCCGGTGTCCTGATCAACGCGGTGGCGGCCGGACCAGGTGACAGCGCCGGGGACGTGGCCGACGCCGTCCTGTGGCTGTGTTCCGCGCCGGTCAGTGCGGGAGGGGCAGGCCGGCGGTGGTGAGAACGATGCCGGTGGCGGCGGCGCCGAGCAGGGTGAGCACGACGCCGCGGCGCAGGGCCAGGAGGGTGATCGCGGCGGCGCCGAGGATGGCGTACTGCCAGGGTTGGGTGAGTGAGCGGGCCAGGGTGATGGCCGAGCCGGCGATGGCTCCGACGGCGGCCGGCCCGGCGCCGTCGAGGAACGCGCGGACCGTGGGGTTGCTCCGGAGCCGGTCGAAGTGGTGGGCGCCGAGCAGGATGAACGCGAACGACGGGCTGAACGCGACCGCGGCGGCGAGCACGCCGCCGGCGATTCCGGCGGCGGCGTAGCCGATGACGGCGACGGTCTGCACGACCGGCCCGGGGGTGATCTGGCCGAGCGCGACGGCGTTGAGGAACTGCGCGTCGGACAGCCAGTGGTAGTGGTTGACGGCGTCGGCCTGCATCAGCGGGATGATCACGAACCCGCCGCCGTAGGAGAGCGCGCCGACCTTGAACGCCACCCAGGCCAGCGCCGCCAGCGGGCCGGCGGCGAACCCGCCGGCGGCGAGCACCGGAATGGGCGGCAGGAGGGTTCGCCGGGTGGCGTCGTACCGGGCGGCGATCTCGATGGCGCCGCAGGCCAGCAGCACCAGTACCAGCCAGGGGCCGATGAGGGCGGCGGACGCGGTGCCGGCGACCAGGTAGGCAGCCCAGCGCAGCCGCCGGACCCGCCCCTCCGGCCGCACCCGGCGCCAGCTGTCCGGCAGCAGGGTGGCCGCGGCGTGCACCGCGACCGCGGCGACCGCGGAGCCCGCTCCGGCCCCGGCGGCGAGGATCGCCCGGGGCGGCGCGGAGGCGAGGAACAGCGTGGCCAGGGCCAGGATGATGATCAGGCCGGGAACGATGAACGCGACCCCGCCGACGAGCGCGCCGGGCCGGCCGCGCTGCCGCCAGGCGCAGAAGATCGCCAGCTGGGTGGACGCCGGCCCGGGCAGCAAATTGCACGCGGCGACGGCGTCCTCGAACTCGACCGCCGTCAGCCACTTCCGTCGGTGCACGCACAGGTCGCGCAGCAGCTTGATGTGCGTGGGCGGGCCGCCGAACCCGATGCAGCCGATCCGCCCCCACTCGTACAGCACCGTGGCCAGGCTCGGTCGCCGCTGCGTCATGGGGCGGTGTACCCCGCCTTCACGCGCGCGACGCTACCTCAGGCCGGTTCGGTCCGCGCGCGCCCTATGCTTCTGTGCCCATGGCGACTCACGATGACCTCACCGACGCGTTCAACGAGCTCGACGGCAACGGCGACGGGCAGATCACCAGAACGGAGTTCCGGGCCGCGATGACCGCCCGCGGCGAGGAGATCACCGACGCGGAGATCGAGTCGATCTTCGCCGACGCCGACAGCGACCGGGACGGCCAGATCTCCCTGGCCGAGTTCACCACCGCCTGGAAACGAGCCGAACTGGCGTGAGTCGTGCTCGAGGGGCGCCAGCCGGTTGGCGGGGTGGGGTTGGGGAGCAGGGCCGTTTCAAGATCGTTTGGGTGGCGCCTCAGGCGGTGCTACCCGAGGCCGGTGGCGTGCCGGTGGTGCTGACCCGTGCGGCACCTCAGTGTCCATTGTGGAGTGGATGCGAGGAAGGCGTCCTTTCTCACGCCCAGCGTGAGGAAAGCGTCCTTCGTCGCACGACTTCGCCAGCCACTGGAGTACCTGGCGTCACCACAGTCCCATCAGCAAACAGCAACCACTCAGGTGATCTTGAAACAGCCGTGC
>NZ_DASYTH010000184.1:0-6636 GCF_036002505.1 Actinophytocola sp. | reverse complement strand
GGTGACGGGCCGACCGTCCTGGTGTCGACGGGGACGCTCCGCTCGAACGACATCGTGTACTCCGGAATGGCAAGGACCAACTGCGTGCCGGACAGGTTCGCCTGTACGGCCTGGCCCGAGACGAGTGCGCCGATCGCGCTGATCACCATCTTTTGCAATGGATCATCACCGGCGTAGAGAGCGAACGTGGTACCGACGTCGTGAACCGAAAAACCATCCGCGCCGGCGTCGTACCGGCCACTCAGTGCGTTGACATTGTCCTGGAAGATCACCGTTCCATCCGGAAAGAAGGAAGCCGATGCCAGAATTTCCGGCGGTATCGGAGATCTCTGCCCGTTCGCCTGGACCGACGTGAGTTGCCATCGATAACCCGCATAGCCTGGTGGGCCGGAGTATGGTCTGCTCGGGGAGTTACCGGCAATGTCTCCCGGGCTTCCTTCACGGAGCAAGAACAGTGTCACCGGCACCGTGATCGTGACAGCCACGAAACACGCGGTGGCAAGCATGACCGGCATGGTCCTTGACCGGCGTGCCGGACGCGGGTCCGGCTCGTGCAGCGTCGCGCGGGTTATCTCCGCCGCCCGGTCGTGCAGCGCGCCGCGCACCATCCGCTCGATGTCGTCCATCAAGGCCTCCCTAGACGCTGCTTCAAGGTGGACATCGCGCGGTTGAGCGAACCGGAAACCGCGGCCGGCGTGATGCCGAGAATCGATGCGATCTGCTGGACCGGCAGGTCGTCGAGGTACCGCAGCACCACGACTTCTCGCTGCCGTCCGGGCAACCTCCGGACGGCGGCCAGCACGCGGTCCCGGTCCGAGCGCCGGATGGTCGCCTGGTCCGCGCCCTCACCGTGCGGAACATGCACGGCTCGCAGCCGCCTGAGGAACATGCGGCGGCGCAATGCGGAACGGGAACGATTCAATACGGCAACGGTCAGGTAGCGCCTCGGCTCATCAAGCCTGGCGGCCAGATCGCGGGCATGCAGGGCCGCGAAGACGTCCTGGACGATGTCCTCCGCCGTGTCCTGGTCGTCGACGACGGCTGCCGCGATCCTGACCAGGGCGAGGTAGTGCTGGTCGAACAGATCCCGCAGGCCGACCCGATCGCCACCGGCCGGCTTGGTGGCATCACCCCTGCCGGTGCTGTGCCGCGCTCGTGCCGGGTTCATCGCGTCCTCGGGATCCACGACGTGTGCGTCCTCACTTAGTAGACGCACGAGCGCCGGTGGGTCTCAACACGAGTTTGCCGCGGCGAAGGGTCCGTCCGGCGTCGCCGGGTTGGCCCTCACACGTATGCGCTGGCCCCGGTTGTGAGAAGGTACCAACCGTGATGAGCGCAATCCGCCGCCCTGCCGTGCTGGTCGCCTCCGTTGCCGTGCTCGGGGGCGCGCTCGCCGCGTGTGGGTCGGGGCCGAGCCAGGTCAACTCCGCCGTGATCATGGGGGACAAGGTGATCACGGTCGATGACGTGCAGCAGCGGCTGGACACCGCGCTCAAGGTGGAGCCGGCGGCGAAGGAGCTGGCGAAGAGCCGGAAGCTGGACCTGGTGTCGCGGGGGATCGTCACCCAGCTGGTCAGGCATGAGCTCATCGCGGAGGCGGCGAAGCGGGAGAACCTGACCGTCTCGGAGAAGGACGTTTCCGACGCCGTGTCGCAGGCGGCACCGTCGGAGGATCCGGTGCAGAAGTCGATCGACGCCGGGTTCGACACCCACGAGCTCACCCGGGACCGCCTGCTGACGGTCGAGCTCGGCCGCAAGTACCTCGGCACGCTGCAACTGATGCTGACCGGCGTTGACATCCAGCGTCCCGGCTACACCCGGGAGCAGGCGAACGATCTGGCCAGGCGGATGGCGGCGCAACCGGACCAGATCGCCGCGCTGGCCAAGGACGCGGCCGGCCAGCCGAGCCAGGAGAACCCGGCCCAGGTCCTCACGAACCAGGAGTGGAACGCGCTGATCTCCTACCAGCGGATCGCCGAGAGTGGCCAGCCGCCCCAGGGGGTCTCGGTGAGCGACCTGATCGTCGGTCAGTTCTTCGCCGCGCCGGACAACTCGGTGATCGCGGTCCGGCTCGGTTCGGGCGAGCAGACCGAATGGGTGATCGCCAAGGTGGCCCGCGATCCCAACGGAGTCCCCGCCGACCTCGCCTCGCTCGCCAGCCGGGCACCCGCGGTGTTCTCCATGACGCTCGGCGAGCGGTTGCTCGGTCCGCTGGCCGGTCAGCTGCACCCGCGGCTCAGCCCGCGCTACGGGGTATGGGACGAGCTGGCGGTCGGCATCGTGCCGAGTGAGGGCGAGAAGAGCGGCCTGGTGCTTCCTCTCGGCAACCGCGCCAAGCCATGACCCCGGCCGCCGGAACCGCCGTCGTGCTGGTGGATCCGGCGCTCGGCGAGGTGGTGCCGGCGGCCGCGATCCCTGCCTTCGGCACGGCCCGGGCGGTGTACCGCGCGCCGGGGCTCACCTGGACGGCGGCCGAGCCGGCCCCGGCGCCGGACGCGCTGTTGGCGCTGGCGCAGGCGGGTCCGGTCGTGCTCATCACCGCGGACCTGGACGATCCGGCTGCCGCGGCGCTGCACGCGGCCGGGGCGGATGTCATTGGGACACAACAGGTTCCGGGTCAGTGGCTGCTGCGCGCGGTGGCCGTGATGGACCGGCTGCGGTCGCCCGGCGGCTGCCCGTGGGACGCCGAGCAGACGCACGAGTCGCTGCGGCAGTACCTGGTCGAGGAGTGCTTCGAGCTGCTCGAGGCGATCGAGGACGGGAACCGCGAGGCGCTGCGCGAGGAGCTGGGCGACGTGCTGCTGCAGGTGCTGTTCCACGCCCGGGTGGCGGAGGAGGACGCGGCCGACCCGTTCACCGTCGACGAGGTCGCGGAAGCCTTGGTGGACAAGCTGATCGGCCGCCACCCGCACGTGTTCGCCGGCGGTGACCCGGCGGTGCGGGACGCCCGCACCCAGGAACGCCGCTGGGAGGAGCTCAAGCAGGACGAGAAGCGCCGTGAGTCCAGTGTGGACGGTGTGGCGCTGGGTCAGCCGGCGCTGGCCCTGGCCGCCAAGCTGGCCCAGCGCACCGCCCGCGCGGGCCTGCCCGGCGACCTGCTCCCCCGGCACACCGACACCGGCTCGCGGCTGTTCGACCTCGCCGCGCTGGCGAAGCTCGCCGGCCAGGACCCCGAGGGAGAGCTTCGCGCGGTAGCCCGGCAATTCGCCCAGAACGTACGTACCGCCGAGGAAGCCGCCCGAAAAGCCGGCGTCGATCCGTTCACGATGGACCACCAGGACTGGCGCCGGTTCTGGCCGTGATCGCCCAGCGCGCAACGGAAATCCCGGTGGCGCGACCGCGGCGTCGGTCCGCGCGGCTAACGTAACGGCGTGACCGCTGCCTACCTCCGCTTCCCGCACCTGCACGACGATCTGATCACGTTCGTGGCCGAGGACGACGTCTGGCTCGTGCCGGTGGCGGGTGGCCGGGCCTGGCGGGTGACCGCGGACCAGTCGGGCGTGGCCAACCCGCGGTTCTCGCCGGACGGCACGATGCTGGCCTGGGCGAGCTGGCGGGACGTCGATCCCGAGGTGCACGTGGCGCCGGTGGACGGCGGTTCCAGCCGGCGGCTGACCTACTGGGGAGACATCCGGACCACCGTGCTCGGCTGGACTTCCGGTGGTGCCGTGCTGGCGGCGACCGCGGCCGGCCAGGCGTCGCTCCGGCGCACCTGGGCGCACGCGGTGCCGCTGGACGGCTCGCCGCCCACCCGGCTGCCGTACGGACCGGTCGGCGGGCTGGCCTTCGCGCCGTCCGGCGCGGTGCTGCTCGGGTCGGTGACCTCCCGGGAGATGGCCTGGTGGAAGCGCTACCGCGGCGGGACCGCCGGCAAGCTCTGGCTGGACGCCTCCGGCAGCGGCCAGTTCGCCCGCATTCTGTCCGAAGTGGACGGTAACCTGGCGGCGCCGATGTGGTGGGCCGGGCGGATCGCGTTCCTGTCCGACCACGAGGGCGTGGGCAACCTGTACACCTGCGCGCTGGACGGCACGGACCTGCGGCGGCACACCGACCAGGAGTTCTACGCCCGCAACGCCAGCACGGACGGCCGCCGGGTGGTCTACCACAGCGCGGGGGAGTTGTGGCTGGTCGAGGATCTGGACGCGCAGCCGCGCCGGCTGGACATCCGGCTCGGCGGGCCGCGCGGCCTGCGCGAGCCGTACCCGTTGCGGGCCAGGGAAAGCCTGGACGAGGTGGCCCCGGACCGCACCGGGCGGGCGAGCGCGGTCAGCATCCGCGGCACCGTGCACTGGCTGACCCACCGGGACGGTCCGGCCCGGGCGCTGGCGGTGCGGCCCGGGGTGCGGGCCCGGCTGCCCCGGGTGCTCGGCGCCGACCGGGTGGTCTGGGTGACCGACGCCGAGGGCGAGGACGCGCTGGAGATCGCGCCGGCAGACGGCGTAGATGCGGGCACGCCGCCGCGCCGGATCGGGGCCGGACTGCTCGGCCGGGTGCTGGAGCTGGCGGCATCGCCGGACGGCCGGCGGATCGCGGCGACCACGCACGACGGCCGGCTGCTGCTCGCCGACCCGGAGAGCGGGGAGATCCGCGAGGTGGTGCGGGCCGCCGAGGGGGATCCGCAGGGCCTGGCGTTCTCCCCGGACTCGGACTGGCTGGTGTGGTCGCATCCGGGCCCGAGCCCGTTGCGCCACATCCGGATGGCCAACACCACCGATGTGTCACCTGACGCTACGTCATCGAGCCAAGGAATTGTCACTGTGGACGTGACACCGCTGCGCTTCGTCGACTCCGACCCGGTGTTCACCGCGGACGGCAAGCATGTCGCGTTTCTCTCGGCCCGCAACTTCGACCCGGTGTACGACGCGCACGTGTTCGACCTGTCCTTCGCCAACGGCTCCCGGCCCTACCTGGTGCCGCTGGCCGCGACCACCCCGTCGCCGTTCGCCCCGGAGCTGCACGGCCGGGCCATCGGCGACACCGAGGAGTCCAAAAAGGACGGCGAGGACGGCGACGGCCCGCCGCGCACCACGGTCGACGTGGAGGGGCTGGCCGAGCGGGTGGTGCCGTTCCCGGTGCCGGCGGCCCGGTACGCGCGGCTGCACACGGTGCGCACCGGCGTGCTGTGGGTCCGCGAGCCGATCACCGGTGTGCTCGGCGCCGACCTCGCCGACCCCGACGACGACGAGCCGGGCGCCGTGCTCGAGCGGTTCGACCTCGGCCGGCGCCGGGCCTTCACCGTGGTGTGCGACCTGCAGGACGTCTGGACCAGCGGCGACGGCGAGCGGATCGTGGTGTGGGACGGCGACAGCCTGCGGGTCCTCCCGGCCCACCACAAGGTCGACTCGGACGATGACGATGACGACGAGGACGCCGACATCGACGTGGACCTGAGCCGGATCCGGGTGCAGGTCGACCCGGCCGCCGAGTGGCGGCAGTCCTTCGACGAGGCCGGCCGGCTGATGCGCGACCACTTCTGGCGCGCCGACATGAGCGGGGTGGACTGGGCGGCGACGCTGGCCCGGTACCGCCCGCTGGTGGACGCGGTCGGGGCGCACGACGAGCTGGTGGACCTGCTCTGGGAGGTGCAGGGCGAGCTCGGCACGTCGCACGCCTATGTCACCCCGCCGGACGGCTGGGCCGGCCGCGAGCACCGGCTCGGGCTGCTCGGCGCGGACCTGGCGCGCGACGAGGACGGGGTGTGGCGGGTGACTTCGGTGCTGCCCGGGGAGAGCTCCGACCCGCGGGCCCGCTCCCCGCTGCGGGCGCCCGGTGTGGCGGTGCGGCCGGGTGACGCGATCCTGGCCGTGGACGGGCGGCCGGTGGAGGCGGCCGGGCCGGGCCCGCTGCTGATCGGCGCCGCCGGCAACCCGGTGGAGCTGACGATTGGCCCGGCGAGCGACGGCCCGAGCCGGGGTGGTCCGGCCCGGCGGGTGGTGGTGGTCCCGCTGCGGGACGACACGCCGCTGCGCTACCAGGCCTGGGTGGCCGGCCGGCGCGCCCACACGCACGAGGCCAGCGACGGGCGGGTCGGCTACGTGCACGTGCCGGACATGATCGCCAACGGCTGGGCGCAGCTGCACCGGGACCTGCGGGTGGAGGTGCGCCGCGAGGCGATGATCGTCGACGTCCGGGAGAACCGCGGCGGCCACCTGTCCCAGCTGGTCGTGGAGAAGCTCGGCCGGACCATCATCGGCTGGCAGATCGGCCGGGACGGCTACTACGTCGAGCCCTACCCGGTGGACGCCCCGCGTGGCCCGGTGGTGGCCGTGGCCGACGAGTTCTCCGGCTCGGACGGCGACATCGTCAACGCCGCGATCAAGGCGCTGGGCATCGGCCCGGTGGTCGGCGTGCGCACCTGGGGCGGCACCATCGGCATCGACATGCGCTACCACCTCGTCGACGGCACCCTGGTCACCCAGCCCCGCTACGCCACCTGGATGCGTGGCCCCGGCTGGGGCGTGGAGAACCACGGCGTCGACCCCGACGTCGAGGTGGTCATGACCCCGCAGGACCACGCCGCCGGCCGGGACCCCCAACTGGACACCGCGATCCGCCTCGCCATCGAGGCGCTCGCCACGACCCCGGCCGCCGTCCCCCCGGAGATCCCCCCGCTGTAGGAGTGCGCTGAAGGGGGCC
>NZ_DASYTH010000183.1:0-17627 GCF_036002505.1 Actinophytocola sp. | reverse complement strand
ACGGTCTTGCCGTCGCGGGCGATGTCCAGGTATGGCGGGCGGATCGCCTCGGAGCTGAGCACCTCGTCGAGGTCGGCCACCGACAGGATCTCCCGCGGGTCGGCGGCGATGGCCGCCCGCCGCAGCATCGGGCCGGTGTTGTGGAACCGCCCGAAGAACTCCTCCTCATCGCCGATCAGCTCGGCCACGGCCGGCACGTACACGGTGTCCACCTTCCCCGGTGGTGGCCACCGGGATCCGGCGGCCACCACGATCAGGCCGTCATCACTGGAGCAGGCGAATGCGCACGAACACGAAGTCCTCGAGCTCGGCCGGTTCCTCAACCAGCTCGATGCCAACCTCGTCGACTTCGTCCGGTTTGAGATCTTCCATGGCGCCTCCCGAACGGGACGGTTCGATCCACTACGGCGGCGAGTGTCGCGCGTCACCAAGCCACGATCAACAGCCCCATCAGGAAAACCGCCGACTGGCGGTACGCCTGCTCGCGCGGACTGGCGCGAACAGAGCAATTCCCTACGTGTTGTTTCTGGCGCTCACCGAGATGGTCTTGGAGACGTTTCTGTTTCCGGCCGGCCAGACCGTGTAGGTGTGCGTCGTGGTGCCGGGCGTGGTGTCGCACGGGAAGGCCAGGGAGAGTTGGCCGCTCGCCTCGTAGGTGCCGTAGGCGGCGTAGACCTTGGGGTTGTCGACGGAGAGGGCGGCCTTGGTCGCCCCGGTCACCTTCCACGAGATGATCACATCGGTGCCGGGGGAGGAGAACGGGGCCTCGGGGGTGCCATGCACCGGGCAGGTCGGTTGCCGCACCACGGAGACGCTCACCGGCTCGGCCGCCGCGCTGGTCGTCTGTCCGCCGGAAGCCCTGGTCGTGGTGGTACGCGTGGTCGTGGCCGCGCCGGGCTTGCCACTGGATCCGGTCGCGTTGCCGGCGCTGCTGAGGGCTGGCGTGGTCGATTCCGCGGTCGCCGTGGCGACCTGGATCCGGGCGCTGGATTCCGCGTCGCCGCCGCAACCGGCGATCAGTGCCCCCATACCGGCCAGTGTGACTACAAGTAAATGGCCAATCCGCATTCTGTTACCGTCCGTCGTCTCGTGTCTCCTATGACTCTCGGACGGTCGGCCAAAACGTGACGGGTGCGCAACGGCTTCTCGAGTGGACTGTCTACTAGAGACGGTTCTGCAGCGCGTCCGCGGCGGCGAGGAGGTCTGCCGCCCAGCGTGCGCCCGGGCGGCGGCCCATCCGGTCGATCGGGCCGGACACCGACACCGCGGCGATGACGGAGCCGGAGGCGTCGCGCACCGGCGCGGAGACACTGGCCACGCCGGGCTCGCGCTCGGCGACGCTCTGCGCCCAGCCGCGTCGGCGAACTTCCAGCAGGGCCCGCTCTCCGAAGACCGCGTCGGCCAGAACCGTGCGCTGGATGGAGGGATCGGCCCACGCGGCGAGCACCTTGGCGCCGGAGCCGGCGGTCATCGGCAGGCGGGCGCCCACCGGCACGGTGTCGCGCAGACCGCTGGGGGGCTCGGCGGCGGAGACGCAGATGCGGTGCAGGCCGTCCCGGCGGTAGAGCTGGACGCTCTCCCCGGTGCGGTCGCGAAGCCTTGGCAGCACGGCGCTTGCGGCGTCGAGCAGCGGGTCGGTGGCCCCGCCGGCGAGCTCGGCCAGCGCCGCGCCCGGGCGCCAGCGGCCGTCGGAACCCCTGCGCAGCAGGCGATGCACCTCCAGGCCGACCGCGAGGCGGTGTGCCGTCGCCCTGGGCAGGCCGGTCTTCGCGCAGAGCTCGGCGAGGCCGCACGGCTCCTTGGCGACCACCTGGAGCACGGCCATGGCCTTGTCGAGAACCCCGATGCCACTATGCTGTCCCACAGCTCGATACTATGGTCCCGGTATATGGGAAGTCCAGTCTGTGGGAAGACGCGGTGACAGTGATGGGAAAGACGCTCGCCGAGAAGGTGTGGGACGCGCATGTGGTGCGGCGGGGCAGCGGCGCCGAACCGGACCTGCTCTACATCGATCTGCACCTGGTGCACGAGGTCACCAGCCCGCAGGCGTTCGACGGGCTGCGGCTGGCCGGTCGCCCGGTGCGGCGTCCGGATCTCACCATCGCCACGGAGGATCACAACGTGCCGACGCTCGACATCGAGCTGCCGATCGCGGATCCCGTGTCCCGGACCCAGGTTGACACGCTTCGGAAGAACTGCGCCGAGTTCGGCGTGCGGTTGCACCCGATGGGCGACGCCGAGCAGGGCATCGTGCACGTGGTCGGGCCGCAGCTCGGGCTGACCCAGCCGGGCCTGACCGTGGTGTGCGGGGACAGCCACACCTCCACGCACGGCGCGTTCGGCGCGCTGGCGTTCGGCATCGGCACCTCCGAGGTCGAGCACGTGCTGGCCACGCAGACCTTGCCGCTGCGCCCGTTCCGCACGTTGGCGATCAATGTGGACGGTCAGCTCCGCCCGGGCGTCACGGCGAAGGACGTCATCCTGGCGGTGATCGCCAAGATCGGCACCGGCGGCGGGCAGGGCTACGTGCTGGAGTACCGAGGCGCCGCGATCCGGGCGCTGTCGATGGAAGCCCGGATGACGATCTGCAACATGTCCATCGAAGCCGGCGCCCGCGCGGGCATGATCGCGCCGGACGACACCACGTTCGCCTACCTTGCCGGCCGCCCGCACGCGCCGGCCGGGGCCGACTGGGACGCGGCCGTGGCGCGGTGGCGCGAGCTGGCCACCGACCCGGACGCCGAGTTCGACGCGGAGGTGCACCTCGACGCGAGCGAGCTGACCCCGTACGTCACCTGGGGCACCAACCCGGGCCAGGGGCTGCCACTGTCCGGCGAGGTACCGGATCCCGAGCGGATCGGCGACGAGAACGCCCGGATCGCCGCGGAGAAGGCACTGTCGTACATGGACCTCACCCCGGGCACCCGGCTGCGGGACATCGCCGTGGACACCGTGTTCCTCGGCTCCTGCACCAACGGCCGGATCGAGGACCTGCGGGCCGCGGCGGACGTGTTGCGCGGGCACAAGGTGGCCGACGGCGTGCGGATGCTGGTGGTGCCGGGCTCCATGCGGGTGCGCGCCGCCGCCGAGGCCGAGGGGCTGGACAAGGTGTTCCTCGCCGCCGGCGCCGAGTGGCGGGCCGCGGGCTGCTCGATGTGCCTCGGTATGAACCCCGATCAGCTCAAGCCGGGCGAGCGCGCGGCGTCCACATCGAACCGTAACTTCGAGGGCCGGCAGGGCAAGGGCGGGCGCACGCACCTGGTCTCCCCGCTCGTCGCCGCCGCCACCGCCGTGCGCGGCACGCTGTCCTCACCCGACGACCTGTAGGAGCCAAGACCCATGGAAGCGTTCACCACGCACACCGGAATCGGCGTTCCGCTGCGGCGGTCCAACGTGGACACCGACCAGATCATCCCCGCGGTGTACCTGAAGCGGGTCAGCCGCACCGGGTTCGAGGACGGGCTGTTCGCCGCCTGGCGGGCCGACGAGGGGTTCGTGCTCAACCTGGAGCCGTTCAGGACAGGTAGCGTCCTGGTGGCAGGGCCGGACTTCGGCATCGGGTCCTCCCGCGAGCACGCCGTGTGGGCCCTGTCCGACCACGGGTTCCGGGTCGTGATCTCCTCCCGGTTCGCCGACATCTTCCGTGGCAACGCGGGCAAGCAGGGGCTGCTGGCGGCCGAGTGTGACCAATCCGACGTCGAGCTCCTCTGGAAGCTGCTGGAAACCCACCCGGGCACCGAGGTCACGGTCGACCTGCGGGAGAAGACCGTGCGCGCCAATGACTTCACCGCACCGTTCGCCGTGGACGACTACACACGATGGCGCCTGCTAGAAGGCCTGGACGACATCGCGCTGACGCTGCGGCACGCGGAGTCCATCGCGGAGTTCGAGCGCGACCGGCCGCAGTGGATGCCGGTCACCACCCCCGCCCGGCCGGCATGAACGGCCTCGCGGATACCCCGCGAGACAAGGGATTCGGAGACCCAAACTGGGGAATTTGGGCGAGTCGCGTGGAAATTGTGCGCGGATAGGCATACAGTCGCACGAAGTCGGCCAGATGGGCCGAGACGGCAGTGCGTTCTCATGGAGGACTGAAAGGTGAACAAGGCCCAACTCATCGAGGCGTTGTCGGAACGCCTGGGCGACAAGAAGGCAGCGAGCACCGCGGTCGACGGTCTCGTCGACGTGATCGTTCGTACGGTCAACAAGGGCGAGAAGGTCAACATCACCGGCTTCGGCGTGTTCGAGAAGCGCGCCCGGGCGGCCCGCACCGCGCGCAACCCGCGCACCGGCGAGACGGTGAAGGTGAAGAAGACCACCGTGCCAGCCTTCCGCGCCGGCACCACGTTCAAGGATGTTGTGAGCGGCGCGAAGAAGCTGCCCAAGGTGGCGTCGGCCCGCCCGGCCGCCAGCCGCGCGGCGGCTGCCAGCACCGCGCGCAGCACCACCACCACGACCCGGACCGCGGCCAGCCGTACGGCCGCGACCCGCAGCGCGGCGGCCACCACCACGCGCACCCGGGCCACCGCCGCCAAGCCCACCGCGGCCCGCGCCACCACCGCGCGCACCACCGCGGCCAAGGTAGCTCCGAAGGCCGCCGCCCCCAAGGCCGCCCCCAAGGCCGCGGCCAAGACCACCGCGAAGAAGGCGACTCCGGCCAAGAAGGCCACCCCCGCCAAGCGGACTATAAAGAAGTAACGCGTACGCAACGAGAGCCCGGACCCACAGCCCACGTGGGTTCCGGGCTCCCTTGCATGTTGGCGTCTCACGTCGCCATGTTGGCGTGTCACGTCGCCATGTTGGCGTGTCACGTCGGTGTGTTTGCGTCCCACGTCGATGTGTTGGCGCCTCGCAACGGAGTTAGCCAAGTCGCGCGCGTGGAGGGCAAGTTCGCCGACGCCACGAGCCAACACAACGACGCCACAGGCCAACACAACGACGTGGACGGCCAACACGCCGGTGTGTCGGGACGGGGCTCAGGGGTTGGGGATGTAGTCGGCGGCGGCGAGGTGGGGGCCGGGGGTGAAGGTGAGGAGCCAGGCGCTTCCCTTGCGGCTCTCGGGTTTGCCGGCGCCGAGGCGGGTGAGGAGGTCGGGGATCACGCCGCCTTGGCTGCACACCACGGGAGTTCCGCCGGCCGCGGCGAGGTCGAGGAGGCGGGCCAGGGCTTCGGGTTCGTGGTTGGGGTAGCCGTGCTCGGAGAGCAGGGGCTCCTCGATGACCGGCACGCCGAGTTCGTCGGCCAGGGGTTGCACGGTCTGGACACAACGGAGGAGTGGCGCGGAATGGACGCGGCCGGTGCCGAACAGCGGGAGCAGGCGGTGTAGTGCCTTCACCTGTTGCCAGCCGGTGTCGGAGAGCGGGCGGAGATCGTCCGGGCCCTGCCAGCGTGACCGGCTGCCCGCGGTGGCGTGCCGGACGAGCAGGAGCGTGGCGAGATCCCGTGGCAACGCCAGGAACGTGCCGAGGATGTCCACGTCGAACCCGTGCGTCAGTTGGGCGGCCGCGGCCTCGGGCGGAAGCCAGCGCAGCGAATCGACCTCCCGGTTGGGCCGGAACTCGCCGGCGCCGGCCCGGGCGGCCACGTAGTCGACGATCTTGGTGGCCGGCACCGGCTGGGTGACGGGATAGCTGACCCGGCCGAGATAACGCCCGAGGACCGGCGTGAAACCGGTCTCCTCGGCGGTTTCCCGAAAGGCGCCAGCCCAGAGCGTCTCACCGTTCTTCAGCTTTCCCTTGGGCAGCGTCCAGTCGTCATACCGTGGCCGGTGGATCAGCGCGAGCTCCACGCCCGACTTGCCCGCCGGTCGCCACAACACCGTCCCGGCGGCGAATACCTCCGTCACCGCGAGGTCAGCCCACCGCTCGGTGGGCTGCCAGTAACTGCGCCTGATGATCGCGAACCGAGGAACCGTCCTCAGGGGACGCATGCCACTCCCCGTCCGGGCCGAGCACCCAGCACCGGGTCGCCGGATCGAGCGCCGAGTCGAGCATCGCGTCGAGTTGCGCGGTGAGCCTCGGGTCGGCGACCCGCACCTGCACCTCGACCCGCCGGTCGAGGTTGCGGTGCATCATGTCCGAACTGCCGATCCAGTGCTCGTCCGAGCCGACGAAATGGAACACCCGGGAGTGCTCCAGGAACCGGCCCAGGATCGAGCGCACGTGGATGTTCTCGGACAATCCCGGAATTCCGGGCTTCAGCGCGCAGATCCCGCGCACCACGATGTCGGTGCGCACCCCGGCCTGGGACGCGCGGTACAGCGCGTCGATCACCTGCTCGTCCACCAGCGAGTTGAGCTTCCACCGGATCCCGGCCGGCCGCCCGGCTTTCAGGTGCTCCACCTCGCGCCCGATCAGCTCGCAGATCCCGCGCCGGATCCCGTACGGCGCCACCAGGAGGCTGCGGTACTCCTGCTGCCGCGCGTACCCGGTCAGCACGTTGAACAGGTCGGTGAGGTCCGCGCCGATCGTCGGCTCGGCGGTGAGCAGCCCGACGTCCTCGTACAGCCGCGCGGTCTTCGGGTTGTAGTTGCCGGTCCCGATGTGGCAGTACCGCCGGATCGTGGCGCCCTCCTGCCGCACCACCAAGGCGGTCTTGCAGTGCGTCTTCAACCCGACGAGCCCGTACACCACGTGCACGCCGGCCTTCTCCAGCGTCCGCGCCCACTTGATGTTCGCCTGCTCGTCGAACCGCGCCTTGATCTCCACCAGCGCGACGACCTGCTTGCCGGCCTCGGCGGCGTCGATCAGCGCGTCGACGATCGGGGAGTCACCGGAGGTCCGGTACAGCGTCTGCTTGATCGCCAGCACCTTGGGGTCGCTGGCCGCCTGCTCGATGAACCGCTGCACGCTCGTGGAGAACGAGTCGTACGGATGGTGCACCAGCACGTCGCCGTCGTCCCGCAGGGTGGCGAACACGCTCCTCGGGGACTCCCGGTCGGCGAACGCCGGATGGGTCGCCGGCACGAACGGCGGATCCTTGAGCTGCTTGCGGTCGATGGCGTGCAGCTGCCACAGGCAGGACAGGTCGAGCAGGCCCGGCACCACGACCACGTCGTCCTGGTGCACGTCGAGCTCGCGCAGCAGCCGCTCCTCCAGCATGTGCTTGCTCATGTCGTTGGCGATCTCGAGCCGCACCGGCGGGCCGAACCGGCGCTGCGCGAGCTCCCGCTCCAGCGCCTGCAACAGGCCCTCGTCCCGGTCCTCGTCGACCTCGAGATCCGCGTTGCGGGTCACCCGGAACGAGTGCACCTCCATCACCTGCATGCCGGTGAACAGATCCGACAGGTGCGCGGCGATGAGCTCCTCCAGCGGCAGGAACGTTTCCGACTCGTGCTGGCTGTCCTCCCGCACCGGCACCAGTCGCGGCACGTTGTCCGGCACCTTCACCCGGGCGAACTGCTCGACCCCGCTTTCCGGGTCCCGCACGGTCACCGCGAGGTTCAGCGAGAGCCCGGAAATGTAAGGGAACGGGTGTGCGGAATCGACGGCGAGCGGGGTCAGCACAGGAAAAACCTGCTCGCTGAAATATGTGGTGAGCCGCAACCGCTCGTGCTCGGCGAGGTCGGCCCAGCTGACGATCCGGATGCCGTGCTCGGCGAGCTGCGGGCGGATCCGCGACTCGAACGCGTGCGCGTGCCGCTCGACGAGCTCCTTGTTGCGCTTGGCGATGTAGGCCAGCTGCTCGCGCGGGGTGAGCCCGTCGGCGCTGCGCACGGTCAGCCCGGTCTCCTTGCGGCGTTTCAGCCCGGCGACGCGCACCATGTAGAACTCGTCGAGGTTCGACGCGAAGATCGCCAGGAACCTGGCCCGTTCCAGCAGCGGCTGGGATTCGTCCTCGGCGAGCGCGAGCACCCGCGCGTTGAAGTCCAACCACGACAGTTCGCGGTTGACGTACCGGTCGTCCGGCAGGTCGTTGTCCGGCACCGCGAGGGTGACCGCGGGCGGCGCGGACGGCACGCCGCGCGGCTCCACCTCGCCGCTCGACAGCTTCTCTGCGCTCTCGGTACTCACAGCCCTCCATTGTCCAGCAACCGGGGGTGGATCGCGTAGTGGTCGGCCCCGCTGTTCACCCACCGGTCATCCCACTGACCATTGTGGACGTTCGTGGTCCGGACCCGAGACTCAGGGCGACCGAGAGGTCCTCCTCCGTGTCCACGTCGCAGCGCAGCGCCGGAACCGCCGCGGCGATCGGCATCGCGCCGCTCGACCCGTGCGCCGCCGCCGAGCCCGGGCCGAACCGCGGATCGAGCGGGCCACCCGGGGCGGAGAGCAGCAGCGTGGTCCCGGTCCCGGCGCGGTCGGCGCAGAACGCCCGCCGCCCGCCGGCTTCGCGCAGCGCCGCCGCCAGGTCGGCCGGACGCAGCGCCGGCAGGTCCGCCTGCAGCGCGCCGACCACGCCGTGCCGGTCGCCCTGACGCAGCAGGCCCTCGCCGTAGGCCAGCGCGGGGTTCAGGCCCGACAGCCCGCGCTCGTCCACGCATTCCACCCCGGTGCCGCGCAGCGCGTCCGGCACCCGCTTGTCCTCGCACACCACCAGCACCCGGCGCACCCCGGGCGTGCCGACCGCCGCGGTCACGGTGTCCAGCAGCAGCGCGAGCACCAGCTCCTCGTGCGCCTCGTGCACGCCACGCAGCCGCGACTTCGCCCGGTCCAGCCGCTTGACTGGGATGATGAGGTCCACCACCCGGTCCATCATCCACGAACCGCGCACCTGGCATCCTGGGTGGAACCGAGCAGACGGGAGGCGCAGTTGGCGCGACGTGAGAAGTCCGGGTTCTGGGTCAGCCTGGTGGCTGTGTTCTTCTACCCGCTCACCTGGCTCGCCAAGCGGAACTACCGCGGCGGCGAGCGGATCCCCAGGCAGGGTGGGGTGCTGCTGGTGATGAACCACGTCTCGCACTTCGACCCGGCGATCGACGCGGTGTTCGTACACCGGAACAAGCGGGTGCCGCGGGTGCTGGCGAAGGACGCCGTGTTCCGGATCCCGGTCTTCGGCCGGATGGCGAAGGGCGCCGGGGCGATCCCGGTCTACCGCGGCTCGGCGGACGCCCGGGCGAGTGTCAGCGCAGCGCTCGACGCGCTCGCGGCGGGCAAGCTGGTGCTGATCTATCCGGAGGGGACGATCACCAAGGATCCGACGGGCTGGCCGATGCGCCCGCGGACCGGGGTGGCCCGGCTGGCGCTGGAGAGCGACGTGCCGGTGATCCCGGCCGCCCGCTGGGGCACCCAGGAGATCCTCAACGGCTACACCAAGAAGTTCCGCCCGTTCCCGCGCAAGCCGGTGTACCTCTCGGTCGGCGAGCCGATCGACCTGTCCGCCCACCGCGGGCAGGAGATCACCCCGCAGCTGCTGCGCGACGTGACGCACCTGATCATGGATCGGGTGCGCGACCTGCTGGCCGAGATCCGCGACGAGCCGGCGCCGAAGGAGTTTTTCCGGCCGGGTGCCAAGAACCCCGACGGCGAGCGCGCGAGCTGATGCCGCCGCGGTTCGCCGTGTTCGGGTCGGGCTCGTGGGGCACGGCCTTCGCCAAGGTGCTCGCCGACGCCGGCAGCGAGGTGACGCTGTGGGCGCGGCGCAGTGAGGTGGCCGACGCCATCGGGGAGCGCCGGGAGAACCCGGACTACCTGCCGGGCGTGCGGCTGCCCGAGCGCCTGGTGTCCACCTCCGATCCGCGGCGGGCGCTGGACGGGGCGAACGCCGTGGTGCTGGCCGTGCCGAGCCAGAGCCTGCGGCACAACCTCACCGCCTGGCGCAGCCTGATCAAGCCGGAGGCCACGCTGATCAGCCTGGCCAAGGGCGTCGAGCTGGGCACCCTGAAGCGGATGAGCCAGGTGATCATGGAGGTCACCGGCGCCGCCGAGGACCAGGTCGTCGCCGTGTCCGGACCGAACCTGGCCCAGGAGATCGCGCACGAGCAGCCGACCGCCACGGTGATCGCCTGCACCGACCACGACCGCGCGGTGGCCCTGCAGCGGGCCTGCACCACCGGCTACTTCCGCCCGTACACGATCACCGACGTGGTCGGCTGCGAGCTCGGCGGCGCCTGCAAGAACGTGATCGCGCTGTCCTGCGGCATGGCCACCGGCCTCGGCTTCGGCAGCAACACGCTGGGCACGCTGATCACCCGCGGGCTGGCCGAGACCGCGCGGCTCGGGGCCGCCCTCGGCGCCGATCCGCTCACCTTCGCCGGGCTCGCCGGCCTCGGCGACCTGGTGGCCACCTGCCTGTCCCCGCTGTCCCGCAACCGCGCCTTCGGCGAGCGCCTCGGCCGCGGCCAGACCCCCGCCCAGGCGCAGGCCGCGCAGCACGGTCAGGTGGCCGAGGGCGTGAAGTCCTGCTCGGCCATCCGCGAGCTGGCCCTGCGGCACGGCGTGGAGATGCCGATCACCGAGGTGGTGCACCGGGTCTGCCACGACGGCTTCGACCCGCGCGAGATGGCCGCGGACCTGATCGGCCGCAAGACCAAGCCGGAGCGCTAGGCCTCCCGCCGTGTTGGCCCCCGACGTCGCCGTGTTGGCCCCCGACGTCGCCATGTTGGCCCCTGGCGATGCCATGTTTGCCGTTGGGTGTGGCTCCTCTGGAGGGAGTTGCTGATCGTGGGGCGGTTGGCGGCCCGCGGTCCGAGCCTTTGGGTAGCTGGTGGTGTTGCTGTGGCGGGAGGTTCTCCGGTGAGGATGTCTGATGCCCTGAAGGTGACCTTCGGGACGTTGAGTGTCCTGAAGGCCCCCTTCATGGCACTGACCACCACCCCACTGGCCCCACCAGCCCCACCAGACCCGCCACCCCCAACCAAGATCCACAACTCCCACCAAGGGAGCCACACCCTTTGCCGTTCGTGACCCATCACCCGGATTGCGCCCCCGGCCGGTCCTCCGCACGGCCGGTCGTGACGGGCCAACACCACGACGTCAGCCGCCAACACACCGACGCAGGAGGCCAACACACCGACGTGAAACGCCAACACGCCGGTTACACGCCCACCTGGATGATCGCTTCCATGCTTGGCTGGTCGGCCCCGCCGGCCTTCTCCTCGGTGATGCCGATCCGGTCCGCGTCGCCGAGGCCGGTCGCTTTCAGCTCGTTGCCCTGCATCAGCCCGGCGGACCGCGGCGCTTCGGCGCCCTTGAGGAACCACGCCTGGTAGACCTTGCCGGCCCCGGGCTGCGGCATGTCCTTGGTGATCACCACTGCCTGGCCCAGGTTGCGGGAGGCCAGCACGGTCGCCGAACCGCTCCCGGTGCTGGCCGTGCCAGTGCCGAACTTGGCGTCGGGAGCCTGCAGGAGCGCGGCGTAGGGCCGAGTGTCGTCGAGCTCGCCCTGCTGCCGGACCACGATCACGCCGAGCGCGGCGGCGACGACCAGCAGCACGGCCGCGGCGGCGCTGGTCAGCCGCAGCGCCCAGGGAGAGCGGCGCTGGGCCGTCTCAACGCGCGGCAGCTGGTCCGGGGGGAGCTGGCGCACCTCGCTGACCCGGGCCAGCACCCGGCTCTTCAGCCACGGCGGCGGGTCGGCGGCCGCGGACTGGCCCAGCCGGGCGGCGGTATCCCGCAGCTCGCGCACCTCCTGGGTGCAGGCGTCGCACTCGGCGAGGTGCCGCTCGAACGACACCCGCTCCAGCTCGGGCACCGCGTCGAGCGCGTAGGCGCCGGTCAGCGCGTGCACGTCGGGGCTCATCGGGCCACCCCCAAACAGTCGCGGAGCCGGATCAGTCCGTCCCGGAGTCTCGTCTTGATGGTCCCCAGCGGGGTCTCGAGCAGCTCGCCCACCTCACGGTACGTCCGCCCGCCGTAGTAGGCCAGCATGATCGACTCTCGCTGCAGGTCGGTGAGTGTCCCCAGGCAGCGGCGCACCTGCTCGTGCTCGAGCCGCATGGTGACCTGTTCGGCCACCTCGTCGAACGGCCGGGCGGCCTCGCTGTTGACCACCCGGGTCTCCCGGTCGGCGGAGGACTGCGCGGACCGCACCCGGTCCACCGCGCGCCGGTGCGCCATCGTCATCACCCAGGTCATGGCGCTGCCGCGGTCGGGGGAGTACCGCGCCGCCGTCCGCCATAACTCGACCATCACCTCCTGGGCGACCTCCTCCGACTGCGCCGGATCCCGCACGACGCGCCGGATCAGCCCGAACACCGGGCCGATCACCACGTCGTAGAGCTTCTCGAAGGCCGCCTCGTCGCCACGGGCGACGAGCTGGAGCAGGGCGTTGGCATCGGGCCCCCCGCTGCCGGCGGCAGGCATCCGCCGTAGGCGTTCTCGCATGACGTTCTGCTCCCGCACTGGTCCACCCCATATATGGTCGAGTCGGGTCTACCGGATGATTCGGAGTGGCGACACCCCCGGATGGGCCCACTTCATCGTTTCAGCTTGACCCGGCCGGCCCCGGGATGCTTCCCTACCCGGGTGTTGTTGCGCGCGATGAGCGAGCGGCGGGGTCACATCGACCTCGGCCGGGTCGCCAGCGCGCTGTGTCCTTCTCGATAAGCCCCAAACGTCCTTGAGCGGCCCGCGAGGTCGCCTTGACCGCTTCTCGAGAAGGTCCCTCCCATGTTCGCCGTTCCGCCCAACACGGTCGCGCTGTCCGCCGCGCCCGCCGCCCACCCCGCCCTGGTCGCCCGCCGGCTGGCCGCCGACCCACATCGTTGGGGCCACCTGCTCGAGTTCCACACCGAAGAGCGGTTCGTCACGCTTCTCGAGCACGCCGGCGGTCAGGAGATCTGGCTGATGAGCTGGCTGCCCGGCCAAGGTACCGACCTGCACAACCACGGCGGCGCCACCGGCGCGTTCACCGTCGTCACCGGCACCCTCACCGAGCACGTTGCCCGCGGCACCGGCACCGAACGCCCCACGCACACGGTGCACCGGGTCACCGCCGGCCAGTCCCGGGTGTTCGGCCCCGGCTACGTCCACCAGGTGCACAACGACAGCCCGGAACCCGCGGTCACCATCCACGTCTACCGCCCCGGCCGCCTGCCGATGATCAACTACCGGATCGACCAGGACGACCTCCGCCGGGCCCTCTAGAATCCGCCGCCGTGGAGCCGAAAATCGCCATGATCACGGTGGCCGAACGACCGACGGCGGTGATCGCCGCAAGGACGACCTGGCCGCAGTTCCCGGATGTGTGGCGCCGGCTGCTGGGCGAGGTCCACGGCAACGTGCGCTGGGGTGGCGCCGGCCGCAAGGGCCGCAACGTCATGCTGTACCGGGACGACGTGCCGAACGTCGAGGTCGGCGTCGAGGCCGATCAGCCGGTGCAGGTCGAGGGGCGGGTGGTTCGCTCCGTCCTGCCGGCCGGCGCGGTGGCGATGACCGTGCACCGCGGTCCCTACGAGAACCTCGGGCAGACCTACGACGCGCTGCTGCGGTGGTGCGCCGAGCACGGGTTCGAGCGGGCCGGCCCGCATTGGGAGATCTACGGGCACCACCACGACGACCCGGCCCGGCTCGAGACCGAGATCTACTACCTGCTGCGCTGAGCCACGTGCCGGGGGACCGCCCGCGGGGTGCCGATCAGCGGGCACGGCTCGGGCGCGCCCCACTCCTGGCGCAGCGGCAGCACGCCGGCCCAGACCGCGTCGGCCTCGACGTCTGATTCCTCGTCCCCGGGTGGCCCGGAGCGGATCTTGACCGCCGATTCGTCGAGGTCGAGGGCGAGGACCGCGGTCTTCGCGACCTCCTTGGCGCTGGGTTCCCTTGCGTAGTCCCAGGATCCGGGCGCGAGATGCTCGGTGAGCACCCGCAGCCCGCGGAGCTTCGCCGCCGGATCGGTGATCTCCATGGCGCGCCCGTGGATCACCGCCGAGCGGTAGTTGACCGAGTTGTGGAACACCGAACGGCCGTAGACCACGCCGTCCAGCAACGTGACGTTGACGCACACCTCGACGCCCGCCGCGGCGATCCGCAGGCTCCGCGCCCCGGTGGAGCCGTGCACGTAGAGCGTGTCGCCGTCCCGCCCGTACCCGGTCGGGATCACCACCGGCGCGTCGTTCGCGACGAACGCGAGGTGGCAGATCAACCCGGCGTCGAGCACGCGGTACAGCGCCTCCCGGTCGGCGACCGCGCGGTTCTTCCCCCGATGGACCGTGCTGCGCGGCGTGGGCGAGAGCGTCGTCATGTGTTTAGACTCGAGGCAGGAGTGGCATGCTTGAAGTGCCACAACATCGCAATTCTGAAAGGCCACTTGGTCCGATGGTGCAGACCCCGGCACTCCCCGTCTCACTCGACCGCGACTCGGCCACGCCGCTGGCCGTGCAGCTCGCCGAGGAGCTGCGGGCCGCGGCCGGCGACGGCCGGCTCCGCGTCGGCGACCGCCTGCCGTCCACCCGGGCCCTGGCCACCCAGCTCAACGTGAGTCGCACCGTCACCGCGGCCGCCTACGAGCAGCTGCACGCCGAGGGCTGGATCGCCGGCCGCCACGGCTCCGGGACCTACGTCACCACCGCGCCGCCCGGCTCCATCCGCCCGCGCCCCACCCGCTCCCGGTCCGGCGCCGCGGCCGGCGCCGAGGTCGACCTCACCCCCGGCTCCCCCTGGGCCGGCGGCATCGACCGCGCCGCCTGGCGCCGGGCCTGGCGCGCCGCCGCCGACGTGCCCCCGCTGCCCCGCCCCGAGCGCGCCGGCCTCCCCGCCTACCGGGCCGCCGTCGCCGAACACCTGCTGCGCCACCGCGGCTTGCGCGTCCGCGGCGAACTGGAGGAGCTCCGTGAGCGGGACGCCGGCGAGGCGGTCGTGGCCACCGCCGGCACCTCCGCCGCCGTCGCCGAGCTCGCCGCCGCCGTGCTGCACCCCGGCGATGCGGTGGCCGTCGAGGAACCCGGCTACCAGCGCGCCGTCGGCGCCCTCCGCGCCGCCGGTATCCGCATCGTCCCCGCCCCCGTCGACGCCGACGGCCTCCTCATCGACTCCATCCCGGCGTCCGTCCGCGCCGTCTACTGCTCACCCGCCCACCAGTACCCCCTCGGCGGCCGCATGTCCGCCGGCCGCCGTGTGGCCCTCGTCGAACGCGCCCGCCGCGAGGGCTGGCTCATCATCGAAGACGACTACGACGGCGAACTCCGCTACGACGTGGCCCCCCTGCCCCTGCTGGCCGCGCTCGCCCCCGACGTCGTCGTCCACCTCGGCACCACCAGCAAGATCCTCACCCCCACCCTCGGCGTCGGCTGGATGGTCGCCCCACCCCCGATCGTGTCGGCCGTCCTCTCCCACCGCGACACCGCCGGCACCGGCCCCGCCCCCGCCGGCCAACTGGTCCTGGTCGAGCTGGCCCGCCACGGCGACCTCGGCCGCCACCTCCGGCGCCTGCGCCGCGAACTCTCCGAACGCCGCACCCTCCTCGTCGACACCCTGTTGGCGGGCGGCGTCCCCGTCCTGGGCGACGACGCCGGCGCCCACGTCGTGGTGTTGCTCGACTCCGCCGAAGCCGAACGCGACCTCCGCCGCACCGCCGGCCGCCGCGGCCTCCTCCTCGACGGCCTCGCCCGCCACCACTCCGCCCGCCCCCGCTGGCACGGCATAGCCCTCGGCTACGCCGCCTGCTCCCGCCCCCAACTCAAAGCCGCACTCCCCATCCTCGTCGACCTCCTCCGCCGCTGACCGGCGTGTCCCGCCTCCACGTAGCCGTGTCCCGCGTTTGTGTAGCCGTGTCCCGCGTCTGTGTAGGTGAGTCACGCGCTCAGGTCGCGGCAAGCCATTCGTCGAACGTCGGGCCGGCGATGATGGCGTCCGGGCCGGGGAGAAGTGCGCCCGCTTTCACCAGGTCGCGGTTCGAGTCGGCGGGGTCTTCGATGCCCTCGACGCGTACCGGGTCGCCGCGCCGGGCGGCGAGACGGGTGGCCATGTCGACCAGCTCTTCCTCGCGGGGACCGGCGATCTCCGAGATCGGTGCCGCCGGGTCGGGTCCCGAGGCCAGGTCGGCGAGCGCCCGGGCGACCTCCTCGGCGGCCACCGGTTGAACGCGCATCCACGGCACGTAGGCCACCTCGCCCTGCCTGCCCCACTCGAGGTTCTGCGCGGCGAACTCGTGGAACTGCGCTGCGCGAAGCACGTGCACCGGGACCGGGCCGGACAGCGCGGCCTGCTCGTGGTCGGCCTTGGCCGCCAGATATCCGGCGGTGAACCGGTCGACGCCGAGGATGGACAGCACCACCATCCGGCGCACGCCGGCCCGGTCGCCTGCCTCGTGCAGGTTCCGCGCCGCGGTGGTGAAGAACCGGGTGGCCGCGGCCTGGTCGATCGTTCCGGCGTTCAGCACGTCGACGATGCACTCCGCGCCGGTCAGCGCCGTGGCCAGGCCCTGGCCGCTGACCACGTCCACGCCGCGTGAGCGCGACATCGCGACCGTCTCGTGGCCCCCGGCCTCGAGCACCTGGACGAGCTGATGGCCGACCATCCCTGTCGCACCCGCCACCGCGATCCTCATCAGCCTGCCTCCCTCGGCTTGATCCCTACGTCATCACCAGGACGAACCACGGCGAGGGTACGTGACAGGCGCCGGAGCCTTGTCCGGCTGCGCGGATGGGTGCCGGGTAGGGTCGGGGGCCATGGCGGATTCCCGGCTTCGGGTTGCGGTGGTGTTCGGCGGGCGGAGCTCGGAGCACGCGGTGTCGTGTGTGAGCGCGGCGAGTGTGCTGGCGAACCTGGATCCGGAGCGGTTCGAGGTGCTGCCGGTGGGGATCACGCCGGAGGGTGCCTGGGTGCTGGGGCCGGCGGAGCCGAAGACGTTGGAGATCCAGGACCGGCGGTTGCCGAGCGTGTCGTCGGGGACGGCGTTGACGTTGCCGGCGGACCCGGCTTCGGGCCGGCTCGTGGTGCTCGACAAGGGGCGCGAGGGCGAGGTGCTGTCCGGCGTCGACGTGGTGTTCCCGGTGCTGCACGGAGCGTACGGCGAGGACGGCACGATCCAGGGGTTGCTGGAGATGGCCGGTATTCCGTACGTCGGGGCGGGGGTGCTGGCTAGCTCGGTGGCCATGGACAAGGAGTTCACGAAGAAGCTGCTGGCGGCGGAGGGGTTGCCGATCGGGCGGTACGAGGTGCTGCACCGCGGCGAGGAGACGCTGAGCGCCGCCCAGCGCGACAGGCTGGGGTTGCCCGTCTTTGTCAAGCCGGCGCGGGCCGGGTCGTCGACCGGGATCAGCAAGGTGACCGCGTGGGCGGATCTGGAGGCGGCGGTCGGGCTGGCCCGGACGATCGACCCGAAGGTGCTGGTGGAGGCCGCGGTGGTGGGCCGGGAGGTGGAGTGCGGGGTGCTGGAGTTCCCCGACGGGCACCTGGAGGCCTCGCTGCCGCTGGAGATCCGGTTGGTCGCCGAGGGGCTTGAGTGGTACGACTTCGACGCCAAGTACCTGGATGACGTGTGCGAGCTGGACGCTCCGGCCAAGCTCGACGACGCGGTGACCGAGCGGCTGCGGGCGATGGCGCTGGACGCGTTCCGGGCGCTGGACTGCCAGGGGTTGGCGCGGGTGGACTTCTTCGTGGGGGCCGATGGCACGCTCACGATCAACGAGTTGAACACGATGCCCGGGTTCACCCCGACCTCGGCCTACCCGAAGATGTGGGAGGTCACCGGCGTCGACTACCCGACGCTGCTGGCCACGCTGATCGACACCGCGATCGCCCGGGGCACC
>NZ_DASYTH010000182.1:0-6922 GCF_036002505.1 Actinophytocola sp. | reverse complement strand
GCTCCCGCCGCATCTCCCTGCCAGGCGGCGTCCATTCGCCCAACCAGCCGCCGAATACGCTCCGCCCGGTCGCGGTACTTCCCCGCCACCTCGTTCACGATGGCCGCCGCGCCCGACAACCCCTCCGGCCCATCACCACCGGTGAAGTTGTCGTAGATTTCCTTGCCGGTCATCCCGACCATCAGCCACCCGCCTTCAACGTCACGATCACGGCCCCCGCCACCTGCTTCGCCCGGTCACACGACGCCTGCCCCTTCCGGCCACCCACTTCGCCGGCTCCGAACGTCAGCGTGTCCGAAATCCCCACCGTGATGTTGCATGCGCCCGACGGCCGACTATCGACGCCATCCTCGAACACCGCCGGATATCCGTCCACCGTCGTCTCCTCGAAATAGGCGAAGGTCGGCCGCCCGCGATAGGTGTCAGAGAGGCCGTGTTTGTTACCGGTGACGAACCCGACCCCAATGGTGCTGTCCACCTCGCGATCGGCGGTCCACGCGCAAGATGGGCCTACCTGTTCGGCGATCGCACCCGTCGTGCTGGCCTTCCCAGGCTTGCTCACACCGAGCGCGCTCAACTGAGCCGGAGTCAGCACCTCGCACGGTCGCGACAGAAAACGGCTGGCATCCAGTGGGTGGGAGACCCGGGGTGCCCCATACGTGTTGTCCTCGCTCGGCGACGACCCGCCACTACTCGACCCTGGTGGTGGCGTTGACCGCTCCGTCCCGGATCCAGATGGAGATATCGGCAGGCCGCCCACAGCCGATGAACAGCCACCAGCCGCAACGGCGATCACCCCAGCGACCACCCACATCATGCCCGCTCGCATCGAGTCAGTCCCCATCCACCTTGCGCAATCGAGCCGCGCTCTCCTCGCCGGAACTCACGTAAGCGTCGCGGCAAGCCCGCAGCTTCGCCAGTTCAGCCGCCATGTAGTCGGCCATGGCAATGTTGTGCCGCACCGCTTCGTCCAGCGATTGGGCAGTAATCCGGGCTTCCGCCGTGCTCATGACATCCTGGGCCGGAGGTCTGACCAGCTGACGTGCCTGCCTGAGGTCTTGCCAGTCCAGGCGGATCTCGTCCAGGATCGCTTCCGCCTCGGTGATGATGGCGGTCAACTCGGCGAGGTCGGCGAAGACGTACTGGCCGCCGGCGCCGCCTCCGCCGCTGCCGGTAATGGCGTATCCGACCTGGCCCAGCGGGCTTGCTTCGCTCTCGCCGTCCACGGTGACTCCCTTCCCCGCAGTCCCGTTGACGCTCCCGCCAGGAGCGTACTGGATGTGACAGCGGGACAACTCTCGGAAATACAGACGCGATGACCACGGCTGCCGTTCCGGCCCGATATGGTGGCTCTGTGACCAATGACGATGGCCCACTGTTTCGGCATGCGTTCCAGCGTGCCGACGATATTGATCAAGCGGAGCAGCCGGCGGCGCGGCGGAAGGCGTGGGTGCGCTTCCTCGCTCCTGCCACGGCGGCGTTTGCCGAGGGGTTCCTACGTAATGAGCTGATGGTCGGCGCGGTGCTGTTTTCGATCATTGTGATCGGAATCGGCGCGACGTCCGGAGACCCTGCCTGGACGATTGGTTGCATCGTTTCAGGCGTTGCCGGCATGGTGCTGGTAGGACTGGCATGGCGGCGACGCTGGTCGTTCGGCCGGCAGTGGGCGGTGATCGCCGGGGTGCTCATGCTGCAGATTGCGGCAATGGTCACGTTCTGGAAATTTTCCTGACACCGGGAACCATCCCCCGAATGGCGCCGTCCATCCGGCATTCCAGGACAGACGAGTCTGAGGGAGTGCCGTGGCGAGCGTGGAAGTCGAAATCAGCGACCTGCGTGGATGGGCGGAGCAGGTCGGCCGAGCGAGCAAGGACATGGGTTCCGCGCACGGTTACGGCACCGGAAACATCGCGGACGCCGACTTCGGCCGCATCCTCGAGGTGATCACCGGCGATTATGCCGTGCTGCTCCCCAAGTTCCACGCCGTTCTGCAGGCCGACAGCGGCGGACTGGACATGACAAGCGGCGCGTTGATCGCGACCGCTAACGACTACAAGAAAATGGACGAGCGTTCGCGGAGCCATTTCACCAAGCTGCCCGGCGGCGAGACCGCCCATACCACCGACGATGGCGTTGCCAACGGCTTCGACGACACTGCGCCGGCGGCGGCCAAGCTCGTCCCGCCCGACGACGGCGGAGCGAACCTGCCGGAGGTGTCGTTCGGCTGGCTGCTGGACAAGGTGTGCGACCTGATCGTCTGGGTCGGTGGGCCCGACCCGCGGGAGTACGTGACCAAGTGGATCGCCGGTGACATCAAGAAGGCGGCCCGGCAGGCGTCCGCCTGGCAGCACGTGGCCGAGTGCGCCGAGACCGTCCGGGCCAACCTCGACACCGGCAAGGCGGCAATCGCCCGGACGTGGAAAGGGCCCGCCGCCACCGCGTCGTCCGGCCACATGGACAAGTGGCACACGGTGCTCACCGACCAGAGCACGGCGATGCGGAAGATGAGTGGGCACCTCAAGGACGCCATCGAGCAGGCGGTCAAGATGGCTCAGGTGGTTGTGGACATCATCCACACGGTGATCGATCTTGTCTCTGCTGCGTGGAGCGGCGCCTCGATCCCCGTCTTCGGTCAGTGGAAGCTGATCAAGACCGTCAAGGAGGCGATCACCATGGTCAACAGTGCCCGCAAGGTGATCCAAACCTTCTGGAGCGCAATGACCATGATCAAGGATCTGATCGCGGCGGGCGTCAACGCGTTCAGCGTGGACGCGCTGCCGCCGACCCCGTCCACCGCCGAGGTGCCCGGATGACCAGTGGCGTTCCGGAACTCGAGGAGCGGCTCCGCGCGGCCATGGCCGAGATCGACCAGGCGGTCGCCCAGGCAAGGCAGGATCTCGCCAGGTTCGAGCGGGAGAACCGGCTGACCCAGGAGGAGCTGCAAGCCCTGCACGACTCGGCGGCGCGCGGTGAGCTGGGCTTCGACATGGAGGAGGCGGCGCGCCTGGTCGACGAGGGCCGCGACACCTGGGCAGCGATCTTCTCCGGGGAGTCGCCGAACTCCGTGCTGCTACGTGGCCATCTCGAGCGGATGATCGACCAGAACCGCGACGCGGTCCGGACGGCGCTCGAGGAGGACCCCGACTTCGACCCGTTCCCGCCTGACCAGCAGCTCTGAGGCGTCGCCGGCTACATCTTTCGGAGCCAGGACGGTTCATCCGGCGGCCAGAAGTCCCGGCGATGCGGACGTTCCGCAATCCGTTGGATGCTCGTGCCGACCTCGCAGGTTCGGGACAGGTCGGACTGCTGCAGGCCCGCGGCCAGGGCCAGCAATCCGGCCTGCTCGAAATACAGCCCCGACATGCCGTCGCCGAGGGGAACCTCGAGGTCATCCATGATCAGCAGCAGTTGCTTCCTACTGCGGTTCGAGCCGAACTCGTGGTACTGCGTGCGCAGGTCGATCTCCTGGACGGCGGACAGGTCGATCTCCGACCGGCCGGTCAGGGTCGAGATCACCAGCGTGATCCCGCGAACCGTGTACCGCCGCCGGAAACGCTTGTACAGGTAGGGGATGGCCGCGTAGGCGACCACGACGACGGCCACCCACCCCGCCGCGTCCCATTTCCCCGGAGTAGATCCCGACTCCGAACACCCCGACCAGGACTCCGGCAACCCCGATCCAGAACAGCCCGCGCAGCAACGAGTTTTCCACGATGCGCATCGGCACCGCTCCCGAACCACGTTCCCCAGACATGGCGTGAGGTTACTGTCCAGGGTGGAGCGAACGCCAGCGAACCTGGAAGCGGGCGCCGCCGTCCGGGGACTCGGTGACGTGGACGGTGCCGGCGCGGCGGCGGACGACCTCGGCGACCAGCGCCAGGCCCAGGCCGGAGCCGCCGCTGGTCCGGGCCCGGTCGTCCTGGATGCGGTAGAAACGGTCGAAGACGCGGGCGCGGTGCTCTTCGGGGATGCCGGCGCCGTCGTCGTCGACCAGCAGGCGCACCAAGGAGGTGGCCGGCAGGACCGACACCGTGACCTGGGCGCGGGCGTGGCGGACGGCGTTGCGGAGCAGGTTGTCGAGCACCAGGTCCACTTCGGACGGTGCGGCGGCGACCCAGCACGGGCCGCCGGTGGTGTGCAGGTTGACCGCTGGCCCCTCGTTTCCCTGCCGGGCCACGGCATCCCGGGCGGCGGCGCAGACGTCCACCGGCTCGGCGGCGGGCAGCTCGCCGGCGTCGGAGCGGGCCAGGGTGAGCAGGCCGTCGACCAAAGTGGACAGACGTTCGGACTCGCGCACCACCTCGGCCAGAACTTCTTGGGACAGCTCGGGATCCGGGTTGGCGACGGCGACCTCGGCCTGGACCCGGATGGACGCCACCGGGGAGCGGAGCTCGTGCGCGGCGTCCCCGGTGAACCGGCGCATCCGCTCGGTCGCCTCGTCCCGCCGGGCCAGCAACGCGTTCAGCGCGGCGGCCAGCGACCGCAGCTCGTCGTCCGCGGTGGGCAGCGGAAGCCGGCTCCCCGCCGGCAGTTGGGCCGCGGCCCGGCGGATCCGCTCCACCGGACGCAGCGACGAGCGGACCGCGAACCAGGTCGCCACGCCGGCCGCCGCCGCACCCAGCACCGCCGCCAGGATCAGCCAGTTCAGCGCGCGGCGCGGCGCGGAGGCGTACCCGACCAGCGCGGTGCCGACCGCCACCAGCCGCTGCGAGCCGTCCGGCGCGGTCACCACCGTGCCCATCCAGCGCTGCGGCGGCTCGGTGCCCAGCCGCAGCACCGGCGTGCCCGCCTTCAACGAGCGCACATCGGCCGGGTCCAGCGCCGGTTTCGGCCGCCCGTCAACGGGATCCCCCGCGGTGTCCAGCACGTGCACCTGCAAGCCGACCGGCCCGGGATCCGGCACCCGGCCCGACTCGACCACCGGCAGCACGGCCGCCAGCTCCTCGCGCAGCTCCGTGTCCGCCGAGCCGACCAGCAGCGGCCGCATCAGGTTGCTGGTCAGCACGGCCAGGAACAGCAGCACGACCAGCGTCACCACGGCGGCCACCAGCGTGATCCGGAAGCGCAGCGTGCGCCGCCACCACAGCGCCCGCGCAACGTTCATCGGTTGTCGAACACCGCGTCGATGTCCGCGTTCGACGCCAGGTAGCCGTGGCCCCGCACGGTCCGCACGATCCCGCCCGCACCGGCCAGCTCGAGCTTCTTGCGCAGGTAGCCGACGTACACCTCGACGGCGTTGCGGGTGGCCGCCTGCTCGTCGCCCCATACCGTGCGCAGCAGCTCGTCCTTGGTCACCACCGAGCCCGCCCGCGACGCCAGCGCGTCCAGCACGGCGAACTCCCGCGGGGACAGCGCCACCAGCTCCCCGGCGAACCGCACCTCGCGGGCCGCCCGGTCGATGAGCAGTTCACCCAGCCGCAGCCTTCGGTCCGCGCCGGTGGCGGCGCTGCGCCGCAGCATCGCCCGCACCTGCGCGACCAGCACCACGAACGAGAACGGCTTCACCAGGTAGCCGTCCGCGCCGAGGTCCAGCCCGTCCGCCTGGTCCACCTCGCCGTCCTTGGCCGACAGCAGCAGCACCGGGGTGCGCACCCCCTCGGACCGCAGCCGCTGCAGCACCCGGTAGCCGGAGAGCCCCGGAATCATGATGTCCAGCACGATCACGTCGTAGGCGCCGGTCCGCGCGACCTCGAGCGCGCTGGGTCCGTCGGCGGCGACCATCACGTCCATGCCCTCGGCGGACAGGCCGCGCTGCAGCGCCCGGCGCACGCCCGGCTCGTCGTCCACCACCAGCACGCGGGGTCTCACGCTGTACAGCATGCCTTAGGTAAATCTCAGCTTGCCCGCCGCTCTCAGCGCCATCTCAGGTCACCGGGTGCACTCTTTGTGTTGCGAGAACATTGCGAACAGCGAACGTAGGGGATTTCATGAAAACGAAGAGGACCGCGTTGAGCGTCGGGGTCAGCGGTTCGGTCGCCGGGGTGGTGGGGCTGGTGCTGCTGGCCGCACCGGCCGGAGCGGGGGGCGCTCCGCCGGCGTTGCCGCAGATCAGCGCGCAGGACCTGGTGCAGTCCGTGCTCACCGCGAAGGTTCCGGCCTTCAGCGGGTCGGTGCAGGTGAAGCAGAACCTGGGGCTGCCGCTGCCGATCCTGCCGACCGGCGGCGCCGACGGCGTGGCCGCACGGGTCTACACCGACGGGACCGGCAAGGCCCGCATCTCGCTGGCCCAGCGCGCCGCGGAGACCACGATCGTGGCCGACGGTGACAACCTGTGGATCTGGGACTCGTCGGACAAGACGGTGCGGAAGATCCCGCACGGCCAGGCCGACGCCCAGCAGAAGGCGCCCGAGCAGCTCGCCGACCCGGCCAGCGCGGCGACGAAGCTGGTCGAGACCGTCCAGGAGTCCAGCAACGTGACCGTCGACGGCACCGCGCAGGTCGCCGGCCGGCCGGTCTACCAGCTGCTGCTGACGCCGAAGCCGACGGAGAAGACGCTGCTGCGGGAGATCCGGGTGGCGGTCGACTCCGAGACACGGGTGCCGCTGCGGCTGGAGGTGCTGGCGAACGGCCAGTCCGACGCCGCGCTGGAGGTCGGGTTCACCGAGTTCAGCCCCGGGGCGCAGGACGCGAGCCTGTTCCAGTTCACCCCGCCGCCGGGCGCGAAGGTGACCGAGACCAGGCCGGGCGAGCACATCGACCCGAAGGCCGCGCGTGACCTGTTCACCCAGCTCGACCCGCAGGTCGTGGGCTCCGGTTGGGACACCGTGCTGGTCGGCAAGGTGCCGGCGCAGCTGCTGTCCATGGCGACCGGCGGCCAGGCCCAGGGCCGCGGCAACGGCAGGACGCCGGACGTGACCGGGCTGCTGCGCACGTTCGCCAAGCAGGTCAACGGCTCCTTCGGCACCGGCTGGGTGGTCAGCAC
>NZ_DASYTH010000181.1:0-1865 GCF_036002505.1 Actinophytocola sp. | reverse complement strand
CCCAGGAATACTCCTCCGAATTCCTCCCAGCTCAGCTAGGGATATGACGAGGCGCCTCGCGGCGCAGGTTCCTTCTTCTTGGTGTCCACGCTGATCACCGGGTCTCCGGCGTCGCGATGCTCGCTGGCCTGATCGTTGACGGTAACTATTCGGTGATCCCGTCCGTGACAAGTGTCAGTCGGGGGCGGTGAGGATGCGCCGGAAGTGCCGGTGGAGTGGGTAGAGGTAGACGTCCTTGACCGGTAGCGCGTGCTGGTGCCGGCGGTCGAGTTTGCCTCTGCCTTGGGTTTGTCCGACGTGGATCCAGTTCGCGGCGCGGTAGCTGGCCGCGGTGAATCGGCCGGTCTCGACGAAGGTTTCCAGCAGCACCGGGGTGTAGCCGTAGCGGTCGCGCCAGTCGGCGGGGAGCCGGCGGGCGGCGCGGGCGAGGATTGTTGAGGCGAGGTGCGGCACCCGCACGTGGGGGCGGATGAGGAACCGGGCGTTGCCGACGACGAGGTGCAGTCGCTGTGCGCGGGTGGCGGGGTCCCAGCCGATGTGAGCGTCGCGGGGGGCGCATTTCCACGCGGCGGCGGCGAAGCCGAGCGCCGCCAGGGTGCCGGCGTCGGTGTGGACGAGGTAACGCAGTTGGGCGCCGGCGAGTGGGGTGTAGCCGAGGTAGTGGTGCGCGGCGATGAGCGCGTTCCATGTCCGAGACTCGGCGGCGGTGGCCACGACGGTCAGCCGCAGCGGGCCGAGGTCGGCCAGGGTGCCGGTGATCGGCGCCGGGTCGGTGGGCAGGGCGAGTTGCGGGTCGGGGTGGCGGTGGCGGGCGTGTCGGCCGTTGCCGTTGCCGTTGCGCGGCGGGGGCAGGGTGATCAGCCCGTCGTGGTGCATGCGGCCCAGCGCCACCCGCGCCGACATGTCCTTTCTCCGCCCGTCGGGGCGACGCCAGTGCAGCGCGTCGCAGACCGCGTCGGCGATCGCCCGGCGGGTGGGGAGCGCCGCGGCCAGGGCGCGGATCGTCTCCAGGTCGGCCGGGGTGAAGGTCCGCCCGCAGTAGCGGACCGCACCGGAACTCGCCCCGGTCACGGCGCCGGCCCGCCGGGTGTAGGCCGCCAGCCCGCCAGGTCGGCCGGGTTGGCCGCCCAGGGGAAGAACCGGGCCAGGTCGGCGTCCTCCGGCGGCTTCCCCCCGGCCGCGGCGCAGGCGTCGAGGTAGGCGGTGAGGTAGGCCAGCGGGTTACACCCGGCCCGGTCGGCGGTGGCAGTGACGGTCCAGGCCCGGCTCGCGAGCTCAGCGGCCCACACCGATCCCGAGCCGTAGTAGTTCTTGCGTCCGACCACCGGGTTGCGTAGCGCCCGGTCGGGTAGCCCCGGCGCATTGCTGCGCCGGGGCCCCCTCAGAACCGGACGTGCCGGCTTTCCCGGCATCTCGGCTCAAGCAGGCCCTGAAGGCTTGCGGGCTGGCGGAAGTGCTGGTCTGGCAGCCGTGGTGCGTGACTGACAGTGGGTGTGGATCAGACGCGGTTCCGTGTCGTCCGGTGGGCCCGTCCCGATGACGGCGATCGCGTGCCTGGTGATCGCCTTCCGGGTCGCCTTCAGCCACCGTTCCCATTCGTCGGGGCTGGTCGGCTGATGGTCGGCGTGCAGGAGGAACCCTCCGCAGATCGCGCACCTACCGTGTTGCGTCTTGAGCAGACGCTGGCTGGTGCGGTCCAACGGTGGTTCGGGTCCGGCCCTGCGGCACCGTCTGGCCCAGTACTCGGCCAAGGCCGGGTCGTCCGGTGACGCCCTGCCCTTGACCAGGTCATGCCGGACGATCTTCGTCCAGGAGAACTGGAGGAGGTAGCCGCCGCTGTCGCGGTCACCGAAGATCCACCGGTC
>NZ_DASYTH010000180.1:0-2839 GCF_036002505.1 Actinophytocola sp. | reverse complement strand
CCAAGCGGGAGGCCGAGGAGATCAAGGTCGAGATCGGCCGGTTCCTGCGTGAGGAACTCAAGCTGGAGCTATCCGGACCCAAGACTCTGATCACGCATGGACGGACACAAGCCGCCCGGTTCCTCGGCTACGAGATTGTGGTCATGGACGCCGACGACAAGCACGATCACCGCGGTCACCGCAGTATCAACGCGCAGATCGGTTTGAAAGTGCCCGCCGACGTCATCGCCGCCAAATGTAAACCCTACCTGCATCACGGCCGTCCGATCCGCCGGACCGAACGCACGGTCAACAGCGATTTCTCTATCATCGCCCAGTACCGGGGGGCCGCTGGAAAAGGACCCGATCAGGGCACCTCGCCAGCGGCCTACCGGTGCGATGTTGTTTGGATCACCCTGCCGTGATCGAAGGTAGTCACGGAGTCGTCGGCGACCCCGTCGCTTCGTTCTGCAACCGCTCACGGGCACTCGTAGGCGCCGATCACTGCTCTCTACGCCCAGGTGTCTTTGCCTCTGCGCTGGTATCAGCGCCCAGATGGTGGTGGCTGACGTCCGCTGCGTAGGTGGCCCAGTCTCCTGCCGAGGCGCGTTGCCAGGCGACCGCGACGGTGATGTGGATGCCGAGCATCCGGGCGAGCAAAGCAGCTGGCAGCTCCTTGGTCACCGAGCCGGGCGTGTCCTCGGCGGGTGGCGACGAGTTGCAGGACGAGACCGGCGAGGGGTTCGGGCAGGTCGACGGGCTCGTCGCCGAGGAGCAGCCGGACCGTCTGGCCGTCGGTGGTGACGTGGTCGGTGGTGAGCTGGCAGATGGCTGCGGGCCACTGGGCGTAGAGCAGGACGAGCAGGCCGGCCCGGGTCCTCGGGTTTGAGCGTGTCGTCGTGCAGGAGTCGGCGGGCGTGTTCCCAGCGTGTTTCGGTGTCGATGGCCTGCTGGGGGCCGGCCGACTTGATGGCCGGGAAGCTCGAGGTTGGTGAGCTTCTGGTTCTTGGCCCAGCGGGTGAAGTGCCCCGCCTCTCGGTGACGGTTGGCGCCGTCGGTGGTGAGCCATCTGTCGAGGTCGCCCTGCCGAGCCGTCTGCAGGGTGAGCCGGTGGGCGGTGAGCCAGTCGAGCAGCTGCAGCGTGCCGCGCAGGTGCCGCATCAGGTTTGCGGCTTGGATCGAGGTCGTCTCGGCGCCCCGGTTGCGGCTGCGAAGGCGGCGCAGCATGTGCCAGATCGCGTAACGCCGCAGGAGGTGCTGCTCCTCGGGGTTGTCGCGCTGCCCGATAGTGCGGGCAACCGCCTGCTCCAGCCGGGCCATGTGTTCGTCGCGGACGGGCAGCGCGCCGGTGGCGACGAGGATCGCGCGCAGGTGTTTGAGCGGCTTGGTGTCCGGCAGTTCGTCGAGCGCTTCGTGGGTGAGCGGGCGGTCGGCGGCGGCGAGCTGGCGCAGGATGGCGGCGCCGGAGTTCTTGGCCAGCCAGGACAGCACGGTGTCGGGTTGTTCGGCGTGCAGCAGGTTGTGGTGCAGCGACGTCAGCTCGGGCCGGATGCCCCCGGTGCCGTCGTCGAGGAGTTCGCGTAGCCGGGCGTCGATGTTGCAGCGGGTGCAGGGCCCGGTGCCGAACTGGCCTTGCGGACCACAGCCTGGGCAACTGCGCCAGAAACCGGGCTCGGGTCGGGTTCAGGTGGCGCAGAGAGGCTGGGCGCGGGTGCCGCCGCGGACGGCGCGGACCTGGTCGCAGTGGCTGCAACGCGCCCACCACCGTCGGCATGCCTTGCACCACGGTTCACCGGTTGCCTGGTTGATCGCGCAGGCCGCTGTACGTGCGCAGACGGCGCAGGTCAGCACGGGTTCGGTGCGGCAGGAGGGGCAGATCGGCCCGTCCGGGGTGCGGATGCTCACGGTCGGCGGCGGTCGCAGTCGAGGCAGATTTCCTGGTTGGCGGGGTCGGTGATCAGGCAGTGCGGGGACACAGCGGTTCGCCGTGTTCGCCGCGCGTGGCGGCTTCCCGGATGACCCCGCAGCCGGCGCAGGTCTGAGCGCGGGATTTGGCGACGCAGTTGCGGCAAAGGCGCAGCCCGTCGCGGGGTTTGACCAGGGCCAGCACGCGTCCGCAGTGCGGGCAGGGTGGCCGGACGATCTTCGTGGAACCCGCGTCGCAGAGCAGGTCGATGAGGCGGAGCACCGACGGAGCGGGTACTTCGGCGCCGGCGCCGGTCAACAGTTCGGGCCGGTCCTGCAGCGCCCAGGCGAGCTGTTGGCGTTGCCCGGGCTGGCTCACCGCGGCGGCGACCGCCGCGGCGACTGTGCCAGCTGGCAGAGCCGGGTCGATGCGGGCGACGATGCCGACCACCGTGCCGGTCGCGTCCTGGCCGTAGGGTCGGCAGGCAACGCATCGGGACCGGCCGTGCCGGTCGCGGGAGTGCACTCGTCGGACCTTGTCGCCGCCGGCGCAGGGCTCGCGGATCGAGCCGCAGACACCGCAGTACCAGTCCTCGCCGCGGCGTTGCAGGGTGCGCCGCTGCTTTCCGCACTCGGTGCAGCCGGGTGTCGCCACGGCGACAGAGCCGGCCGGCCGAACTGGGCACGTTCGACTTCTTCTTCGACGTCGGCTGCTTTCAGGGCCTGACTTCCGAGCAGCGTCTCGGTGAGGGCAGGAGTGTCTCTGCGCTTGCCGCCCCCGGTGCGACCCAGTTGATGCTCGCCTTCGGGCCGACCAGTGGGCGTCGCGTCGTGGGCGGCGTGACGAGGGCGGACGTCGAGGCCGCATTCCCGGGCTGGGAGAAGCTCTCGGTCGAGCCCGCGGAGACCGCGGCCTTGGGTGACCGCTGACGAAGACAGCGCCGCAGTGGTACCG
>NZ_DASYTH010000179.1:0-35749 GCF_036002505.1 Actinophytocola sp. | reverse complement strand
CAACTTCCCAGGATGGCACCACGATCGTCGTCGACCGGTACGGCGACGGGCCGCCGGTGATCATCGTCGAGGGCGCGTTCTGCGACCGGCAGACCAGCATGCCGCTGGCCGAACTGCTCGCGCCGCACTTCACCGTGTTCGGCTACGACCGCCGCGGCCGCGGCGACAGCGGCGACACCCAGCCATGGGCGGTCGAGCGCGAGATCGAGGACCTCGCGGCGATCATCACCGAGGCCGGCGGCTCGGCGTTCGTGTACGGCATGTCGTCGGGTGCGCTGATCGGACTGGAGGCGGCGGCACGCGGGCTCGGCGTCAGGCGGCTGGCGATGTACGAACCGCCGCTGGACCTCGACGGCACGCACGCGGCGGCCATGGTCCCCGAGCTGACCAGGCTGGTCGAGGCCGGTCAGCGCGGTGATGCGGTGGCCCATTTCATGGCCAACGGACCCCAGATCCCCGGCCAGGTGATCGCCGGGATGCGCACCCAGCCGTTCTGGTCAGGATTCGAGGCCATCGCGCACACCCTGATCTACGACAACACCATCGGCGGCGACCGCTCGGTGCTCCAGCGCGCGCCCGTCGTCACGGTGCCCGTGCTCGTCATGGCCGGCGGCGACACCCTGCCGGCGCTGAAGGACGCCGCGCACGCCCTCGCCGGGGCCGTTCCGGGTGCGGCGGAGCGCACGCTCGACGGGCAGACCCATCAAGTGGACGTGACCCTGCTGGCTCCCAGGTTGATCGACTTCTTCGATGAGGGCAGCAATGTGACATTGCTTCCCTACCGGAGCTCGGCGGGCGCACCCTCGGGCACCGCGGGGTGCGCCGGGCGCACCGGCTCGAGGCGCCGGTAATCCTCGGGCTGGGGCGGGCGCGGGTCGGGATCGCCTTTGTTGGGCCAGAACGAGAACGCGCGCTCGGCCTGGGCGGTGATGGTCAGCGACGGGTTCACGCCGAGGTTCGCGGTGATCGCCGCACCGTCCACGACGGACAGCCCGGGGTAGTTGTGCACCCGGTGGTAGGGGTCGATCACGCCGTCCTCGGGGGACAGGCCGATCGGGCAGCCCCCGATGAAGTGCGCGGTGAGCGGGATGTTGAACAGCTCTCCCCACGTCCCGCCGGCCATCCCCTCGATGTGCTTCGCGGCCAGTTCGGTGGCCTGGTGCCCGACCGGGATGAAGCTCGGGTTCGGCTCGCCATGGCCCTGTTTCGACGTGTACCGCCGGCGCCCGAACAGGCCGGGCTTCGTGTAGGTGGTGATCGAGTTGTCGAGCGTCTGCATCACCAGCAGGATCACCGTCCGCTCGCTCCACCGGTACACCTGCAGCAGCCGCGCGGTCTGGATCGGGTGGCGCACCACGAAGTTCAGCGCCTGCCGCCAGCGCGGCACCGGCGACGACCCGTCCGTCGCGATGGTCTGCAGCAGCCCCATGGCGTTGCTGCCCTTGCCGTAGCGCACCGGCTCGATGTGCGTGGCCGGGTCCGGGTGGATCGACGACGTGATCGCGACGCCGCGGCTGAAGTCGCGGTCCGGGTCGACGGATGGCCGGGCCGCGCCCAGGATCGCCTCGGAGTTGGTGCGGGTGAGCTCGCCGAGGCGGGCCGAGAGCCCGGGCAGCGCGCCGGTGTCGCGCATCCGGTGCAGCAGGTTCTGGGTGCCCCAGGTGCCGGCGGCCAGCACCACCTGCCCGGCGCTGACGGTGTGCCGGAACCGCCGCGAGCGCTTGCCGGTCCTGCGCGCGTCGACCGCGAAACCCGTTGCGGTTGGGCGGATCCCGGTCACCGTGGTCATCGGGATAATCGTGGCGCCGACGTTTTCGGCCAGGTGGAGGTAGTTCTTCACGAGCGTGTTCTTCGCACCGACCCGGCAGCCGGTCATGCACGAGCCGCACGCGGTGCAACCGGTGCGTTCCGGCCCGGCGCCGCCGAAGTACGGGTCGGCGGCGCGCTCCCCCGGGCGTCCGAAGTAGACGCCGACCGGGGTGGGGTGGTAGCTGTCCGGCACCCCGAGGTCCGCGGCGACCTTCTGCATGACATCGTCGTGCGGGGTGTGCAGCGGGTTGGTGACCACCCCGAGCATCCGGCTGGCCTGGTCGTAGTGCGGGCCCAGTTCGGACTCCCAGTCGGTGATGTGCGCCCACTGCCGGTCCCGGTAGAACGGCTCGAGTGGACGGTAGAGCGTGTTGGCGTAGTTGAGCGAACCGCCGCCCACCCCGGCGCCGGCCAGCACCATGACGTCCTTGAGCAGGTGGAGGCGCTGGATGCCGAAGAACCCGAGCGCCGGCGCCCACAGGTAGTTGCGCAGGTCCCAGGAGGTCCGGGCGAACTCGTCGTCGGCGAACCGGCGGCCGGCCTCGACCACGGCGACCCGGTAGCCCTTCTCGGTCAGCCGGAGCGCCGCGACGCTGCCGCCGAACCCCGAGCCAACGACCACCACGTCGTATTGAATTGGCTCGCTCCGCTCGCGGGAGCGGGCAGTGACATTGGGCTCGCTCCGCTCGCGGGAGCGGGCAGTGACATTGGGCTCGCTCCGCTCGCGTGAGCGGGCCTTGACGCGGTGTCTTCCCTCCTGCGCTGCTCGGTCACTCGCTGACGCTCGCGCCCTGCGCTGCTCGTCAGTCCAGACACCGCCGGCCCGCTCAGGGTCCTTGTTACTGACGAGTTCAGCCATGCCCCGAGGCTAGTTGCGGGCGCAGCCGCCTGGCCAGCGGGCGGAAGCCGATCACCAGGACGGCGCCGGCCGCGATCCCGAGCACCAGCCACAGCCAGCCGCGGTCGGGCGGCGCGCTCTCGGACACCGTCGCGGCCGGGGCGGGCTGCTGCTGGGTGACCGGGGCCTTGGCGCCCGCGTAGGCGGGCGGCGGCTCGCCGAGCAGTCGCAACGCGCTGAGCAGGGTCATCAGCCCGTCGCTGTCGCTCGGCGCGTGGCGCACTCCGGGTTTGCTGAAATCGATGCCGCTCTCCGTGGGCATGAACGTCTCGACCCACGGACCCTGCGGCGCGTCGGTGAAGATCCGGTCGACCCGCCAGATCCACACGTCGTGGGCCAGCCAGGTGACGTTGATGGCGTCGGTGCCCGGCCCGCCGTGCAGGTCCGGGGCCGCCGGATCGGCGGTCGGGTTGTCCCCGAGCAGCTTCTCCAGCCGGGTGTAGGCCTCGTCGGTGGTGTACAGCGACGCGGTGGCCTGCCGGCCGGGCGACACGATCAGCACGCTGGTCGGCCCGCCGGCCGAGGCCGGAACCGGGGCGGCGAGCACCAGCACGGCGGCCGCCACGGCGCCACCGGCCATTCGGGTTGTCCTTCGCATGCTTGACATACACCGGGCGGGTGCATGAGGTTCCGCTTGACCCGGCGCGCCGGCCGGCGGCATGCTTCTGTGAGTTCTTTTCACGTTTCTGAAAGGTGGCCCCGTGACCGCGTTCCCCGCCGAATTCCTCTGGGGTGTCGCCACCGCCGCCTACCAGATCGAGGGCGCCGCCGGCGAGGACGGCCGTGGACCGTCCACATGGGACACCTTCACCGCGACACCCGGCAAGATCCTGAACGGCGACACCGGCGCGGTGGCCACCGACCACTACCACCGCTACCCCGAGGACGTCGCGCTGATGCGGGACCTCGGCGTCGGCGCGTACCGGTTCTCCCTAGCCTGGCCGCGGGTCGTGCCCACCGGCAGCGGCGCGGTCAACCCGGCCGGGCTGGACTTCTACGACCGGCTGGTGGACGCGCTGTGCGAGGCCGGCATCGCGCCCGCGGCCACGCTGTTCCACTGGGACCTGCCGCAGGCCCTGGAGGATCTCGGCGGCTGGCTGAACCGCGACACCGCATACCGGTTCGCCGAGTACGCGGCCGTGGTGGGCGAGCGGCTGGCCGACCGGGTGCGGATGTGGATGCCGCTCAACGAGCCCATGGTGGTCACCCTGTTCGGCTACGGCATCGGCGGGCACGCGCCGGGGAAGGCGCTCGTGTTCGGCGCGCTTCCCGTTGCGCACCACCAACTTCTCGGCCACGGTCTGGCCGTCGAGGCGCTCCGGGCGGCCGGCGCGGGCAACATCGGGATCGCCAACAATCACATTCCGGTGTGGCCGGCCAGCGACTCCGAGGCGGACCGCGGCGCGGCGGATGCCTTTGACGCCTTGGTGAACGGCCTGTTCGCCGACCCGGTCCTGCGCGGCCGCTACCCCGCCGAGGAGTTGGCCGCCGCCATGCCCGGACCGGTGGCGGAGGACCTGAAGGTGATCTCCACTCCGCTGGACTGGTACGGGATCAACTACTACCAACCCAGCCGGGTCGGCGCGCCGGGCGCGGCCGCGGCGGTGCCGATCGACGGACCGGAGGGGGTGGGGCCCCTGCAGGGGGTCGGTATTGACACGATCGTCCCCGAAGGGCTTCCGTTCAGCTTCCCACCGATTGACGGCGTTCCCACCACCGGGTTCGGCTGGCCGGTCGTGCCGGACGGGTTGCGGGAGATCCTCACGACGTTCAAAGAACGATACGGCGACGCGCTTCCTCCGGTGTACGTCACGGAGAACGGCTGTGCCTACGACGACGGTCCGGACGAGAGCGGGCGGGTGGCCGACCCGCGCCGGATCGAGTACCTGGACGCGCATCTGGAAGCGGTGCGCGCAGCCATTCACGAGGGCGTGGACGTCCGCGGCTACTTCGTCTGGTCCATTGTGGACAATTTCGAATGGTCGGTCGGCTACTCGCAACGCTTCGGCCTGGTGCACATCGACTACGCGACGCTCAAGCGAACGCCGAAGGATTCCTATTACTGGTACCGGGATCTCATCAAGGCGACGCGGTGAGCACCGCGGCGGTCACCGCGCTCGCGGAGCCGACGGAGCCGGTCAAGGTGCGGTGGACCGCGGCCATCTCGCTGGCCAGCGTCGGGTTGTACGCCGGGTGGTTCGGACCGATCCAGGTGCTGCTCGGCAAGCAGGCGGAAGCCCTTGCGCCGGGCCACAAGGAGACCGCACTCGGGGTGGTCGTCGGCATCGGCGCGGCGTTCTCGGTGGTGTCCAACCCGCTGTTCGGCGCGCTCTCCGACCGCACGGTGTCCCGGTTCGGCCGCCGCCTGCCGTGGACCGCGGTCGGGGCGCTCGGCGGCGCGCTCAGTTTGGTACTGCTGGCCTCCGCCCCCAACCTGGCCGTGATGATCATCGGCTGGTGCCTGGTCCAGGTGACCCTGAACGCCATGCTGGCCGCACTCGTCGCCGCCATCCCCGACCAGGTTCCGCACCGGCAGCGCGGCATGGTCGGCGGCTGGCTCGGCGTGGCGCAGACCCTCGGCGTGGTCGCCGGCTCCGCACTCGCCGCCGCGGTCGGCGGGTTCGTCGGCGGCTACCTGGCGGTCATGGTCTTCCTGCTCGTCACCGTCATACCCTATTTGTTGCTGCGCAAGGACACCGTGCTCGACCCCACGCTGCGGCCGGCCTGGGACACCCGGGCGTTCCTGCGCGGGTTCTGGATCAACCCGCGGCTGCACCCCGACTTCGGCTGGGCCTGGCTCACCAGGTTCCTGATGAACCTCGGCAACGCCCTCCCCCTGGTGTACCTGCTCTACTTCCTGCAGGACGCCGTGCACCGCCCCGACCCCGAGGGCGGCGTGTTCATCCTCACCGCCACCTACGCCGCCACCCTCCTGCTCACCGTGGTGGTCGGCGGCATCGCCTCGGACCGCCTCGGCCGGCGCCGGATCTTCGTGCTGGTCTCCGGCATCGTGGTGTCGATCGCCGCGCTCATCCTCGCCGGCTTCCCCACCTGGACCGGCGCTCTCGTCGCGGCGGCCGTGCTCGGGCTCGGTTTCGGCGTCTACACCTCAGTGGACTTCGCCCTGTTGACCGAGGTCCTCCCCCAGGCCGTCGACCGCGGCAAGGACCTCGGCGTGATCAACATCGCCAACTCGCTCCCCCAGGTGATCGCCCCCGCGCTCGCCGCCCCGATCGTCACCCACCTCGGCGGCTACCCCGTCCTCTACCTCGTCACCGCCGCCTTCGCCCTCAGCGGCGCCGTCCTGGTCTACAAGATCCGCTCCGTCCGCTAGGGGTCCGAATCAGGGGCACCTCGGGGAAGTTCCGGATTCGCCGGGCAGCGCCGTGACGCGATCCTGAGTCATGGCTACTCACCCATGCGATAGAGGGGACATCTCGTGGAGATCACTGGGATCATCTCGGCGCTGCTGATCGGGCTCGCGGTCGGCGGCCTCGGGCGTCTGGTCGTACCCGGCCGGCAGCACGTCTCGCTGCTGCTGACCATCTTCGTCGGCGTCGTCGCCGCGTTCCTGGGCACCGCCGCGGCCACCGTGCTCGGCGTGGCCGACACCGCCGGCATCGACTGGATCGAACTCGCCATGCAGGTCGGCCTCGCCGGCGCCGGCGTCGCCGCGCTCTCCGGCACGAAAACCCGGCAGCCGCAATAACGTCACGGGCGGACGTCGAAGACGCGGTGCAGGCGGGTTTCGGTGGCGCGGCGGAAGGTGGTGAAGCCGCCGCGCCGGCAGACGCCGCGGAGTTGGGCTTCGCTGGGTTGGGCGCCGAGGGCCCAGCCGCCGGGTTGGGCGCGGGCGGCGGGGGTGCTGACCAGGGTGGACAGTGCGTAATAGAGGCGGCCGACCTCGCCCAGGTTGTCCGCGACGGACTCACCGGCCATCGGCTCGACCAGGAGCCAGGTGCCGTCGGGGGCGAGCGCGGAGCGGATGTGGGTGGCGGCGCCGACCGGATCTCCCATGTGGTGCAACGCGTTCAGCGTGCAGACCAAACCGTGGTCGGAGCCTGGGAAGTCCTGGGCACAGGCGACCTCGAAGCTGACCCGGTCGGAGACCCCGGCGTCCACCGCGGCCTTCCGTGCGGCCTCGACCGACGGGCGGTGCGGGTCGAAGCCGGTGACCGTGCACGCCGGGTAGGCCCGCGCGAGCAGGATCGCCGCCGCGCCCCGGCCGCAGCCGACGTCGGCCACCGCGGTGCCGGCGGACAGCCGCGCGGCCACCCCGTCCAGCGCGGGGATCCAGGAGCTCACCAGGTTTGACCGGTAGTCGGCGCGGAGGAACCGGGACAGACCGGCGAACAGGTCGTCGTGGTGGTCACCCCAGGCGAACCCGCCCCCGGTCCGGATCGCCTCGGCGAGCGGCTCCTCGTTCTTGAACAGCGCGCCAGCGATCATCATGCCGGCGGACAGGGACGCCGGACCGTCCGCCAGGCACGCCTCCTGCACCTCGGACAGCGAGAACCGGCCGGTCTCCTCGTCGTACTCGCAGTACCCGGCCGCCGCCTGGGCGTGGCACCACTCGATCACGTACCGCTCGTCGCACCCCGCCACCGCCGCCACCTCGGCCGGAGTCGCCGGCCCGGAGTCGGCCAGCGCCCGGTACAGCCCCAGCCGGTCACCGGCTACCACGGTCGCCGCGTGCGCCACCACCGCGAGGTCCGCGATTAAGCGATCGGTGAACTCGGATAACTCCCACGCGTCCAGAGTGGTCATAGTTGGTAGTTTTCCCTGGTAGGGTCCGCTCAGACATCCGAGCCGACCACCTACCGACCACGGAGTCGTCACGGATTTCGTTGGGGCCCACGATGAACCGAGCTGTGCCGGCCGCCGCAGTCTCCGAGCGCGAGGCCGAAGTGCTGGCCGCCATTGGCGACCGGCTGAGCAACGCGCAGATCGCCGGCCGGCTGCACATTTCCGTGCGCACCGTGGAAAGCCACGTCTCCTCGCTGCTGCGCAAGTTCGGCGTGGACGACCGGCGCGCGCTGGCCGACCTGGCGCACACCGCGCACAAACCGGCCGGCGAGCTGGTCGGCCGCCCGGTCGCGTGGACCAGCTTCATCGGCCGGGAGCGCGAGCTCGCCGCGATCGGCGCGGCGCTCACCGAGTCGCGGCTGGTGAGCCTGGTCGGCCCGGGTGGCGTCGGCAAGACCCGGCTGGCCGCGGCGACGGCCGAGCGCACCGCCGGCTCGTTCCCGCACGGCGGCGCGTTCGTGGACCTGGTGCCGGTCCGCGAGGGGTTCGTGGCCCAGGCCGCGGCCGCCGTCCTCGGCGTGACCGAGCATCCGCAGCAGCCGCTGGACGAGGTGGTCCTCGAGGAGCTCGGCCGCGGCCCGATGCTGCTCGTGCTGGACAACTGCGAGCACCTGCTGGACGCCGCGGCGGCGTTCACCGAGCGCCTGCTCACCGCCTGCCCCGAGCTGACCGTGCTGACCACCAGCCGCGAGCGACTCGGCGTGCCCGGCGAGCGCACCATCCGGGTGCCGCCGCTGTCACTGGTGTCCGCGGACACCGGCGGCCCGCTCGGCTCGGAGGCCGAAGCCCTGTTCCTGGACCGCGCGGCCGCCGCCGACCCCGACTTCACCGACGAGCACTCGCTGGTCGGCGCCCTGTGCGCCCGCCTGGACGGCATGCCGCTGGCCATCGAGCTGGCCGCCGCGCGGATCGCCTCGCTCGGGGTGGACGGCCTCATCGCCGGCCTGGCCGACCACCTGCAGCTGCTCTCCGGCGGCCGCGGCGCCGACCACCGGCACCGCTCGCTGCGCGACGTGATCAACTGGAGCCACGACCTGCTGGACGACGCCGAGCGCGCGCTGTTCCGCCGGCTCGGCGTGTTCTCCGGCGGCTTCGACCTCGACGGCGCGGCCGCGGTCACCCCGGGCGACCGCGGCCTGGTCGCGGACCTGATCGGGCGGCTGGCCGACAAGAGCCTGCTGGTGCACCGGCGGGACGGGGCGCGCAGCCGGTGGCGGCTGCTGGGGACGGTGCGGGCCTACGCACTGGCCAAGCTGGAGGCGGCCGGTGAGGAGCCGGACACCCGGGCCCGGCATCTGTCCTGGGCCGCCCTCGCCGCCGAGGAGCTGGCCCAGCGCATCGACGCCGGCAAGCCCTGGCGGGACGACTTCGACGCGGTGGCCGACGACCTGCGCGCCGCACTCACCGCCGCCCCGCCGGGCCCGGACCCCACGGCGCACCAGCTCGGCCAGGCCCTCGGCCGCCTCAGCTACGCCCGGGGCTTCATGGTCGAAGCCGGCCAGCACTACCGGTCGACCGCGGCCCGCGCCGCCACCGACGCGCACGCCGCGGCGGACCTCCGGCTGGCCGCCGACGTGGCGCTCGCCAACATGCGCGGCGACCAGGCGTTCGCCCTGCTGGTGGAGGCCGCCGACCGGGCCAAGTCGGCGGGCGACCCGGCCGCCCATGCCACCGCGCTGGCCTTCGCCGTGACCATCGCCGACCGCGCCCCCGCCGACTTCCCCGAGGAGATCCCGCACGCCGAGCTGTGCGACCTGCTCGACACCGCCACCGAGATCGCCCCGCCCGGCGACCCGGTGGTGGCCGCGTATCTCACCGCCGCCCGGGCCTGGAACAGCGTTCCCGCCAAGATCACGCCCGACCACGAGCTGTCCCAAGCGGCCCTCGCCGCGGCCCGAGCGGTGGGCGATCCGGCCCTGATCAGCGGCGCCCTGGACGCGGTCACCTGCACGCTGGCCCGCACCGGCCGGATGCGCGCGGCGTTCGAACTCAACTCCGAGCGGGTCAGGCTGCTCGACCGCCTCCCCCGGCACGACCCCCGCGCCGGCTTCGAGATCACCGACATCTTCCACATGGCCAACGAGTTCGCGCTGATGGCCGGCGAGCTGCCGACGGCCGTGGCCAACGCCCGCCGCGTCCAGCTGGAAGCCGTGATGCTCGGCCAGCAGCACAACTCCGCCAGCCAGCTCGTCCTCCCGCTGGTGCTGCAGGGCGCCTTCGACGAGGCGGAAACCCACGCCACGGTGATGTGGCGGGCCTGGGAACGCGCCGGCCGGCCCGCCGCCCGCTGGATGTCCCCGGCGGTCTACGCCATGGCCCTGGCTCACGGCCTGCGCGGCGACCTCGGCGGCTACCGCACCTGGCGCGACCGCGCCGGCACCGTCATCGGCGGCCCGGACCCCCTGTCCCACCGCAACCTCGACCTGTTCTCCGCCTTCGCCGACGCCCGGGTGGCCCTGCACCTCGGCGACCTCGACCGCGCCCTGGCCCGCACCACCGGCACCCCAGGACCCGACTGGTACACCACCCCGCACTGGTACTACGACGCCTACGCCTGGGCCCTCGCCGCCGAGGTCGCCGCCGCCGCGCGCACCCCCGACGCCGCGGAACGCCTGGCCGCCGCCACCCCCGTCGCCGCCGAGAACGCCTGGGCCGCCGCCTGCCTGGACCGCGCCACCAGCCGGCTCACCGGCGACCGCGCCGCCCTCGAACGCTCCGTCACCGCCTGGGAACACCTCGACGCCCGCTTCGAGCGCGCCTGCACCCTGCTCCTCCTCGACGACCGCGCAGCCGAGGGCCGCACTGAGCTGACCGCCCTCGGCTGCCCCCTCCCCGCCTGAGCGGCTGTCGCACGGCTCGTCAGCGGGCTGGGTCTGGGGAGGTGTCCATGATCAGCGATAGGGGAGCGAGACGCTCGTATATGAGCGTCTCGCTCCCATTCTGGCGATCATGGCCTTCTTCTCGGCCCGCCAAACCGCACACCGGACAAGATCAGCCACCCTCGCCAGGCCCACCCCGCCAAGACGTACCCGAAAGACCGGCCCAGGTCCCCACCTCGTCCCCAGCCTTCTTTGGACTCAGCCACGCCGAAACCGCCGCCCCGCCACCCAACCCAACCCGCAGACGAGCCCGCCACCGCCCCGCCAACTGCCGCTCACCAACCTAGAGATCGCTGCGGAGGATGCCGTACTGCACGAGGTCGCGGCGGATGCCGCCGCGGACCTGGGTGCCGCGGAGCACGCCCTCGCGGCGGAAGCCGGCCTTCTCCAGGGACCGCTGCTCGGCCACGTTCGCCACGTCGGTGGACGCCTCGACGCGGTCGAGTTCGGTGGTGGCGAACAGGTGCTCCATGAGCAGCCGCTGCGCCAGGGTTCCCACGCCGCGGCCGCGGGCCTCGGGGACCAGACCGATCCCGATGTTCCAGGCCGCCGCGCCGAGGGTTCCGCCGTAGTCGACGGCGTGCCAGCTGACGCCGCCGAGCATGGCGCCGGTCGTGGTGTCGAGCACGATCAGGTGGTGGCTCGGAACCGGGGCCAGCATCGGCCGCGGGCGGCGGTCCTCATCTTGGTCGAACTCGCTCGCGCTGGCCTTGAACACCTGGTCCACGTCGCCGGGAAACGGCTCGGCCAAGCCGACTCCGTCGCGCGCGGCGACGATCACCCGCTCGTCGGAGGCCGGGCGGAGGTCTGAGCGGAGCAGCGCGAAACCCAGGTAGTCACGCCGGACACCGCCGCGCATGGCGGCGCCGCGGATGACCCCTTCGGCCCGGAACCCGGCCCGGGTCAGCGCCCGCCGCTCCGCCATGTTGATCACTTCGGTGCTGGCCTCGATCCGGTCCACCTCGGTGGTGGCGAACAGGTACTCGGCCAGCATCCGCTGCGCGCCTGATCCGATGCCGCGCCCGCGCGCCGCCGGCAGCAGCGCGATCCCGATGTTCCAGGCCGCGCAGGTGACGGTGGGCCCGTACCCCTCGGCGTGCCAGCTGACGCTGCCCACCAACTCGCCGGACCCCGCGTCGGCCACCCCGAGCCGGTACACGGTCAAGCGCTGCAACGGTTCCCGGTCGTCCGGGTCCGACTCGAACGCCCCGTCACCCCGCTCGTTCAGCCACTCCTGGTCCCCCTCGAGCAACTCGACGAGCGCCACCCCGGCCCGCTCGGCGACCACCTTCCGGGGGCTCATGCCGTGCTCCATTGGCTCGCTCCGCTCGCGCGAGCGGGCCCAAAGATGGTGTCTTCCTTCCTGCGCTGCCCGGTCGCTCGTTCCTCGCTCCCTGCGCTGCCCGTCAGTCCAGACACCACCGGCCCGCTCACAGCTCCCCCTCGCAGGCTCGGTCGAGCCGCTCGCGGTCGCCCTGTGACATTGATTCGCTCGCAAGCTCGCTCATGCCCGCACCGTCAGGCCGACCTTCTGGAACTCCTTGACGTCCGAATAGCCCGTCTTCGCCATCGCCCGGCGCAGCGCGCCGAACAGGTTGACCGCGCCGTCGGCGGCGCTGGACGGCCCGAAAAGCAACGTGCGCAGGTCCGTACGCGGCTCCTCGACCACGATGTCCACCCGGCTGCGCGGCAGCGACGGGTGCGCGGCGGCCGCGGTCCAGTACAGCCCCCGCCCGGGTGCCTCCGCGGCGGCGGCCAGCGGCGCGCCGAGCATCACCGCGTCCGCCCCGCACGCGATCGCCTTGGCGATCTCCCCGCTCACCTCGATGCCGCCGTCGGCGATCACGTGGACGTAGCGCCCGCCCGTCTCGTCCAGGTAGTCCCGGCGGGCCGCGGCGGCGTCCACGATGGCGGTGGCCATCGGCACCCCGATGCCCAGCACGTCGTCCGTCGTGGTCACGTCCCGGCTGTGGCCGTAGCCGACGATCACGCCGGCCGCCCCGGTGCGCATCAGGTGCATGGCGGTGCGGTAGTCGTGCACCCCGCCGGCGATCACCGGAACGTCCAGCTCGGCGATGAAGCTCTTGAGGTTCAACGGCTCCCGGTCCCGCGCCACGTGCTCGGCGGACACGATCGTGCCCTGCAGCACCAGAATCTCCACGCCGGCGGCCAGCAGGTCCGGGGTGAGCTCGGCGGCGCGCTGCGGGCTGACCCGGGCCGCGACGGTCACCCCGGCCGCGCTCACCTGCTTGATCGCCTCGGTGATCAGGTCCAGCCGGATCGGTGCCGCGTGCAGCTCCTGCAGCAACCCGACGAGCTGCCCGTCGTCGAACTGATCCTCGGTCCGGGCGGCGCCGATCAGCCGGGCCAGCGCCTCGTTCACGTCGGGGTGCCGCGCCCAGAGCCCCTCGGCGTTGATCACACCCAGCCCGCCGAGCCCGCCGACGGCGACCGCGGTGGCCGGCGAGACGATCGCGTCGGTCGGGTGCGTGATCAGCGGGATGTCGAACCGGTACGCGTCGATCTGCCACGCCGTGGAGACGTCCTTGGAGGAGCGGGTCCGCCGCGAGGGCACGATCGCCACCTCGTCCAGCCCGAACCCTCGGCGGGCCGTGCGACCCATGCCGATCTCGACCAGATCACGCATGTCAGTCCCCTCTCCGGTCGGCGCGAGCCTATCCTCACCGTGAGCCGGTTCTTCCTCAGCTTCCGGTCTCTCCGTCATGGTCGAGACCGGCCGTTTGGCGGGCAGCACCTCTCGTGGGCAATCGGCTACCGTGAGCTGCTCCGGAAGCGGAAGCTCCCGGACGTGAGGGCAGCCGGGTCAAGGGAGCTTCTATTGGGACGGGGGACGCACGTCACCTTCAGATCGGTCTTCGCCGTCGCCGAGTTCCGCGCCATGTGGGCCGCGGAGGCGCTCTCGCAGGCCGGTGACCAGCTGGCCAGGGTCGCGCTGGCGGTCCTGGTGTTCCAGCGCACCGACTCGGCGGCGCTGACCGGTCTCACCTACGCGCTCACCCTGGCGCCGGCGTTCCTCGGCGGGATCTTCCTGTCGGGCCTGGCCGACCGGTTCCCCCGCCGCGAGGTCATGGTCGTCTCCGACGTGCTGCGCGCGCTGCTGATCGGCCTGGTGGCCGTGCCGGGCGTGCCGTTCGCGCTGATCTGCGCGCTGGTGGCCGGGGTGTCGTTCCTGCAGGCCCCGTTCAAGGCCGCCCAGCTCGCGCTGCTGCCCACGGTGCTCCCCGGCGACCTGTACGTGGTGGGCCTGGGCATCCGCAACATCACCATGCAGACCGCGCAGATGATCGGCTTCGCCGGTGGCGGCGTGTTGATCGCGGCGATCAACCCGAACGTGGGCCTGGTCCTGGACGCGGCGACGTTCCTGGCTTCGGGGCTGTTCGTCCGGCTCGGCCTGCAGGCGAGGCCCGCCGCGGCGAGCAAGGCGGACCGGCCGCCGTTCTTCTCCTCGGCCGGCGCCGGGGCGCGGCTCATCTGGCGGGACCGTGGCCTGCGGGTGCTGCTGCTGCTCGGCTGGCTGACCGCGTTCCTGATCGTCTACGAAGGACTGGCGGCGCCCTACACCGCGGAGATCGGCGGCGGACCGGTCGCGGTTGGACTGATCCTGGCCAGTGATCCACTGGGCAGCGTGGTCGGCGCGCTGGTGTTCAGCCGGTGGGTCTCGCCCAAGGTTCGGCCGAAGGTGCTGGGCCCGCTCGCGGTGGCGAGCGCGGTGCCCCTGCTGCCGGTGTTCCTGGCGCCCGGGCTGGTGGTCTCCGTGGTGCTGTTCGCACTGGCCGGAGCGCTCGGCACGGCCGTCCTCATGCAGTCGTCCGCGTCGTTCACCCGGGGTGTGCCCGACGCCAGCCGGGCTCAGGCACTCGGTCTGTCGCAGTCGGGCGTGGCAACGATCCAGGGGCTCAGCCCGCTGCTGGCGGGGTTGCTGGCCGACGGAATCGGTACAGCCCGCACGGTGGGGATTGTGGGTGTCATTGGACTTGTGATTGCCATACCCGCGGCACTGGCCTGGCGGCGGACTTTTGCCGCCGAACCTGACCGCTGGTATGCCACTACGGACACCGAGTAACTACAGTTCACGCGTACGCATCGGGGATTCACCTCCGCTAGCCGGGTAAGCATGCCACACCCGCCCATCTGACTGACAGCCCGTGGCGCGACAGATACCCTTGGCAAAAGGAGACGAGTACGACAGGACCATTATGAGCCACGCCGGCGCCATCGCCCATAGGGTAGCCAGACCACTCTTATGGCCGACCCGGTGGATCATGTGGTCGTCCACTCGGCCGCGGTGGCTCGCATTCGGTCTCCTCTGCGACACCTCCGCGGCCGTGCTGATGCTCGCGGATCTGTTCAGCCGCCCGGTCATGCGGGCCGACATCCAGTGGTTTCTGGTCCTGCTGGCGCTCGGCGTCGGGCAGGGCGAGATGTCCCGGCACATCGAACGGGTCCGCCGGTGGATGGCGGGCCAGTCGCACATCAACGTGACCTCGGTGTGGTACGTCGCGGGCGCGGCGCTGCTCACCCCGGGCTGGGTGTCGGTGCTGGCCGTGCTGCTGTACCTGCATCTGTGGCTGCGGGTCTGGCGGCACGTGCGCAGCCGCCCGGCGCACCGCGTGGTGGCCAGCACCGCGGCCAGCGTGCTGTCCTGCTGGGCGGCGTCGTACGCGGTGCAGGTCAGCGGGCTCGGCGTGCTGACCGAGGCGCGGCCGGCGACCGCGCAGGGCACCCTCATCGTGCTGCTCGCCGCGGCGGTGTTCGAGCTGGTCAACCTGTTGCTCGCGGTCACCAGCATCACGCTGTACACGCGCGAGCGGTCGATCACCGACCTGTTCGGCACCTGGAGCGACAACGCGCTCGAGCTGGTCACGCTCTGCCTCGGCGGGCTGGTCGCGCTGGCCCTGGCCTACCAGCCGGTGCTGGTGCTGCTGGTGCTGCCGCCGCTGGTCATGATGCACCGCAACGTGCTGCTCAAACAGCTCGAGGTGGCCGCTGCGACCGACGAGAAGACCGGCCTGTTCAACGCGTTCGGCTGGCGCGACCTGGCCTCCCGGGAGCTGGCCAGGGCGCAGCGCTCGCAGTCGGCCTGCGGTGTGCTCATGGTCGACCTCGACCACTTCAAGCGGGTCAACGACACCCACGGGCACCTGGCCGGCGACTCGGTGCTCAAGGCGGTCGGCAACCTGCTGCGGGCCGAGGTCCGGGACTATGACGTGGTCGGCCGGTTCGGTGGCGAGGAGTTCGCCGTGCTGCTGCCGGACATCACCGAGCACCAGGCCATCGCCATCGCCGAGCGGATCCGCGCCGCGGTGACCAAGCTCGAGGTGGAGGTCGCCATCGAAGATCATCAGGTGGCGACCATCTCCGGCCTGTCGGTCTCGATCGGGGTGGCCGTCTGCCCGGACTCCGGCACGGTCGTCGACCGCCTGCTCCTGGCCGCGGACACCGCGCTCTACAAAGCCAAAAACGATGGTCGCAACACCGTCGTCAGCGTGGGTGCCAATCTCTGACCATTTGGTCGACGATTCACAATTCCGGTTACAATTTGTGGCCAAAGTTGATCACTGTTAGTGATCGGTAACCGATTGTTGCCGAGCCTTGCGCTGAATGGCCTCAACGACTCGTGTAATTGGGGGCCTCGACGGTCATCGTGATGTCGTGCGGGTGGCTCTCTTTCAGACCCGCGGCGGTAATTCGGACCAACTGCGCACGCTGAAGGTTGGCGATCGTGCGTGACCCGGTGTAGCCCATGCCGGAGCGCAGCCCGCCGACGAGCTGGTGGACCACCTGGGCGAGCGGACCGCGGAACGGGATGCGGCCCTCGATGCCCTCCGGCACGAGCTTGTCCTCGGAGAGCACGTCGTCCTGGAAGTAGCGGTCCTTGGAGTAGGACTTGGCCTCGCCGCGGGACTGCATGGCCCCAATCGAGCCCATGCCCCGGTAGATCTTGTACTGCTTGCCGCCGTGCAGGATCAGCTCACCCGGCGACTCCGCGGTGCCGGCCAGCAGGCTGCCCAGCATCACCGCGTCCGCGCCGGCGGCGATCGCCTTGGCGATGTCGCCGGAGTACTGGATGCCGCCGTCGCCGATCACCGGCACCCCGGCCGGCTGGCAGGCCTGTGCCGCCGAGTAGATCGCGGTGATCTGCGGGACGCCGACCCCGGCCACCACCCTGGTGGTGCAGATCGAGCCCGGGCCCACCCCCACCTTCACCCCGTCCGCGCCGGCGTCCACCAGGGCCTGCGCACCGGCCCGGGTGGCCACGTTGCCGCCGACCACGTCGACGGTGTCGCCCAGCTCCCGCTTGAGCAGCGAGACCATGCCCAGCACGCCCCGCGAGTGCCCGTGCGCGGTGTCCACCATCAGCACGTCCACACCGGCGTCCACCAGGGCCATGGCGCGCTTGTAGGCGTCGTCGCCCACCCCGACGGCCGCGCCGCACAGCAGCCGCCCGTCGGGGTCCTTGGTGGCGTTGGGGAACTGCTCGGTCTTGACGAAGTCCTTCACCGTGATCAGGCCGCGCAGCTTGCCCGCCCCGTCCACGATCGGCAGCTTCTCCACCTTGTGCCGGCGCAGCAGCCCGAGCGCGGCGTCCGCCGACACGCCCACCTGCGCGGTGACCAGCGGCCCCTTCGTCATCACGTCGCTGACCAGCTTGGTGTGGTCGACCTCGAACCGCATGTCCCGGTTGGTGATGATCCCCACGAGCGCCGACTCCGCGTCCGTCACCGGCACCCCGGAGATCCGGTAGCGCGCGCACAGCGCGTCCACGTCGGCCAGCGTGTCCGTGGGCGAGCAGGTGATCGGGTCGGTGACCATGCCGGCCTCGGACCGCTTGACGGTCTCCGCCTGCCGGGCCTGCTCCTCGATGGACAGGTTGCGCTGCAGGATGCCGATGCCGCCCTGGCGCGCCATCGCGATCGCCATCCGCGCCTCGGTCACCGTGTCCATGGCCGCCGAGGCCAGGGGGACGCGCAGGGTGATGTTGCGGGACAGCCGGGTGCTGGTGTCCACCGCGCTCGGCACCACGTCGGATTCCGCCGGCAGCAGCAGCACGTCGTCGAAGGTGAGGCCCAGCATGGCGAACTTCTCCGGGACCTCAGCAGCGGTGAGCTCGCTGGTCATGATGTGTGGCAGACCTTCCTCGGGGTGCCGCCGACGCGGGGTTTTCGCTGGCGTTGGGGAGAGAGGTGAACGGTACTTCCCATGGTATCTGGACACGCCCCAGACCACGGCGGGTACCGTGCGTGGTCGTGTCGAACGATTCGCACGACGGCCTGCCGCCGGACCCCTTCGCCGACGACCCGGTCGACCCGTCGTCGGTGCTCGGCGAGCCGCCCGATGAGCAGGTCCAGCCGATCAGCGCGGACGAGCGCACCGAGCTGCTGGCCGACCTCGCCGACCTCGCGGTGTACGAGACCCTGCTGGCGCCGCGCGGGGTCCGCGGGGTGGTGGTGGACTGCGCCGAGTGCCAGGACCCGCACTACCACGACTGGGCGCTGCTGCGGGCCAGCCTGGAGCAGCTGCTGCGGGACGGGCTGATGCGCCCGCACGAGCCGGCCTTCGACCCCAACCCGGCCGACTACGTGAGCTGGGAGTACTGCAAGGGGTTCGCCGACGGGACGCTGGCCCGCCTGCCGCACTCCACCCGGCGCGCCGGCGGCTCCTGACCGGCCAGCCCGTTAAGGCGAGGTCGCCGCCGGGTTGGCGCCCGCGGCCGGGTCGCCCGCCGGGTTGCCCTCCTTGGCGGCCGGCGCGGTGGCCGGCGCCGTCGCGGTGGTCTCCACCCGGCCGCCGCCCGACTCGGTGGTCGTGGTCACCGGCGGTTCGGTGGTGGTGGTCGTGGTGGTCGGCGGCGGGTTCGTGGTGCTCGGGTCCTGCGTGCTGGTGTTGGCGACCGTGGTGTCGGTGCCCGGCACGGTGGACGGCGACGCGGCCGGCGGGGGCGAGGCCCCGACCGCCGGGTTGTCCGGGAGCTTGTCGACCAGCGCCTGGTGCTGGGCCTGCAGGTCGCTCTTGCCGTCCTCGTTGGCCACCGTCGGCAGCGTGTGCCGGGCCTCATCGAGCATGGATTTCGCCTCGGCCAGCTTGCCCTTGGCCAGCGCCTCCTCGGCCCGGTTCAGATCCGAACGGACCGCCTGGGCCGCCTCGACCGAACGGGCGTGATCGGCGTAGAGCACCCGGGCCAGACCCCACAGCGTGTCGCCCGGCTGGGCGTTCTGCGCAGCGAGTCCGATACCGGCGAAGGCGATCGCGAGCACCGCGGCAGCAGCGGCCAGCGGGGCGAGCAGCCTCGGCCCGCGCCGCTGCCGGGCTCTGGCCGCCTGCACGGTGGCCACCGCGAGCTTCGGCTCGACCAGGTTGCCGATCGGCTCGGCGTCCACGTCCTCCCGCCAGGACAGCAGCAGCGCGGCCAGCCGGTCGTCGGCGAAGGTGCTCTCCGGGGCGGGCTGCGCGGCCCCCAGCGCGTCCAGGAACGCGTCGTCGGCGTGCACCAGGGAGAAGTCGATGGCGTCGTCGTCATCGGGAGGGTCGAGGGGCCGTGTGATCCGCAAGAGGGACTCGATGTCACCCGTCAACTCACGCTCCGGCACTTCCGCCATCAGACCACCTCCTCCGCCGACAAACTCTTCCGCAACCGCGCCAGCGCCCGGTGCTGGGCCACCCGGACCGCTCCGGGCGTGGAGCCGACCGCCTCGGCCGTCTCCTCCGCGGAAAGGCCGACTACCACACGTAACAATACGATCTCTCGCTGCTTATCGGGAAGGACCTGAAGCAATTCGCTCATCTGCTGAGTGAGCTCCTGCCGCAGGGCCCGCTGCTCCGGACCGGCCTCCGTCTCCGGTTCATCAGGAACGTCGGCCACGGGCTCCGATCGGTTACGTCCGGCCGCCCGATGCGCGTCAGCGACCTTGTGCGCGGCGATGCCGTACACAAAAGCAAGAAATGGCCGACCTTGGTCGCGGTAGCTAGGCAGTGCCGTCAGCACCGCGAGACACACCTCCTGGGCCACGTCGTCCGCCGAAGCGAAGTTTCGTTCCTGCCTGCCTACTCGGGCGCGGCAATACCGCACCACCAAGGGCCGGATGGACGCGAGCACGCGCTCAACTGCCCGAGGATCACCCTCGACGGCGGCGCTTACGGAAGCGTCCAGTCCGTCCCCCGATGTGGTCATCGCAGCGAGCAGCCTCGGTGTTACGAGTCGGTACGGTTCGTCCGCCGTCACCGTCTGGAACCGCGGTCCCACCGCTACGGCGACGTCTACCGTACCTCGGGCGATAAGTTCCGCCATGGAGCGTCCGTCACCTGCCCAGGCCCCGGGTCGTGGGCACGGCGAACGCCGCGTCCGCTGCCGATTGTGCACGGAACGCGGCGAAGGCGCGCAGTCAACCCCCGTTGGAGGTCCGGGGGCTCGCCCCCGGGCGGGGTCTGGGGGGTTGCACCCCCAGAAAACACCCGAAACGACTGGGCTCGCGCATTCCGCGAGCACACGTCTCCCAGAGTTTCGGTTCGGACGTTATGAGACGAGGCCGCGGCGGAAGCCGTGCGCTACGGCCTGCGCACGGTCGCGCACGCCGAGTTTGCGGAAGAGCCGGCGGGCGTGCGTCTTGACGGTGTCCTCCGACAGGTAGAGCTCCCGGCCGATCTGCCCGTTGCTCTTGCCCATCGCCATCCCGCGGAGCACCTGCAGCTCCCGGTCGGTGAGCTGGACACCGGGGTCGCTGGGCTGCCGGGGCGCCGGCACCGAGGTGCTGGCCAGGGTGTGTGCCAGGGCCGCGACCAGCTCCGGCCGGGAGGCGTCCCAGCGCAGGTAGCCGCGGGCGCCGCCGGCGATCGCCGCGGCGATGCTGCTGGCGTCGTCCGGCGCACCGAACACGATCACGTTGGCCTGCGGGTTCGCCGACACCAACCGGCGGGTGGCCTCCACGCCGGTGGGCACCGCGCGCTGCGTGCCGACCAGCACCACGTCGACCGGAGCTCTGGAGTATCGGGCGAGCAGCTCGTCACCGTGCGCTACACAGTCGATGCGACTGACGCCGGGGACAGCGGACATGACACGAGTAAGGCCCTCGCGTACCCCGCGTCGGTCGTCGCAGATCAAGACCGTCGTCACGGGGACTCCTTCCTGCAGCCGAGTGACGTTCCAACTCACCTATCGGACGCAGAGCGCGCAACCTTGACCCGATCTGGTGGTAAATCTGCGAAGAAGTTCGCCCGGTTGTCCTAGCGGCCGTATTCACCCGGTCAGACCAGCAAGATCCGGTACCCACGGCGAAGCGCGGGCGATCCGGCGACCGTCCGGGTCCGCGCGACATAACACACCGTGCACGGCGTAGGCGGCCGCACGGTGGTGTGTGTGAGCGTTCGCCGGCTCCAGGCCGGCGAGAAGTAGGCGGCACGGCCACAATAGCGAAAGCAAACCGAGCCGGGAAGCCCGGCGGCGCACCGTGTCCAGGAGCTGTCGAGCCCTCGCCCGGTCGGCGTCCAGTCCGCGCACGGCCAGCGCCGCCCCCAGCACCAGCCCGGACTTGACCTGGTGCCGCGCGGAGCCGGCGTTGGCGGCTCGCTCGGCGGCCTGCTCGGCATGCGGCACGGCGTGCTCCGGACGGCCCGCGCCCAACTCGATCTCGGCCGACACCCAGCCAAGCCGGATCGCGCCGCGCCAGCCGGTGTCGCCGAGTTGCTGGGCCCGGTGGGCGAACCGCCGGGCCTCGGGGATCCGACCCAGGCCGAGCGCGTCGGCGGCGAGCCCCAGCAGCACGTCGGACCAGGCGTGCGGGGCGTCGTGGCCGGCGAGCCGCCGGTACGCCAGCCGGTCGAGGTCGCGGGCGGCCGCGTGCCCGCCGAGCTGGCGCCGGTGCGCGGCGAGGGTGGCGGCGGCGAGCGCGCCGAGAACGGGCTCGGCGCCGGTGATCACCGGCCGCAGCAGGGTCGCGGCGGCGGCGTAGCGACCCTGGCCGCCGAGTGTCACGGCGGCGAGCCAGCGGTCCTCAGGGCCGGCGGGCACGGTCGTGATCACCGTGTCCGGCCGGTCCCCGAACGCGGCCCGGTACAGGTTGATCACGGTGCCGCAGCGTACGACTCACACGCCCGAACCCCGAACTCATGTGCTGGAACCGGGGACTCGCGTGCTGGAACCGGGGACTCGCGGGGTTAGAGGAGGGATTCGAGGCGGTCGACGGCGGCGGGGAGATCGTCGAGGCGTTCGACGCGGGTGGGGAGGTCTGTGGTGTGCCAGCCGGGGCCGGCGGCGAAGAGGCGGATGGGCTGGCGGGTTTTGGGGATGTGGTCGAAGACCGGGGCCGAGGCGTGGCGCGGGAGTTGGGCCCAGAGCGCCACGGCGGCGGGGGCGGTGCGGCGGACGGCGGCGGCCAGGGCGTCGGCCGGCAGCGCGGCGCCGAGCAGCTGGGTGCCGAGGCCGCGGGCGGCGAGGGCGGCGCGCAGCACGTAGAGCGGCAGGCTGTGGCGTTCGTCGGGGACGCAGCAGAGCAGCACCGGGCGGGGGTTGCGGGGCGCGGACACCAGCGGGGTCGCGCCGATCACGGCGGCCAACGCGCACTCGTGCAGCAGGTGCTCGACCTCGACGTACTCGCCGGAGTGCTCCCACCGGGCGGCCACCGCGGCCAGCACCGGGCGGATCACCGTGTCCCAGACCGGAATCACGCCCTGCTCGGCGATCGCGTCGGTGATCAGCTGCTGGGCGGCCGTGGCGTCCATGGCCAGCGCCGCCCGGCCCAGCCCGCGGGCGGCCGGCGAGCGGCCGGGCAACCGCAGCACGCTCCCGCCCCCCGGACGGCCGGTCACCGCACCGCCGATCAGCGACGCCAGCTCCGCCTCGAGGTCATCGGCGCTGCCGGCCGGCGCCACGCCCGGTTCGGGGGTGGCCCGCAGTGCGTACTCGGCCGCCTCCGCGGGGGTGGCGCCGCGCAGCAGCGCCCGCTGCATCATCTCCAGCCGGGCGATGTCGGCCGGGGCGTAGCGGCGGTGCCGGCCGGTGGTGTGTCCACTCGGGCCGATCCCGTACCTGCGGTCCCAGGTGCGCAGGGTCGCCGGCGCGATGCCGAGCCGGCGGGCGACCGCGGCGACCGGGAGAGTTGGTTCGCGCATGAGGTCGTGGCCATCGATCGCGGGTTCGGACTTCGTCGCCACACCCCCATCGTCGGGTGACACGCAGTGCCCGGCAACTGGACCAACGACCACGCTGCGTCTACCGAGTGATGCCGAACGGCTGAATTCCGCAGCTAATGAGTCGATCACTCTTGAACAAGTATTGGCGCGGTTCTAGCGTTGGTGCTGCACCGAATGGAGTATCGGCGTTACGGCTGTACCGACGAGGAGGCGGTCACGATGGCGGATACCCGCAGGCTTCCAGGGCCCAACGCGGACGTGTGGGACTGGCAGCTCGAGGGCTCCTGCCGTGGCATGGACAGCGCGTTCTTCTTCCACCCGGACGGGGAGCGCGGCCCGGCCCGGGCCCGCCGCGAAGCCCGGGCGAAGGCCATCTGCCAGGCCTGCCCGGTCCTGGACATGTGCCGTCGCCACGCGCTCGCCGTGCACGAGCCGTACGGGATCTGGGGCGGCCTGTCCGAGTCCGAGCGCGAAGCCATCATCAAGATGGAGAAGCGCACGCTCGCTGTGACTACCTGACGTCACCTCTTGCGGTGAATGCCGCACCTGATCGGCTGACCGGGTGCGGCATTCGTCGTTTCAGGATCAGAAACCAGGCCCGTGGCCGTGGCCGTGCCCATGGCCGTGACCCGCGCCGGCTCCCGGCTCCTCCGCCTTCTTCTCCACCACGGAGCTCTCGGTGGTGAGCACCATCCGGGCGATCGACGCGGCGTTGGTCACCGCGGAGCGGGTGACCTTCACCGGGTCCACCACGCCGGCGTCGACCAGGCTGCCGTAGCGGAGCGTGGCCGCGTTGAAGCCGTGGCCCCAGCTCAGCTCACGAACCTTTTGCACCACGACCGGGCCCTCGAAGCCGGCGTTGGCCGCGATCCACTGCAACGGGGCGGACAGCGCGTCCCGGACGATCGCCACGCCGGTGGCCTCGTCCCCAATCAGCCCCAGGCCGCCTTCCAGCTCCTTGGCAACATGCACCAGGGACGACCCGCCGCCCGGCACGATGCCTTCCTCGACCGCGGCCTTGGTGGCCGACACCGCGTCCTCGATTCGGTGCTTGCGCTCGGCCAGCTCGGTCTCAGTGGCCGCACCGACCCTGATCACCGCGATGCCGCCGGCCAGCTTGGCCAGCCGCTCCTGCAGCTTCTCCCGGTCCCAGTCGGAGTCGGTGGTCTCGATCTCCTTGCGGATCTGCTCGATCCGGACGTCCACATCGGAGCGTGAACCGGCACCGTCCACAATGGTGGTGTCGTCCTTGGTGACCACGACGCGGCGCGCGGAGCCGAGTACTTCCAGGCCGGCCTCGGAAAGCTTGATGCCGATCTCGGTGGATACCACGCTGGCCCCGGTGACCACACCGAGATCGTCCAGGAACGCCTTGCGGCGGTCACCGAAGTACGGCGCCTTGACCGCGACCGCCTTGAGTGTCTTGCGCAGGGCGTTGACCACCAGCGTGGACAGTGCCTCGCCCTCGACGTCTTCGGCCACGATCAGCAGCGGCTTGCCGGTGCCGGCCACCTTCTCCAGCAGTGGCAGCAGGTCGGCGATTGCCGCGATCTTCTCCCGGTACAGCAGGATATGCGCGTCCTCGAGCACCGCCTCCTGGTTCTCCGGGTCGGTGGCGAAGTGCGCGGACACGAAGCCCTTGTCGAACTGCACACCCTCGGTGATCACCAGCTCGGTGGCCAGGGTCGAGGACTCCTCGACGGTGATCACGCCGTCCTCGCCGACCTTCTCGATGGCCTCGCCGAGCAGCGCGCCGATGCTGGGGTCACGGGAGGCGACGGTGCCGACCTGGGCGATGTTGTCCCGGCCCTTGACCGGCGTGGCCTTCGCCTTGAGCGCGGCCACCACGGCGTCCGCCGCGGCCTGGATGCCGGCGCCGAGCGCGGTCGGGTTGGCGCCGGCGGCCACGTTGCGCATGCCGACCCGGACCATGGCCTGGGCCAGCACGGTCGCGGTCGTGGTGCCGTCACCGGCGACGTCGTTGGTCTTGGTGGCGACGTTCTTGGCGAACTGCGCGCCCAGGTTCTCGAACGGGTCGTCCAGCTCGATCTCGCGCGCGACAGTGACGCCGTCGATGGTGACGGTCGGCCCACCGAACTTCTTGGCGAGCACAACATGCCGGCCGCGCGGCCCGAGCGTCACCCGGACCGTGTCGGCGAGCTTGTTCACCCCCCGCTCGAGCGCCCGACGAGCGTCCTCGTCGAAACTAATCTGCTTGGGCAATTCTCAACCTCCAGTGTTGGATTGGCTCGCTCCGCTCGCGTGAGCGGGCCCGAAGGTGGTGTCTTCCTTCCTGCGCTGCTCGGTCGCTCGTTCCTCGCTCCCTGCGCTGCTCGTCAGTCCAGACACCACCGGCCCGCTCGTTGACGCGAAGCGAAACGCCCCGGTGGCCCCGGAATTGGGGCCGCCGGGGCGTCTTGCGGTGACAGGCGTCAGTTGATGACGGCCAGTACGTCACGGGCGGAGAGGATCAGGTAGTCCTCACCGTCGTACTTCACCTCGGTACCGCCGTACTTGGAGTAGATCACGACGTCGCCGACGCTCACGTCCAGCGGGACGCGGTTGCCGTTGTCGTCGATTCGGCCAGGGCCGACAGCCAGGACCTTCCCCTCCTGGGGCTTCTCCTTGGCGGTGTCCGGGATAACAAGACCGGAAGCCGTGGTGGCCTCCGCCTCGTTCGCCTGGACGAGGATCTTGTCCTCGAGCGGCTTGATGTTCACGCTCACCGGTGTGACCTCCACGGTCGTCGAAAGCGTTGGCAGGTACTGTCTCGCGACGGCTCCTGCCACCCCGCCGTCGCGGGTGCCGGGGCGGTGTCTGGCGCCGTACATCTGGCACTCTACCTATCCGAGTGCTAGCCCTTCAACCGGGGTTGGCGGCGGTGCAGGGTTGATCAAGGTGCGGGTGGGGAACTCCGGTGGTCAGGCCCGGTGACGGGCGGATTGCGGGAGGTGAGGACATGCTGATCCTCGGTTTGCTGCTGGTGGTTGCCAGCATGGCGGCGGCGGTGTTGCTCATGGTGTACAACGCGACGGGTGGGCCGGAGCAGATGATCGTGCTGTTCGGGCGGGACCTGGTGAGCGTGAACCCGCTGCAGGCGTTTGTGGCGGGGATCGTGGTGGCGTTGGTGTTCTGCCTCGGACTGTGGATGGTGGTGTCGAGCGGGCGGCGGGCCCGGGCGGCGCGGGCCGACTACCGGGCGGTGCGCCGGGAAGCGCGGGCGGCGGCCCGGGAACGGGACCGGCTGGCCGGGCAGTTGGAGCGGGAGCGGGCCGCGAACGGGACGACGACCACCGCGGAGCCGGTCGCACCTGCCCCGCCGGTCGCCGAGGAGACCACCACGACCAGGACCGGATCCCGACTGGGACGGCACTGGCGGCGGCCCGGGAGCGCGGACAAGACGGCCGACGCCAACAACGAGCAGACGACCAGTCATTAGTCAGTATCCAACTAGATATGGTTGTTTGCGGGTAGGTATTGACGACCCGAGGTGGGCGCAGCAGAGTGGGCGATGGTCCACCACGCCTGCCTCGGGAGACCTGTCATGCCGCGTTCCCACAGACCGACCACCGCCCTGCTGACCGCCGCGGTCGCCTTCAGCCTGGCCGTCGCCGCACCGGGCGCGGCCGCCGATCCCGGTCCCGCCGACGCGCAGCGCCAGCACGCGTTCGCCGCGGCCGCGGCCGAGTTCGGCGTCCCGGAGAGCGTGCTGCTCGCGGTGTCCTTTGTGGAGTCCCGGTGGGACTTCAACGCCGGGACACCCAGTGTGAGCGCCGGGTTCGGGCCGATGCACCTCACCGACGTGGCCGCGGCGCCGCCGGGTACCGAACACGACCAGGGCGCGGATCCGCGGGGCGACGAGGCCCGGCCGGAACTTCCCCCGCGGGCGAACCCGGTCGACGTCGACTCTCCGGCGCTGCGGACGCTCGGGCGGGCCGCCGAGATTTCCCATGTGGACAGTGCGGTGCTGCGCGCCGACCCGACCCAGAACATCCGCGGTGGTGCGGCGCTTCTGGCTCAGTACCAGCGAGAGCTCGGCGCTGCGGGCAGCGGCCCGGACGACTGGTACGGCGCCGTGGCACGGTACGGCGGGACGGGTACGGAGTCCACCGCGTTCGCCGACGAGGTGTTCGCGACGCTGCGCACCGGCGCCGAGCGGATCACCGACGACGGCCAGCACGTGCGGTTGCCGGCCCGCACCGACCTCCGGCACCGGCCCGGCGCGCCGAACGACCCGCAGACCGAGTGCCCGGCCGGCCTCGGCTGCCAGTGGATTCCCGCGCCGTACGAGGAGTTCGGCGCCGGCGACTACGGCAACCACGACCTGGCCAACCGCCCGGACAGCCAGAAGGTCGACTACATCGTCATCCACGACACCGAGGGCAGCTACGACACCACCATCCGGCTGGTGCAGGACCCCACGTACGTGAGCTGGCAGTACACCCTGCGCTCGGCCGACGGGCACGTCGCGCAGCACGTGCAGCGCAAGGACGTGGCCTGGCACGCCGGCAACTGGTATGTCAACGCCAAGGCGATCGGGCTGGAACATGAGGGCTTCGCCGCGCAGGGCACCTGGTACACCGAGGCGATGTACCGGCAGTCCGCCAAGCTGGTCCGGTACCTGGCGCACCAGAACGGAATCCCGCTCGACCGCGCGCACATCCTCGGCCACGACAACGTTCCCGGCACGGTGCCGTCCACGGTTGCGGGCATGCACTGGGATCCCGGCCCGTACTGGGACTGGGCGCACTACTTCGACCTGATGGGCGCGCCCTTCCGCGGACTCGGCAACGCGCCGACCGGCATGGTCACGATCAGGCCGGACTTCGCCACCAACCAGCCCGCGTTCACCGGGTGCACGGCGGCCGGCGTGCCCTGCCCGGCACGCGGCTCCACCTCGGTCATCCTGCACACCCAACCGGACGCGAACTCGCCGCTGTTGACCGACATCGGGCTGCACCCGGACAGCACGCCCGGCACCATGCACATCTCCGACCACAGCAGCCGGGTGGAAACCGGCCAGCAGTTCGCGGTCGCCGACCGTGCCGGGGACTGGACGGCGATCTGGTATCTCGGCCAGAAGGGCTGGTTCCCCAACCCGCGAAGCAACCCCGCCGCAGTGAGCTCGTTCGGTTTCGTGGTCACGCCGAAACCGGGGCTGGAGAGCATTCCGGTCTACGGGCGGGCGTACCCGGAGGCGGCCGCGTATCCGCCGGGCATCAACCCGCAGGCGGTCACCCCGCTGCAGTACCGGTTGCCGGCCGGGCAGCGGTATTCGCTCGGTCTGGTGGCGCCGTCGGAGTACTACTGGGCGGTGACGTTCGACGCCACCAACCACACCGTGGTCCGGGGAAACCTGCGCTATTACCAGATCCAGTTCGGCCACCGGGTGATGTTCGTCAACGTCGACGACGTCGTGGTACGGCCGTCCTAGCCCGCCTCTCCGGAATTTTTAACGCGGTTGCGTTCCAGCGAATGGTGCGGTTGTCGGGTTGATTGTGGCTGGCTGCCGTCACGGTCCCCTGAGGTGCCGTTTGTCGGCCCGCCGTGCCGAGGTGCCCCCACGAGGAGTCGAACCTCGGGCCTCGGCGTTCGTAGCGCCGCGCTCTGTCCTGCTGAGCTACAGGGGCAGTCATGAATATTCTTACTGCTCGCGGTCCATCCATTTCACCTTCTTCTCTTCTCAATTGGACATACCAAATAGAGAGAGCCGCCCGGTTCGGTTCCCCGATGGGCGGCTCCCGTGCGCGACTCACGCGTAAGTCACGGTGGGGAGCCGGTCAGCTGACCAAGCCAGCACCATTCAGCAACGGCGAACATATCGCGTCGCCGCGCCGAACCCTGATGCCAGTTGGTAATCACGTGCACTCTCCCTGATGTGTTCCCGACACATTCACTATGGCGGAATTCGGCGTGTCGCGCAACGGAAATTCGCTACCAGCGCAAACCCGTGACCGAGGCGATACGGATCAGGTCGTCGACCCCGAGCGGCGGCTGCGGGCGGGTCCGCGTGCTCGTCCCCTCGGCTTTAGCGGACTGGCTGCGCGACCACATCATGATCTGGGTGCCGTCCGCGGCGATGGTGCTCAGCGTGAGCGTCGTGATGCCGTCGTCGGTCTGGGCCAGCGCGGCCTTTCGCCCGTCCGGCAACGTGATCACGTGACAGTTCGGCGTGTTGTCGCACGCCACGGAGGACTCCCCGGCCGGCGGGTTCAGGTTGATGAACAGGTTGCCCTGGCCGGCGGCGTCGACCAGGTCGGCGTTGAGCTTGTAGCCGCCCTGGCTGACGAAGAACGCCATCGCCTCGGCGCGCGCCTGCGGCACCTTCCGCGCGCTCATGCCACGGGGCAGCGTGAACTCCTTGGCCAGCGCCGCGGTCAGCTCGGCCGCCCGGCGGTCCGACGGTTCCACCGGCGCCGGTGGGCTCGGTGCACCGGCCAGGTTGACCTTCAGCTCCGGCGCGGTGGCGATGGCGACCATGGCGTCGTCGCTGAGGATGCGCTGGACGGGTTTGGCGGCCTCCGAGCCGGTTTCCATGATCCGCACCACCGTGCCGTCCGCCCGCCAGGCGTCCACCATGACGATCTCCGGCTGGTTCGCCTGCGGTGGTGGCGTGTCGCTGATCCGGGCTACGCCCCCATCGGGCAGCGCGCGCACATCACACTTCACCTGCCCACCGAACCGCACGCACTCCCCCGGCGGCTGGCCCGCCCTCGAGCGGACCTCGAGGAAGACGCTCCGGTCGCCGGTCGCGCCATGCAGCGTGAAGTCGGTGCCCCAACTGCCGGAGACGACGGCGCAGAGCTTCGGTTTCGCCGGCACCACGGTCACGCCGGGCGGCAGCGGCAGGACGTAACGACCGAACGCCTCGGTCAGCCGGGCGGACTCAGCCAGCTCCTCGGGGCCTGCCGAACCACTCGGCGGGCTGGTGAAACCGCCCTGCAGACGGGGTACCACGCAACCGGCGGGCGCGGGCCCGGTCGTGCTCGTGGTGGTGGACGGCGCCGGGGCGGCCGGGTCATCGCCGGCGGAGCCCGCCGCGAACCCCCGCACCGTCAGCGCCGCACCGACCACGGCCACGACGCCGAGCGCGGCGCTCGTGGTGATCACCACGTGCCGGCGGGCCAGCCGGCGCCGGCCCTCGCTGCGGACGTCGTCGTAGTCGATGCCGATCGGTGGTTCGCCGGTCAGGGCCTTGCGGATCATGTCGCGCACCTCGTCAGTCATGCTGTCCTCCTGCCCGGGAGATGGCCAATGTCTTGGGTCGCCTCGGTTGGTGGGTCACCGGACCGCTCCTCGGGCAGACCGTGTTCCACCGGGGGCAAGCCCCCAGACCCCAGTTCCTCGGGCCCACCTCATCGCGGTGGGCCAACTCCCTCGCCAGGCATTCGCGGGCTCACGCCTGGTCCCTCAGTGCCGGGCGGCCGGCGGCGAGCAGCCGGCGCAGCGTGGCCAGGCCCTTGGCCGCCTGGCTCTTCACCGTCCCCTCGCTGCAGCCGAGCAGCTCGGCGGTCTCGGCGACCGGCAGGTCCTCCCAGTAGCGCAGGATCACCGCGGCCCGCTGCCCCGGCGGCAGCTCCGCGAGCGCGCGGCGCACGTCGATCGCGTCGTCCACCCCCGGCGCGGCGGCCGGCACGGTGTCCGGGACCGCGCCCATCGCCGTCTCGGTGCGCCGGAACCAGCGCCGCGAGTCGTCGATCGCCGCCCGCACCACGATCTTGCGGGCGTACGCGTCCACCTGGCCGTCCCGCTGGATCCGCGGCCACGCCACGTACAGCTTGGCCAGGGCCGTCTGCGCCAGATCCTCGGCACGGTGCCAGTCACCGCACAGCAGGTAGGCGGTCCGCCGCAGCACGGCCACGCGCGCCTCGAAGTACGCATGGAACTCGCGATCCCGGTCGGGCACGGGAACTCCCTTCGCCTCACCCCCCAAATACGGGTGGTGCCCGTCCGGGGTTGCCGGCGAGTTTTCAGACCGAGACGGTGCCGACGGGGAGCGCCGGGTCCGCGGAGAGGTCGAAGGCGGAGGAGGTGGTGCCGGCGGCGACGAGGTGGGCGCCGAGGGCGGCAATCATGGCGCCGTTGTCGGTGCACAGGCGGGGGCGCGGGACGCGGAGCTCGAGGCCGGCGGCGGCGCAGCGTTCGGCGGCGAGGGCGGACAGGCGGGAGTTGGCGGCGACCCCGCCGGAGATGACCATGGTGCCGATGCCGAGGTCGTCGGCCGCGCGGATGGCCTTGGCGGTGAGCACGTCCGCCACGGCTTCCTGAAAGGACGCCGCGACGTCGTCCAGCGGGACCTCCTCGCCGTCGCGCTCGCGGGCCTCGACCCAGCGGGCGACCGCGGTTTTCAAGCCGGAGAAGGAGAAGTCGTACCTCGCGTCGCGAGGACCGGTCAGGCCGCGCGGGAACGCGATCGCGCAGCGGTCGCCGCGGGCCGCGGCCTGGTCGATGGGCGGGCCGCCGGGATAGGGCAGGCCGAGGACACGGGCCACCTTGTCGTAGGCCTCGCCGGCGGCGTCGTCGATGGTGGAGCCGATCTCGGTGATCTTCCCGGCCAGGTCGTCCACCCGGAGCAGCTGCGTGTGGCCGCCGGAGACCAGCAGGGCCAGGCACGGCGAGGGCAGGGCGCCGTGCTGCAGCGTGTCCGCGGCGACATGGCCGGCGAGGTGGTTGACGCCGTACAGCGGCACGTTCAGCGCGGCCGCGTACGCCTTGGCCGCGGACACCCCGACCAGCAGCGCGCCGGCCAGCCCGGGGCCGCACGTCACCGCCACGGCGTCCACATCGGACAGCTCGATCCCGGCGCCGGCCAGCGCCCGTTTCATGGTGGGGATCATGGCTTCCAGGTGCGCGCGGCTGGCCACCTCCGGCACCACGCCGCCGAACCGGGCGTGTTGCTCCACACTGGACGCGACCTCGTCGGCGAGCAGCTCCAGGCCACCGTCCGAGCCGAGCCGGACGATGCCGACGCCGGTCTCGTCGCAGGAACTCTCGATGCCGAGTACGACTGTCACGCGGTCTCCTCCCGGGCCGGCCGGACCATCGTGTAGGCGTCGGCGCCGGACGGCTGGTAGTACCTGCGGCGAACGCCGACCCGCTGGAAGCCGCGCCCCTCGTACAGCGCGATCGCCGCCTCGTTGTCCGTGCGCACCTCGAGGAACACCGGCGCGTGGGCCTCATCCGCCCTGGCCAGCAACGCCTTCAGCAGCGCGCGGCCGACGCCTTGGCGCTGCCAGGCGGGATCCACGCCGAGGGTGTGCACGTTGGCCTCACTGCTCCGGCCTGTCCCCACCAGTGACAGGCCGGCGTAGCCGATCAGGCGTACACCGTCCACATAGGCCCCGATGTAGTAGTTGCCGGCGTCCAACTCGGCGCGGAACGTCTTCTCGCGCCACGGGTCGTCGCCGGGAAACAGGATCTTCTCCAGCTCCGCGCACCGGCCGAGATCCTTGCGCCGCAACGGTTCCAGCCGGAACATCAGCGCAGCACCCGCTTGCGCCCGGTGGGCTCCACCGCGTCCGGGCGGCGCAGGTACAGCGGGGTCAGCGGCGGGCCGGGCGCGCCGAGGACCACCGCGTCACCCGCGGCGGCCACCAGACCGGCCGGCGACGGGTGCTCCGGGCCGGTGACCTCGAGCCTCAGCACCTCGGCGTACAGCGCGGCGCCGAAGCCCGCGGCCCGGCGGATCTCCAGTGCGGGCAACCGTTCGGCGAGCTCGGCCGGCCGCTCCACCTCCGGTCCGGCCACCCGCGCGCCGGCGCCGTCGTAGGCCGCCCAGTACACCTCCCGGCGCCGCGCGTCGGTGACCACCAGCACCGGCCCGCCGGTCTCCACGGCGATGGCGTCCAGCGAGCAGACCGGGTACACCGGCACGCCGAGGCTGTGCCCGAGCGCCGCGGCGGTCACCATTCCGGCGCGCAGCCCGGTGAACGGGCCGGGGCCGATCCCACACACCAGGGCGTCCACATCGGACAGTGTGACGCCGGCCGCGGAGAGCGCGTCGAGCACGTGCGGGGTGAGCAGCTCGCCGTGGGCCTTGGCGTCCACCGTGACCCGCTCGGCGAGCACCCGCGGCGGGGCCGACTCCGAAACGGCGACCACGCCCGCGGTGATCGCGGGCGTCGCGGTGTCGACGGCAAGTACCAGCACGGCTGTGTTCTATTCTTGGCTCGGTGACGTAGCGTCAGTAAGCCTACGAGGTGCGCTCCGCGGAGCCGTCGCGGACCGCCGTGAGGAAGCCGACATACGCGGCTTCGGCGTCGGCCCGGCCGTAGGTGCCGGCGAGCGCGGTTCCGTTGTGGCCCCGCACCTGCCAACCGTCGCGGGTCAGCCAGTCGCCGAGGTCCGTGCCCAGCCCGCCCTTCCACAGGGCGACGACCTCCGCCAGCTCCGGCGCCTCCCGGACCCGGGTCGCCAGCGACTCGCTCGCGCTGTTCCGGTCCTCGCAGGAGAGCTGGCTGCCGGGTGCCGACAGCGAGCCGATCGCGGTGAGCAGGCCGGCGGCCTCCTCGTAGCCGAGGTAGACCAGCAGGCCCTCGATCAGCCACGCGGTGGGCTCGGTGGGCCGCAGCCCGGCCTCGACCAGCCGTCCCGCCCAGTCCTCGCGCAGGTCCACCGCGAGCACGGTGCGCTCACAGCGTGGGGCGGCCTCGCGCGCGTCCAGGATCCTCTCCTTGTAGTCGAGCAGGTCGGGCAGGTCCAGCTCGAACAGCCGCACCCCGGCCGGCCAGTCCAGCCGGAACGCGCGGGTGTCCAGCCCGGCGGCGACCAGCACGACCTGGCGGCAGCCCGCGGCGCAGGCGGACAGCAGGTAGTCGTCGTAGAACTTCGTGCGGATCACGACGTGCTTGCCGAACAGCGCCCCGACCGCGCGGCCGCGCTCGCCGGACCGGGACGCCGCCTCGGCCATCATCTCCCGGGCGCCCATCACGAAGTCGGCCGCGTACGGGTCGTCGAAGAGCTTGTCCGGCCGCAGCCGCTCCTGGGCGCGCAGCCACGCCACCCCGATCGCGGTGCGCGACACCCCACTGATCTCCACATGTCGAGAATAGAGACCTCGGCGAGAGGAGAGATCATGACCGCACCGCTGCTCCCGGCGCTGCTGGACGGCGGCGACCGGGTGGCGCTGCGCTTCGGCGAGCGGACCATGACATACCGGGAGCTGGCCGCGGCGGCCGGGCGGGTCGCCGGGGTGGTCCGGGGGCACGAGCGGGTCGCGGTGCGGGCGTACCCGACCGTGGAGACCTGCGTCGCGGTGGTCGGCGCGCTGCTCGCCGGGGTGCCGGTGGTTCCGCTCAACCCCAAGCTGGGTGAGCGCGAGCTTCAGCACATCCTGAGCGACGCGCAGCCCGGTCTGGTGCTCGGCGAGGGCGACCTTCCGGGGTCCACAGTGGACATATTTGCGGAACCGGACGGGGAGGCGCCTGCGTTCGTGGTCTACACCTCGGGCACCACCGGGCCGCCCAAGGGCGTCGTGCTGCCGCGCCGGGCGATCGCGAGCAACCTCGACGCGCTGGCGGCCGCCTGGGAGTGGACCGCGGACGACGTCGTGGTGCACGCGCTGCCGCTGTTCCACGTGCACGGATTGATCGTCGGCGTGCTGGGGCCGCTGCGCCGCGGTGGTTCGGTGTGCCACCTCGGGCGGTTCGACACCGCGGCGGTGGCCGCTGCGCTCGCCGGGCCGGCCACCGTGATGTTCGGCGTGCCGACGATGTACCACCGGCTGGCCGAGGACTGCGAACGGCACATGGGGCTCGCCGCCGCGGTGGGTGGCGCGCGGCTGCTGGTGTCCGGATCGGCGGCGCTGCCGGCGGTGGACCACAACCGGATCGCGGCCGCGACCGGGCAGCGGGTGGTCGAGCGGTACGGGATGACCGAGACGCTGATGAACACCGCAGTCCGGGCGTCCGGCGAGCGGCGGCCGGGGACGGTCGGGCCGCCGCTGGACGGCGTGGCGGTGCGGTTGGTGGACGACTCGTTCGCGGAGGTCGGCGACGGAGCGATCGGCGAGATCGAGGTGCGCGGGCCGAACCTGTTCCTCGGCTACCTGAACCGGCCGGACGCCACCGCGGAGGTGCTGCGGGACGGCTGGTTCCGCACCGGCGACATGGCCGTCCGGGACCCCGACGGGTACCTGCGCATCGTCGGCCGGCGGGCCACCGACCTGATCAAGAGCGGCGGCTACAAGATCGGCGCCGGGGAGATCGAGAACGCGCTGCTGGAGCATCCCGGGGTGGCCGAGGTGGCGGTCACCGGGCAGCCCGACGAGGATCTGGGCGAGCGGGTGGTGGCCTGGGTGGTGCCGGCCGGTTCACCTCCGAGTGCCAAGGAACTGGCCGACCACGTGGCCCGGCTGCTCGCGCCGCACAAGCGCCCGCGCGTGGTGCACTTCCTGGATGCGTTGCCGCGCAACGAGATGGGCAAGGTCCTGAAGAGGGGGCTGGGTGACTGACGTTCGTGCGGTGATCGCCGCGGTGGCGAGCGGGTTCACCGAGTTCGACTTCAACCCGCCGCGGCGGCGGCCGGATGGGCCACTGGGCTGGCCCGGATACGGCGATTCGCTGGCTCGGGCGCGGGAGCGGACCGGCGAGCTCGACTCGGTCGTCTCCGGCCGGGGGAAGATCGGCGACCGCGAGGCGGTGCTCATCGCGTTCGACTTCCGATTCTTCGGTGGCTCCATCGGTGATCTGACCGGGCTTCGGATCAGCGAGGCGTTCCACCGGGCGGCCATCGCCGAGCTTCCGGTCGTGTCGCTGATCGCGTCCGGCGGTAGCCGTATGCAGGAGGGCATGCGGTCGCTGCGCCAGCTGCAGCGGATCGCGGGGGCCCGGACGGGTCACAACGAAGGTTTCGCGCACATCGCGGTGCTGCGGAATCCGACGACCGGCGGGATCTGGGCCGCTCTGGGCGCGGGTGCGGACGTGATCATCGGCGTCGAGGGTGCGCAGGTGGGATTCGGCGGCAGCCGGGTGCGGCCGCCGGACCTCGCCGGGCATCCGGCGTACACGGCCGAGGACCAGCTGGCGTCCGGCCAGGTCGACGAGGTGGTGGCCGGGTCGTCGCTGCGCGAGGTGCTAGCCCCGTGTTTCGCACATGAGGTTGGTTGGGGTCGTGGAAGCTATTCGGCTTGATCATCTTATCGTGGCCGGATGCGGGTACGACCACGTCCACAATCCATGACCTATGGCCAGCCGAGCGTGGAGAAGATGCTGGG
>NZ_DASYTH010000178.1:0-6099 GCF_036002505.1 Actinophytocola sp. | reverse complement strand
CCGTACCGCCCAACGACTTCCTCGAGCCGCCGGCCGACCCGCTGGATGCGGTCCGAGCCGAACACCTTGGTGGCCGAGGCATCCGCGATGTCCACCGGCCCGTCCACGGCGGCCACCTGCCAGTTCAGCAGCTCGTTGATCCGCACGGTGGCCCGGGCCTCGGCCAGCACGCGCCGCACCTCCGCCTGCTCGTGGACGCCGTGGCGCTGCGCCCAGTCCCGAACCCGTTCGTACAGCGCGGCGATCCGCCCGGCCGGCCCCAGCATCACCCGCTCGTGGTTGAGCTGGGTGGTGATCAGCCGCCAGCCCGCGTTCTCGGCGCCGACCCGCATGCCCACCGGCACCCGGACATCGGCGAAGTACGTGGCGTTGACATGGTGCGCGCCGTCACAGGTGATGATCGGGGTCCACGAGTACCCGGGGTCCGATGTGGACACGATCAGGATGGAGATCCCCTTGTGCCGCGGGGCGTCCTGGTCGGTGCGGCAGGCCAGCCAGAGGTAGTCGGCGTCGTGCGCGCCGGTGGTGAAGATCTTCTGCCCGTTCACCACGTAGTGGTCGCCGTCCCGCACCGCGGTCGTCCGGAGCGCCGCCAGGTCCGTGCCCGCCTCCGGTTCGGTGTAGCCGATGGCGAAATGCAGCTCCCCGCTGAGGATCCGCGGCAGGAAGTACGCCTTCTGCTCGTCCGTGCCGAACTCCTGCAGCGTCGGGCCCACCGTCTGCAGGGTCACCGACGGCAGCGGCACGTCCGCCCGCGCCGCCTCGTTGACGAAGATCTGCTGCTCGACCTCGCCGACACCCCGGCCGCCGAAGGAAACCGGCCACCCGACGCCCAGCCAGCCGGCGCGGCCCATCCGCCGCACCACCCGCCGGTACACCTCGCCGTGCCGGTCGGTGAGCATCACGGCGCGCTCCTCGGCGGAGAGCAACCCGGCGAAGTACGACCGCAGCTCGCCCTGCAGCTCGCGCTGTTCGTCAGTCAGTCCAATGTGCACTTCTCAGCGCACCGCCCCGAGGAACCGGACCAGATCCTTGGTCGCGGAGTAGTACCGGTGCAGGGGATAGCTGGCGTCGACCCCGAGTCCGCCATGCAGGTGGTGGCACAGCTGCAGCGCCGCCGGCGCCTCCTCGGCCAGCCAGTACCCGGCGATGCCGAGGTCCTCGTCCGGGTCCAGCCCGGCGCTCAGCCGCCAGCACGCCGACAGTGCGGCCAGGTGCACGGTGCGGGCGGCGACGTAGACGTCCGCGATCTGCTGGGCCACGGCCTGGAACGTGGCCAGCGGCCGGCCGAACTGCTGGCGGGTCTTGACATGCGTCGCGGTGAGGTCCAGCGCTCCGGCCAGCAGCCCGTCGCCGAGCGCGCAGGCCCCGGCGACCGCGAGCCGGCGCAGCGCGGCCGCGGCACCGAGCGGCTCACCCCGCGCGCGGTCGAGCCGCACGGTGAACTCGGGAGCACCGCTCGACGTGGGGGTCGGGATCAGCGATACTCCGGGGTCCCGCGGATCGACCAGGAACACCGCGTCCCCGGCGGCCACCAGGATCCGGTGCGCATCGGCCGCGTACCCCACGCCGGTCCGGATCCCGGACAGTGTCGCACCGTCCACAGTGGTCGAAGCGCCGAACGGCTCGTGCAGGGCCGCAGTGAGTACCCGGTCACCGGACGCCACCTCCGGCAGCAGCTCGTCCTGCTGCGCTTGGGACCCCAGCAGCACCACCGGCAGCACCCCCAGCGCCAGCGTGTGCAGCGCGGGCAGCGCCGCGGCGGCCCGCCCCACCTCGGTCAGCAGCACCGCGGTCTCCAGCACGCCGAGACCCTCGCCGCCGAGGCGTTCCGGAACCGCCAAGGCGAGGAGCCCCGCCCGGCTCAACGCCTTCCAGGCCGACTCTGCCGGCTCCCGGGCCAGGGTCTCCCGCGCGACGGCCGCGATCGTCCGCTGGGTGTCGTCGAGCGCGAAGTCCACACCGGCCTCCTCAACTGGAACGTGTTCTACTTTACCTCTCGCGGCCGCCGCGGCAAGCTCCTGGAACGAGTTCTCATCGCCCGTAGAATCAGCTCCATGAGCCACCTCCGGCTGCTCCGCCGCACCGCCCAGCTCGGCCTGACCGCGAACGCCCTGCGTCCGGCCGGCGGGCGTGCCTCGATCCCGGCGTTCTTCGCCGGCTGGCTCACCGCCGAGCTGGCCCCGCACCTGCTCGCCGCGCAGGCCGCCGGCACCCTCACGCAGCTGGCCCGGCAGCAGGTGCGCAGCCCCGGCGACCGGGCCGCGCTGGCCCTCGGCGCGCTGTCGATGGCCGGGCTCGGCGCGCTCATCGTGTCCGGCCACGGCGCCCGCACCGAGGTCGAGCACGCGCTGCGGGAGACCCTCGGCGAGGACTACCTCGAGGGGCTCGAGCGGGCGCCGACCGCCGCCGACCTGGCCACCCCGTGGCGAGACCTGGTGGTGCCGTTCCGGATGCGCAACCCCGAGGTCATCCGGCTGCGCAACGTGCCGTACGCGCCCGGGGGCCGGCGGTTCCAGCTCGACGTGTTCCACCACGAGCGGCGGCCGGCCGGACGGCCGGTGCTGCTGCACGTCCACGGCGGCGCGTGGGTGGTGGGAAACAAGGAGCAGCAAGGCATTCCGCTGATGCTGCACATGGCCGCCAGGGGCTGGGTGTGCGTGTCGGCCAACTACCCGCTCTCGCCGCGTTCCCGGTGGCCGGAGCACATCGTCGCGCTCAAGCGGGCGCTGGCCTGGATCCGCGAGCATGGCGCGGAGTACGGCGCCGACCCGTCGTTCGTGGCGGTCACCGGTGGCTCCGCCGGCGGTCACCTGGCCGCGCTGCTGGCGTTGAGCGCCGGCGACCCGGCGTTCCAGCCGGGGTTCGAGGGCGCGGACACCTCCGTCCAGGCCTGCGTGCCGCACTACGGCGTCTACGACTTCGCCGGCGACACCGGTACCCGGGCGACCGCGGACCGGCTGCGCTGGCTGGCGAAGACCGTGGTGAGCAAGGATCCCGTGCGCGACCGGGAGATCTTCCGCGCGGCGTCCCCGCTGGCCCGGGTGAGCGGCGACGCACCGCCGTTCTTCGTGATCCACGGGCACGACGACAGCCTGGTTCCGGTGCCGGAGGCGCGGGCGTTCGTCGACGCTCTGCGCGCCGTGTCGCCGAATCCGGCCGTGTACGCGGAGCTGGCCGGCGCGCAGCACGCGTTCGACCTCTTCCCGTCGATCCGCAGCGCACACGTGGTGCGCGGGGTGGAACGGTTCCTGGAGTGGACCTACCGCCGGTCACTCCCGGGGCAGGCCGAGCAGCCGCTCACCGATCACGTTCAGCAGAACCTGGGTGGTGCCGCCGGCGATGCTCAGGCAGCGGGTCAGCAGGAACTCGTGCAGTAGCGTGGGTTCCTCGCCGAGCAGATCGAGCGCGGCCTCGGCGACCTCCTGCCGGTGCCGCACCCCGATCAGCTTGCGCAGGCCGGAATCGGCGCCCGGCTCCTGCCCATTCAAGCGCCGCAGGGTGGCCCGGAGGTCTACAAGCGACACCGCGGCGCCCTGGGTGACCAGTGCGCCCAGGCGTTCCCTGGTGACCGGGTCGGGATCGGTGACCCGGGCGAGCAGCTTCTCCACGGCCTCGCCGAGCGAGGAGCCGCCGGACAGCGCCACCCGCTCGTTAGCCAGCGTGGCGCGGGCGAGCGTCCAGCCGTCGTTGACCTCGCCGACCACGCGGTCGTCCGGGACAAAGACCCCGTCGAGGAACACCTCGTTGAACCGGGCCTCGCCGGTGATCTCCCGGAGCGGCCTGATGTCGATGCCGGGAGAGCGCATGGCCACGAGGAAGTACGTGATTCCCCGGTGCTTCGGCGCGGTGGGGTCGGTGCGGGCCAGGCAGATCGCCCAGTCCGCCTCGCGGGCCCGGGAGGTCCAGACCTTCTGGCCGTTCAGCCGCCAGCCACCGTCCACTCGGGACGCCGTGGTGCGCAGCGCGGCGAGATCGGAGCCGGCGTCCGGCTCGGAGAACAGCTGGCACCACTCGATCTCACCGCGCAGCGTCGGCAGAACGAACCGCTCCCGCTGGTCTTCGGTGCCGTACTTGATGATCGTCGGCACCGCCCAGGCACCGATGACCAGATCGGGGCGGCGCACGCCGGCACGGGCCAACTCCTGGTCGATGATCAGCTGAGCCCGTGGGGACGCGTCCAACCCGTACGGCCGCGGCCAGTGCGGCATCAGGTAGCCGGACTCGGCGAGCCGGACTCGTTGCTGTGCGGGCGAAAGCGCGGCGATCTCGGAAGCGGTGGCGCGCATTTCGGGGTCGGTTTCGACGTCCAGGCTGAGGTCCCGGCGGGCGCCGGTGCGCGCGAGATCCGCGGCGCGCTGCCGGTGGCCGCGGCCGAGGGGTTCGGCGCAATGCGAGGGCCCGGCGCAGGTAGAGGTGCGCGTCGTGCTCCCAGGTGAACCCGATGCCGCCGAGCACCTGGACGCAGTCCTTGGCGTTGTCCACGGCGGCGTCCAGCGCGATGGCGGCGGCGGTCGCGGACGCCAAGCCGGTGCCACCCGCCCGGGCCGCGTCCCAGGCGACCGCGGCGGCCAGCTCGGCGCGGACGAGCATCTCCGCGCACAGGTGCTTGACCGCCTGGAAGGAACCGATCGCCTTGCCGAACTGGCGGCGTACCTGGGCATACTCGGCCGCGCTTCGTACGCACCAGCCGGCCACGCCCGCGGCCTCGGCGGCGGCCAGCGTGGCGGCGAGGTCCAGGACGTCTTCCGTGGCCAACCCCGGCAGGAGCCGGTCCACCTGGACCCGGTCGAGCGTCACCCGAGCTACCGGGCAGGAGGGGTCGGCGCTGTCCTGGCGGGTGCTCGTGACACCGGGCTGACCTGGGTCGACCACGAACCACGTGCCGGATGCGGACAGGATGAGGTGGTCGGCCATGGGCACCGGTCCGGTCGTTCCGCTCACCACGAGACCGTCCGGCTCGGTGCTGAGCGTGCCCGGGCTCAGGGCGACCGCGGCGGTGGCCGACCCGCCGGCGAGGGCGGGTACCAGCTCCTTGGCGACGGGCAGTTCAGGATGCCGGGCCAGCAGCAGCCCGGCCAGGACGGTCGGCAGTACCGGCCCGGGGACCAGCGCGAACGCCGCCTGCTCGAGCGCGGCGCACTGGTCGTCCAGGCCGCTGCCGGCACCGCCCAGCTCCTCGGGCAGGGCGATCCCGAACAGCCCCAACCCGGCCAGCTCCGGCCAATGCGCGCGCCAGGCGTCCGGCGCACCGGCCGCCATAGCCCGAACCGTCCCGATCGTCCCCGCCCGCAAGGTAGCGTCGGAGACGGCCCGCTGAACCGCCCGCTGCTCCTCGGTGATCGCCATCGCCATGAGGAGCTACTATAGAACGTGTTTCAGTTCCTGTGCCGAGACGAGGACCCGCCCGCATGACGTCGAAACCCCGCACCTCCGGCGGCAACGCGCTCAACGTGCTCACCGACGACGAGCTCGGCTCCGCGGCCCAACGCGACCGGCGCAAACGCATCCTCGACGCCACCATCGCGCTGGCGTCCAAAGGCGGCTTCGAAGCCGTCCAGATGCGCGCCGTAGCCGAACGCGCCGACGTCGCCCTCGGCACCCTCTACCGCTACTTCCCCTCCAAAATCCACCTACTCGTAGCCGGCCTAGCCCGCGAGCTGGAACGCGGCCAAGAGCGCCTGGAACGCACCACCCTCCCCGGCGACACCCCCTACGAACGTGTCCTCTCCATGCTCCACCGCGTCACCCGCGCCATGCAGCGCGACCCGCACCTGACCGAAGCCATGACCCGCGCCTTCATGTTCGCCGACGCCACCGCCGCCACCGAGGTCGACACCGTCGGCAAACTCATGGACCGCATGTTCACCCGCGCCATGCACCCCGGCGAACCCACCCCCGAAGACCTAGCCATCGCCCGCGTCATCACCGACGTCTGGCTCTCCAACCTCGTAGCCTGGGTAACCCATCGCGCCTCCGCCACCGACGTGGCCAACCGCCTCGAACTCACCGTCCGCCTCCTCCTGACCTGATCAGTCCCCGACGTCATGACGTCAGGACGAGGCGGTGCCGAGTGCAGCTCGGACATCGGAAACCTGA
>NZ_DASYTH010000177.1:0-27451 GCF_036002505.1 Actinophytocola sp. | reverse complement strand
TCGTCCGGAAGCGCATGCGGCGGGCCGCTGAGCAGCCGGATGGCCACGACCGAGAGCGCGGCCACCACGAACGCGCCGCACACCCACAGCCGCGGATCGGCGCCCCGCCGGCCGTCCGGAGCGAGCCCGGTCCACTGCCAGGCCAGCAGGTCCACCACGGCCTGCGCGACGCTCAGCACCAGGATCGCGGTGAGCACGATGCCCAGCGCCCGCAACGCACCCCGGGCCACCAGCCGCGCCCACCGGCCCACCTCGTCGACCGGCGCGGGCAGCATGAAATACGCCGCGTTGACCAGTCCGAACGGGATCAGCACCAGCCACAGCGCCTGCCGCCACGACCCGGACGTCAGCGGACCCCACTGGTACCCCTCGACGACGTGCCCATCCGCGGCCCGCACCTCGCTGCCGTCGGCGTTCACCGGCCGGAAGAACCGCCCCTCCTGGTCCCCCGCCACCTGCCGTACCAGCAGACTGTCGAGCATGTCCTGCGGCGGTGTGCCACTCACTCCGTGCACCCGCAGCTCGACGTAGTTCGCGTCGCCGTCAACCATGGCAACCGCCTCCCTGCTCCCCCGTCAAGAGCAGAAACCCGCGGCCCTGATACCTGCATTCGGTCTAACGGTCGGCTGCCGATGCTGGATCGTTACGGTTGCTGCAGGAGGAGCTCATCCTCGGAGTCCACTCGGACACCAGGCGGCAGCTCATCTTCCGTTATCAGCGTGATGCCGGGAAACCGGATGCGTACGGCGTCGCGCACCACCGGCCCCATCCCACTGTCGGTCAGCAGCACCGAACCCTCGCCGGCACGCACCTCGGCAAGCTTCTGGTGCAGGACCGCGACCGACCCGTCGGAAAGCCTCCCCTTGGCACGGTCCCAACCACACCGAAGCCGGGTGACCCGCAAGGTACCGCCGCCGGTCACATACGGCCGCACCAAGGCCAGCCCGATCCGCGGGCGGGCCGCAGCAGCGAGATCACTCGAGTCGCCGGAATGCTGGGCGCCTTCGAGGCAGGCTTCGAGAATCGCGCGCAGGTCGCCGATCCTCACCCCCTCGTCGAGCAATTCTCGCAATACCACCGTGATATGTCCGTCGCTCCACCGCTTCCGGGTGGCCACGACTAGCTCCGGGTACAGCTCGGCCAGCCGGTCGAGCTGGAAACTGACAATCTGACGCGTAAGCAGGCTGCCGGCATGCTGGCGTGCCGACAGGAGGATCGGCCAGCCGAGGTCTCCACCGGGTGGCCCGACAGCAGGCAGCCGGACATCGTTAATCACCACCTGCACGGTGCCGGCGGTCAGCTCGGGCTCCGGCTCGGCCACGACATCGGGCACCACAAGCCCGAGCGCCGCCCAGAGCACCTGCGGCAGCAACCCGAGTCGGTCCGAGTCAAGCCACTCTTCGACATCGCGATCGCCCGGCCGGTACCGCACGGACATCCGAGCGGTCGTCCCGGCGATGGCCTCCTCGGCCGCGGCCGAGGGGTCGTCTCCATGGACGTCCATCCTGGCAGCGGACAGCCGTGACACGGCGACACCTCGCCGAACCAGTTCGCGGGCGGCGGACAGGAAGCATCTCCGGCCCTCGTCCGTGCTACCGGCGGGGGCCTGATCAACCCAGGCATGCCGGCGAACATGCATCGCGGACGCCACCACGTCCCAACCGGTCGCGGCGCCGAGGAGGAACTGATCGCCATTGGTGGTGACCCGGATGGCATCGTCGGGTAGGGCGGCGATGCCGGTGCTCAACCTCAGCGGGCCGGGAAGCTCCAGGTCGGCGCGGGCGCCATCGAGATGGTTGAACAGGTCGCCGGTCAACTCGTCAGGAAGGGCCGCCCCCGCCTCCAGCAATACGTCCATTCCGGTCATCACCTCACCGCGAAGGCCGCTACCGGGTGTGCCATCCGCGCGCTGATGTCCGCCAGGTTCAGGACGGACCCGTCTCGGCGTAGGCGAACCCGTACATCCGCGGTGACGGCGGTCAGATCGGGCTCGATTACCGCGGCCAGCTCGACATCCAGCCTCCGCCGGACGTCGTCGTGCCCGACAAACTCGACCAGGTGCCGGCGCAGAATGCCGTCCAGCCATCCGAGCAGGTAGTCGTCGACCCCCCACACCGGCAGGCCGGCGGCCATCAGCGCGGAGACCGACGTCTCGGAGACCAGCACACCGCCGGGGCCACCGGACGGGTTGTCCGCCGCGCGCGCGTCCGGCGCGAGCCGCACCACCTCGCCCAGCGGAACGGGGCAGAACCGCGACCCGACCGGAAGGTGCTCCACGTACATGGAGGCGCCCATCAGCCAGCACTGCACGTTGCCCGGAAACGGTTCATCGAGTGTGGAGAACCGGATGCCAGGCAACTGGATACCGGTCCGCTCGTGCGTCCGCATGCGCATCGCGTCGATCTTGTCGAGAAACGCCGGCAGAAGCGCGCCGTCCGGCTGCACGATGTGCGGGAGGAACTCGTCAGCCAGCTCGACCCGGACCGCCGTCGTGGTCGGCGTGCGCTCGAGCGCCACCGGGCCGTACCGTTCGAGCATCGCACTCTGACGCTCCAACCAGGCGAACTGCTCGCGGAGTTCCGCGTCGTCCGGGGCCAGCGCGGTTGCCTGACGCATCGCGGTGACGGCGGCTGGAAGTGCGGTCCGATCCCCGGCCCTTACCCGCTTCTCCAGCGCCTCGGCGACGTTGGCGGGCAACCTGGCGTCGCCCGGGTCGGCCTCCGCTGCCCGGCGGTACTCCTTCTCCGCCTCGACGTAGTCCTCGAACCAGTACGCCAGGTTGCCGCGCAGGTTGCGGAAGGTCGCCTCGTAGTCCGCACCGCAGATCGCCCGCAGATCGTGGTAGATGCGGTGCGCCGCATTGACGTCGCCACGTTCGCGGTAGAGCTGCAACGCAAGGTTTTCCAACCCGCTGACCAGCAGGCTTTCACCGGGGCTGTGGCGCAGGGCGGCTAGCAACACCCGCTCAGCCTCGTCCGGCCGGTCCAGGTGGCGCAGGCATTCGCCGATTCGTCCGGCCAGGGTCGCCTCCCAGGCCGGGCGAAGCTCAAGGGCACGCCGGTAGTGCGAGAGCGCCTCGTCCCACTGGCCCGTCTGCTCGCAGAGCCACGCCATGCCGGCCCACCCGTCATAGGACTCGGGGGCGAGCTCGATGGCCGAGGCGAACATGGTGCCCGCGGTGACGGCGTCGCCGGCCTCGAACCGCGCGTAGCCGCGCTCGGTGTGCACGGTGACCCGGGTCGGATCAAGCTCGCGGGCACGCACATAGTGCTGATCGGCCTCGTCGTACCGGCCGCGCTGTCCCAGCAGGGTCGCCAGTTGGAGATGCGCGTCAACTTCCCGGCTCGGCCAGGCCCGCCGTGCGATATCGAGCAGCGCCTCGACGCCGGATCCGGTCTGCGACCCACCGGCCCGGTCGAGCTCCAGTCGAAGGAGATCCGCCCAACCTTCGAACGATCCCTCCGCCATGGCCCGGCGAAAATAGAACTCGGGCGGCTCGGCGCGGCTCTGGCCATAGTCCTGTTCTGCCAGCCGACCCAGCGTCGACCAGGCCCGGCCGAAGTGCGGGTTCAGCTCGACCGCCCTCCGTGCTTCCCGCTCGGCTCGTTCGAACGCGTCACGGGTCTTGTCGACGGAGTCCTCGCCGGCGGCCTGGTTCAGCCACCACGCCGCCCAGCCGAGGCACACCAGTGGCACGGCCTCGCCAAGCTTCGTGGCCTCTTCAAGGAGCGAGCGGCCAGCCGGAAGCCGCAGCAATGTGTAGGTCTCGATAAAACCTAGCGATATCAGCAGGATCGCGCGCTCTTCGGCGGGCAGCCACGGCTCCGAGGACAGCCGGCACAGCGGATCATAGGCGTCACCCAACCTGTTGTCGTCGATGGCACGGCGGGCTCGGCGCAGCCCGGCCACATCGTCGAGCGCCGTGCCCGGAAACGGGAACTCAGCGTCGGTGAAACGCTGCCAGGTCGCTTCGGTCCAGTACCAGAGACCTCGTATCCAGGCACAACGCCACGCCCGCCAACCGTCGTCGGCATCGACCTGAAACCGCTCGCGCACCCGCGCCCGGAACTGCTCGCAAACCGCATCGTCGAGGCGGATACGCAACTCGTCGAGAGCGGCGAAGAGCACGACGTCCTGGTTGGTTGCGATGGCTCCGGCCACGGCATCAACGGCGACCTCGAGGTCCTGCTGGTCGCCGGCGGCCGACCGCACGAACTCGATCGTTCCAGCGGCGCGCACCATGTGGGCGCCGTCCAGTGACGCCCGGCGGTAGCAGTCGGCGAGCAGCACGTCGAGTAGCCCGTGGCGGATGTCAGTCAAAGCCGGACTTCCCTTCGGAGCCCGGCCCCCGGGTCGGGGACGGCGTCAGCCTGGCACCGCATGTTTCGCAGAGTTGGTCGCCTTCCATGCACGGGTGCATGAACTTGCACCACTGCAGGGGGCGTGCGCATTTCGGGCACTGTCCCAGGTCAGTTCGGCCGAAGCGCCGATCACATCCGAGGTAGGGGCACGGGTAGCCCTCGACCGGTTTCGATTGGCTCTCCCGTCGCGTCACCGGCCGGAGGATCACCGCCTGCTTGCTTTGCAGGAACAGCAGCGGCGTACCGAAGGAGCGGTCTCCCCACGAGTGTGGGGCGCTGTGCTGGGCGAGTTGTACCCGACCGGCGGTGACCGCGTCGTCTACCGGCCACCCTTCGCCGAGCCGCTCATAGAACTGCTGGGCGAAGAAGTCGGCATCCTCGTTGCTGATGTCGTACTGCATGGCGATCGCGGCAGGCACCCCGGCCCTGACAAAGGTCTCGGCTCCGCTGGCAAACGCCCAATACGAGCGCCGTGCCGCGCCTCGGCAGGCGTGCAGGAAGACCAGCCTTGGCCAGTGGTCGTCCGGAAACAGTTCCTTGAGCTTTCGCACGGACACCCATTCGCGCAGGGCTCGCTGCCCCTCCTGGGCGTACAGGTAGTCCTCATCGGACTTGTTCATCCTCAGCGCGAACACGACGTCTTCCTCGCGCACTTCCCCGTGGCCGACGAAATGGAAGATGTGCGGCCACCACGGTCGCCCGTCCCTCGGCTGAAGCTCCGCCTTGATCTCCTCATACCTCGGGGTCTTCAAGATTCTCAGATCGACCCGTTGCTCACCGCGCAGCTTCTCCAGCTGGACTTGGAGCTTGTCCGCATTCACCGCACTGAGTTGGGGATCGGGCGGCGAGGAGACAACCACGAGGATCCGCAGCGGCCGGTCTTCGGGCTCGAGCGAGTTCACGATCTGGGCTGGTGGTGGAACGAGACGCGTGAGAATGAGCTGAGTGGGTGTCGATGCCGCGGCAATGAAGAACCCATCGTCGTCAGGTCCATCGACGTGCAGGAACTCCCACGGGTAGCGGGCAAGGCTGTCCGCCGGCTTCTCGAAAGTCAGCGTGATCCGGAGTCGTTTGTCCTTGTTAGCATCCTTTCTCAGGCTCAGCACGGCGGCCTGGAAGCTCTCGTGGACCTTCGAGCCCGGACCGCCGAACATGCAGTGGTAGAGGTGCTTGCCGAGCAACTGAAGGAGTTCCCGGCAACGGAACGTGTCCTCATCCACCCACCTGGCGAGGCGTTCGATCGTGATCCGGGTCAGTGGTTCCGCGCTCAGTCCTGCCACGAACGGCACACCGTAGTCGGGCTCGTAGGTAAGCTTCGTGTCGCTGTGCACGGTGATCTTGACGTTGACGTAGGAGATCTCGCCCATTGCGCTCAGAGTTCCAGGATGCTCGCCGACAGTGGCCGGGAGTCGATTTCCCGGCGGTCCACCGGCCCGAGGTTTTGCCGCCGCTGCGCACCGTCGCGAAGCAGAATCGCGCGCTCCTCGTATTCGAGGATGAGGGCCTTCTGTTGATCGAGAGTCAGGTCGGGGCTGTCGTAGATCGCCTCGGCGAGCGTGAACAGGGACGCCCGGCCCCGTTGTTCCCACAGTTGCCGGTTGACGGAACGGTTCGCCTCGCGCTTCGCCTGCTCCCACAGTGACTGGAAGGGAAGCAGGTCGACGTCGTGACGCGTGGCCGATGCCCGGAGGCTCACCAGCGTGTAATCGCTGCCGCGATACGGCGTCGCGGCCGTGGCGGACTGGCCCTCATGCAGTCGCCCCTTGTTCACCCACAAGCGACTCAGGTTCACATCGGGTTGTGCGATCATGGCGAAGTAGGATGGCGATGGTATGCCGCCGGCCGGTACCAGCTCCCGGCGCAGCCCTGCGAGCAACTGTGTCGAGTCGAAGCCGAGAATGTCGTCGACGCTGTCCATCACGGCCTCGGCCGTGCGCAGCGCCGGGCCGAGTACCCCGGTCATGTCGACTGCACGAGCCACCCGTTCAACTCCCCGGAGCAAGCCGCGCATGTAGTCGTGTTGCTCCAGCTCGCAGAGCAGCACGGTGAGGGCCAGCCGGTCGCCCTTGAACGGGTGCAGGCCCGCGACCCGGGTGTCGGTGAGTACGACGCCAGCGGCGTCACCGAGTTCGGTCGCGGCGCTCTGCACGAGTTGCGGACCGACCACGAACGGAACCGCACGCCACTGGGTACCGTGCTCGAACTCGACAACGGTGTAAACGAGCGGATCGTAGCTCCTGAACCATTTCCGCTGGAGGGAGAGGTGCAGCTCGTTGACCGTGACCTCAAAATAGTCTTGCCGCGGCCGCATCGCCGGTTGCGCGAATGATTCACCCAGTACGCGCTCCGGGGGAAAGTCAACGATCGTCGGCCGCTTGGCCGGCGTGCCGGCGAGCCGATCGAGCAACGCGCGAACCCGGCCACTTCCCGCCGACATCACGTTCATGCAGCCCCGCCTCAGGTCAGGAGATCTGATTCTTCCATCCAAACGTTGCCGCATACAGAGCACAATGACCCGCATTTTGCCGCCGCTCCGACAGCGTTGATGTTGCTTTTCCACAAAACGCACCGTCTCCGCCGGCACCAATCGTTACTCCGAACGGAGGGCTTCGGCAGGGGCGAGGCGGGCGGCGCGGATGGCGGGGTCGAGGCCGGCGAGCGCGCCGATGAGGACGGCCGCGACGAGGGCGCCCCAGAGCGCGGCCGGGGGCACACCGACCGTCCAGTCGTGCATGCGGGCGACGGTGGTGGTGATGGCGAGGCCGAGGGTGATGCCGGCGAGTGCCCCGAAGGTGGCGAGGATCAGGGACTCGGTGAGGAACTGGGCGGCGATGTGCCGGCGGGCGGCGCCGAGGGCGCGGCGCAGGCCGATCTCGCCGCGGCGCTCGATCACGGAGATGACCATGGTGTTGGCGATGCCGATGCCGCCGACGAGCAGGGCGACCGCGCCCAGGCCGAGGTAGAGCGAGGTGGTCGAGTCCGCGACGGCGAGCCGGGCGGTCAGCGCGTCGGACGGGCGGCCGATCGAGACGGCCTCCGGGTGCTCCGGGGTGGCGGCCGGGGCCAGCAGGTCGGCGACGGCGGCGGTGCGCTCGGTGTCGGTGCGCACATAGATCAGGCTGGGATGGTTGTCGTACCGGAACAGCCGGGCGGCGACCGGGAACCCGATCAGCGCGGCGTGGTCGATCTCCGGGGCCAGCTCCACCGGGCGCAGCACGCCGACCACCACGAACCAGTGCCCGCCGAGGTAGATCCTCCCGCCGGGCCCGGTGACGCCGAGCTGCTGGGCCGCGTCGTGGCCCAGCACCGTCGTCGGGTAACCGGCCGTCGCGGCGCTGAGGAACACCCCGGCGACGAGCCGGGCGTCCAATGTGGACAGTAGGGCGGGGTCGCAGGCGCGGGCGGCCAGGCCGCTGCCGCGGTAGGCCGGGATCTGGTCGGTCCGGTAGACCGACAGCCCGGGCAACTCCGCGGTCGGCGCCACGTGCCGGACCCCGGACGTGCGCGCGATCGTGACCGGCGCGGCGGCCGGCAACTCGACCCGCTGCCCGGTCGGCGACCGTCCCACCGCGACAGTGAGCAGGTTGGTGCCCAACCGGTCGATCCGCGCCAGCAGGTCGGACTGGCTGGACCGGGTGATCCCCAGCACCGCCACGATCGCCGCGATGCCGATGGCGACCCCGAGAATGGACAGCACCGCGCGCACCGGCCGGCTCCGCGGCCCCAGCACGGCCTGCGGCAGAAGATCGGCGGCCCGCAGCACCGGCGTGTCCCGCCCTCCCGTAGCCGTGTCCCGGATTCGCGTAGCCGTGTCCCGGATTCGCGTAGGCGTGTTCCGCTTTCGCGTAGGCGTGTTCCGGATTCGCGGGGCGCTCATGCCGGGCGCTCCTCGTCGTGGACGATCCGGCCGTCCTGGATCTCGACGTGGCGGCGCATGGCGGCGGCGACCCGGGCGTCGTGGGTGATCACGACGATGGTGACGCCGCCGGAGTTGAGCTCCCGCAGCAGATCCAGGATCTCCGCGCCGGTGGCGGAGTCGAGGTTGCCGGTGGGCTCGTCGGCCAGCACCACGGACGGCCGGCCGACGATGGCCCGGGCGATGGCCACCCGCTGACGCTCGCCCCCGGAGAGCAGCCGCGCCCGGTGCCCGGCCCGGTGCGCCAGGCCGACCCGGTGCAGCGCTTCGACGGCCGCGGCCCGCCGCTCCTTCGCCGGAACTCCCCGGTACAGCAGCCCGGCCGCCACGTTCTCCACCGCGGAAAGCTGGTCGAGCAGGAAGAACCGCTGGAACACCACGCCGAGATGGCGGGCCCGGAGCCCGGCGAGCCGACGGTCCGGCAGGTCCTGCACCGGCTGCCCGGCCAGCCGCACCGAGCCCGCACTCGGCCGGTCCAGCGCCGCGGCGAGGTTCAGCAGCGTGGTCTTCCCCGAACCGGACGGCCCGGTCACAGCCACCAACTCTCCACTGTGGACGGTCAGGTCGACCTCCCGCAGCGATCGCACCGGCGGGGTGCCCGGATAGGTCTTGCTCACCCGGTCCAGCTCCAGCACCGGGGTCGAAGCGCTTCGACGCAGCGCCATCATGTCGCCGGCACCTCCACGACCATCCCCTCGCTGAGCCCGGACCCGCTCACTTCGACCAGCCCCGTCGCGTCATCGAACAGGCCCGGCTCCACGTCGATGAGTGTCGAAGCGCTTCGAACCTGATACCCGCCACCCGGCTTGGCCAGCAGCGCGGTGACCGGCACCAGCAGCACGCCGGGCCGCCGCGCGGTGGTGATCGCGACCTGGACCGGCGCCTGGTCGAGGTCACCCGAACCCGCCGGCAGGGTCACCGCGATCGTGACCGGGATCGTCGGCAGGTTCGTCGCACCGGGCGCGCCGTTGTCGTCCCGGCTGGCGACCCGGCCCACCTCGGTGACCGTCGCGTCGACCTGACCGCCGGGCAGGCCCACCCGCACCGCGTCCCCGGCATGCACCAACTGCTGCTGGTCGGTGGTGACCTCGGCGGTGACCACCCGGGTGGTCGAGCTGCCGGCGAGCACCGGCGTCCCGGGCCCGACCGCCGAGCCGACCGGCGCCGTGGCCTGGTTGACCCGGACCGGCCCGGGCAGGAACACGATCTGTCCAAACGGGACGGTCCCGGTCCGCCGCGCCGCCGGCACTCCCCGCGCGGCCTGCCAGCGCCGGACGGCTGCGGCCGTGGTCGGGGTGAAGTGCTCGTCCACCGGACCCGGTGCCAGGCCCAGCGCGGCGAGGTTCTCCTCGAGCTGCCGGACGTCGGCGCCGTCGCTCATGCCGGCCGCGAACTCCCGGTACGCCGGCGTCGGCCCGAACAGCAGCACGGCCGGGATCCCGTTGACCGCGAACAGGTTCCCGCCCCGCTCCACGGCGCTCCCCGGCCCGGCCGCCGCGGTCAGCACGCCGGCCGGCAGGTGGCTCGCCACCGTGTAGCCACCGGCGTAGCCGAGTGTGCCGGCCACTGACACCCGCTGGGTGACCTCGCCGCGGGTGACCCGCGCCGTCGTCAGGACCACCGCCGGTTCCGCGGGGGTGGCGGCCCGGGGCGTGGCGCCGACCGCGAGCCACACCCCGGCCACCGACACCGCCACCACCGCTCCCCCACCCACCAGCATCCGGACCCGAGGCATCAGGACGCCCGGGTGTACCAGCCGACCTGGAACCGCCGGCACGGCCGTTCGGCCTGGGCGATGTTCTGCGGAATCGGCCCGCCACCGGAGAACGCGGCCATTCCGGCGAACGGCGTGCCGGTGATCGGGAAGGTGCCGTCCGCCTTGGGATCCGGAAACGCGGACAGGCCGTTCTGCCGCAGGCACGCCGCGTACTGCCGCATCCGCTGCAAGATCTCCGCGCTCGGCGGGCCGGGCGGCGGCGGGTGCGGGATGTCCCGCGAGACGTCCGGGCAGAGCTCCTCGGCCCGCCCGATGTCGGCCTTCGGCGCGGCACCGAAGTCGGGCAGGCTGATCCCGTCGCCCGAGGTCTGCACACCGGTCGGGTCCGGGAACGTCGTGATCCCGTGCTCCCGGGCGCACTGCGCGAGCCGACGCCCCCAGGCGATGACCTGATCCTGGTAGCTCCCCCCGGCCGGCGCGGCGCTGGTGCTCGTCGCCGGGCTGCTGGCGGCCGGGGAACTGGCCGTCGTGGTGCCGGCTGCCGTGGTACCTGAGCTTCCCGCGTTCTGGCTTTGTGCCGCGGAACATCCGGTCACGGCGACGGCAGCGACGGCGAGCATGCCGAGCTTGGTTATCATTGAATGACCTCCTTTGAGGTTGCGTGCTGTCACGTCGTGTCCCATCGCTCTTCAGGTCAGGGCCGGGCGATGACCCCGTCGAACGGCGTGGCCACCGAGGTGACCTGGCCGCTGCCGGCATCCCAGGCGAGCACGCCCTTGCTCGTCTGCACCAGCACCGTGTGGTCGTCCAGCCAGCCCAGCACGGTGACCGGGCCGGGCGGCACCGCCAGCGCCCGGACGACGGCCGCGCGGTCGACGTCGATGACCGCCACCAGCGGCAGCGAGCCCTCGGCCGCACGGACGATCTTGTTGCCGTTGCGCCAAGCCAGGCCCTGCCAGCGGGCGATCCGGAACGAGCCGAGCCCACTCTGGTCGACCGACGGCGGCACGTGGGTGACCGGTTCCGCGCCGGCCAGATCGGCCAGCTTCGCCTGCGCCGGCTCGGCCCTGCCGGTACCGAGATCCACCGAGAACGCCGCGCCGTCCTCCGCCCCGACCAGCACCGCGTGCGTCCCCTGCCACCGGACGTACTTGTTGAACCCGGGGACCGGGTACGAGCCGTACTGCCCGGTCGTCAGGTTCACCACGACAAGACGGTCGACCTGAGGGAACGCGGCAAGCTTCCCGTCCGGCGACAACGCCGTGGGGCGTAGCGGATCGGCGCGGTTCTGCTTGCCGTCATCGAAGGCGAACTCCAGCACCGGCGCGTCGATCCGGCGGTACAGGCCGTCCTCACCGAGCACGTACACCGGCCCGGGCTGCCGCGCGGAAGCGGGGACAGCCGGCTCGTACAGCGCTGCCGCCCGGGTCACCGGCTGGTTCGCCAGCGTTTCCACCTTGGGCCCGAACTGCCCGGACCGCCGCGGCAGCGGAACACCGGTGCGGTCGGTCACCGTCGCCGGCACCCGGTCGATGATCGTGCCGGTCGTCGCCGGCGTGGTCGGGTTCGTGCCGTCCGGCGGCGCACCGCCGAACCGCTGCGGCACCGTCACCGCGACGGCGCCCAGCAGCACCGCCACCGCGAGGCCGGTACCGACCGCCCGGCGCCGCCTGATCACCTGCCGGGACCGCGCCCACGCCCCCTCGGCCAGCCGCGGTTCCGGCACGTCCGCCGCCGCCTTCCCGAGCAGCCGGGCGATCTCGTCGGTGCTCATCGCCCCTCCCCCACGGTCAGCAGATCCTTGAGCTCCGGTGCCAGCTCCCGGAGCCGTTTCAGCGCGACGGCGGTCTGGCTCTTGACCGTTCCGACCGAGACCCCGAGCACCTCGGCGGTGCGCGCCTCGGTCTGGTCCTCGAGAAAACGCAGCACCAACACCGCCCGCTGACGCGGCGTCAACCTGCGCAACGCCTCCGCGAACACCACCCGGGTGGACGCGTCCTCGCTGCCGTCCACCCCGGTCATGGCCGGCGGCGCCGAAGTCAGGTTCTCCCGCCGCCACCGGCGCCACCAGGACACCGCGTCCCGGTACATGATCGTGCGCAGGTACGCCTCCGGGTCCCCGCCCCGGACCCGGCCCCACCGCAATGCCAGCTTGACCAGTGCCCCCTGCAGGAGATCCTCGGCCAGGTGGTGGTCGCCGCAGACCAGGTACGCCGACCGCAGCAACCGGTGCTGCCGCGCCCGCACGAATGCGACGAACTCGGCCTGCTCGCCACCCGGCACATCCTCCACACCGTGCTAACGCACCACCCCACCCAAAAGGTTGGGGTACCGCCGGAATGGCGCCGCTCCTAGCGGGTGCTCACCCGTTCGCCCAGGAAGCCCTCCCAGGTTCGGTGGCCGGTGCCCGGTTCGGCAGGAAGGTTGGCGCCGGCCCGGACCGCGCGAGCCGCCTTGCCGGGGAGCCGGACCGGCATGATCAACCGGCGCCGCCCGGCGGCCCGGAGGTAACCGCGAACCAGCTCGTCCATCCCGTACACGCGCGGACCGGCGAGGTCGGGCACGAGCCCGGCCGGCGCGCCGAGGGCGAGCTCGACGAGCCGGGCCGCCACCTCGCCGGCGTCGACCGGCTGGAACCGGACGCCGCGGAACACCGGTACCACCGGCATTCTCGCCAGCTGCCGGGCCGTGGTGAGGATCAGGTCATGAAACTGGGTGGCGCGCAGTGTGGTCCACGGCAGCCCGGACTCCTCCACGACCCGCTCGGCGGCCCGCTTCGACGCGAAGTAGCCGAACAACGCCCGGTCGACGGCACTCACCACCGGAACCCGCTCGGCGCCGACGACCGAGATGAACACCAGGTGCGGCGCATCGGCCCGGGACGCCGCACGCACCAGGTTCCCGGCCTTCACCTCGTCACCCTTGGCCGTCCCGGCGCAGTGCACGATGGTCCCGACGCCGTCCACCGCCGCGTCGACCCCCTCGCCGGTGGCCAGATCCCCGGTCACGTACTCGATGCCGTCCGCGGGCTCGTGGCCGCGCCGGCTGAGCACCCGCACCGGATGGCCGGCCGCCCGCAGCAGCGGCGTGACCAGCCGCCCCAGCGTGCCCGTACCGCCGGTGAGCAAGACAGATGACGTCATGGCTTCCTCCCTAGTCCTTCAGCCTGAATTCCCTGGATCGACCGCCATGACACCGCACGAGGAAGGAATGTGACAGGCCGCGCCGGCAACGAGCCGAGGCCCGCCACCCGACCACCTCCGACAGCGTTGTGATCTTCATGCTCGGCACTCGGCCATCCGCGGTACTGGCTCACTCGCCTACGCGCGTTCACATTGTTTGCCGGACTGCTTACCACCCACACGAGTGACGAGGGTTAAATGTGGACGATTGGCGGTGGTAGCCCGCCAAAGCAGCCGGAATTCGGTTCAACGAGGGGTTACCATGCTTCGACTGGTATTCGTGACGATCATTGTCGTGATGCTGGGACTTACGAGCGGGATGGCCGCGGCAGACCCGGAGAATGGTGGCGTGGTCGCTCAGGTGCGAGGCGATGGCTGCACGAAGGTCCCCGACTCGTATTTCGGGGCAAACTTCCGGCCAGCCTGCGACAAGCACGACAAATGCTACAGCCGGAACAGCTCAACGGATCGGAAGGTGTGCGATCAGCAGTTGCTGAAGAACCTGGTCAAGGCATGACGGTCCACATGCCCTGAAGGCGGCCTTCAGGACGCTGACCGTCCCGAAGGCCGCCTTCAGGACATTGGTCGAGACCGGGGTCAGGTACGTTGGATCCCGTGCGGATTTGTGGATTGTGCGCCATGTTGGGCGCTGCGGTGCTGCTGGCCGCGTGTGGTCAGGTGAACTCGGCGGTGGAACAGGCGGGCACCGTGCGGGACAAGGCCTCGGTGTGCGCCGACGCGCTGGGGCTCGCGGACCTGAACCCGTTGGTGGACCCGGAAAAGCTCAAGGCCCGCGCAGCCGACAAGGAGCGGCGGCTGCGCGAGCTGGCGGGCAACGTCTCCGATCAGGACGTGAAAGCGTCGCTGGTCACCATGGCCGACTCCTACCTCGAGGTGCAGAAAGAACGCTTCGACGACCTCACCGTCGTCGCCGCCTGGGCGAAACGCAACACCGCCCATCTCGACGCACTCCGCAAAGCGTGCACGTAATACGACATCAGCGGGTCAGTAGTTGCAGGGGTATCGACTGGCCGATGAGCGTGTCGCCGGCGGCGTTGGGGTGGTAGCAGTCGGCGCGGAGATCAGGTGTCATCTCGGTGGGGTTGGCGGGGTTGCGGAGAACGGCGTCGAAATCGAGCACCGCGTCCGGGGTGCCGCTGGTTCGGATCCACTGGTTGACGGCGAGGCGGGCCGCCTCCTTCGTGCTGTCCGCGGGGTTGCACATGGGGAGAACGGTCGCCGAGATGACCCGGACATGGCGGGCGTGCAGCCGCGCGATGATCGTTTGCATGGCGTCGATCACCTGGGCCGCCGGGGCGGGCGGCGCGTTGTCGCCACCGCCGAGGTCGTTGGTGGCTTCGAGGAGCAGGACGGTGCGCAGGCCGGGGACGGAGAGCACATCCCGGTCAAGGCGAACCGGCGCGGGCGGGCCGCAGCACTGCCCGGTCGGGTCGTACGGGTTGGGTTGCACGCTGACGGTGTTGCCGGAGATGCCGGCGTTGGCGATGGCCAGCCGCTGGCCCGGCGGGAGCGCGTTCAGGCGGTCGGTCAGGACGTCGGTCCAGCGCTGACCGGGCGGGCCGATCGCCTGGTACCCGTCGGTGATCGAGTCGCCGAGGGTGACCAGGGTGCCGCGGGCCGCCGGCCGCTCGGCCACCACGAGGTCCATCCACCAGGTCTGCCCCGGGTGGTAGCCGGTCGCGGTGCTGGACGTGTTGCCGGGAATGACCGGCACGCTCGGAAATGCCGCGTCCGACGGGTCGGCCGCGGTGTTGCCGCCGGTGCCGATGTAGGAGGCCGGCGGGTCGAACGCGAACGGCGGGAACGTGTGGTCGTTGACCGGGCTGCCCGGCGCGTAGACGCTGACCGCCAGGTCCTGCTGGGCCTCGACGCTGATCGGGACCGGATCACTCAGCTCCACGGTGCCCGGTGCGATGGCGACCGTCCGGGAACCGCGGAACGTCAGCGGCCGGTTGGACCCCGGGATCAGCCGGGCACCTCCCGGCGCCAGGTTCCGGCCCACCCAGGCGTCCCGGATCCGCACCGGCGCGTCCCCGAACGGATTGCCGAACCGCACCCGGATTCCGCTGCCCGCAACGGAAGCTCGGGCCAGCTGGCGCACGGTCACATCCGGCGCGACCCCGTGCACGCCCTCCAGCGACGCGGCCCAGATGCCCGCCGGATCCCGGCCCACCTCCGGGTCGTTCGCACCGGCCGATCCGGCCGCGGTCAGCGACACGGCGACGGCCAGCGCCGCGGCGCCGCCCATCCACCGCGTGGTCCGGTTGCGCGTGTCTAGCACGATGACCACCTCCAAAAGCCCTGTGAAAGCCCTTTCCTCGGGGATTCTCAACCATCGGAGGTCCATCTGGCGACCCTTCGTCACGACCCGAGCGCATCCGGCGATGATTCCTGACGTGAGGGGAAAAACTCTGGGCATCCTCGTCGGAGCCCTGCTGGCCGGTGCCTGCACCGCGACGCCCGCGACGCCGCAACCCGCTCCCAGCTCGTCATCGTCGGCCGCCGAGACCGCACTCGCCGACTACCTCGACGGGTTGGTGGAGCGGCAGGAGTTCCGCGGCGCGGTGCAGGTCCGGCTCGGAGATCGGGTGCTGCTCAACCGTGGCTACGACATGGCCGACACCGCCACCGGTGTCCCCAACGGCCCGGACACCCGGTTCCAGATCGCTTCGCTGACCAAACAGTTCACCGCACTGGCCGTGCTGCGGCTGCAGGAACTGGGCAAGCTGAGAACCGCCGATCCGGTGTGCGCACATCTCCCCCGCTGCCCTCCCCCGTGGGCACCGATCACCATCGATCAGCTGCTCACCCATACTTCCGGCCTGTTCAGCTACACCGAGCCCAGCGATGCCAAAGACCGCTTCTTGGCCAAGCCCGGTACCCACTTCACTCCCGAGCAGCTGATCGGGACGTTCGCCGACCGTCCGCTGAACTTCGTGCCCGGTTCCCAGTGGGGGTACAGCAATTCCGGGTACGCGGTGCTCGGCTACCTCATCGAGCTGACCAGCGGCCAGGATTACGGAACGTTCCTCCGCCAGCAGATCTTCGAGCCGCTCAAGCTGAACGACACCGGATACCTCGCCAATCCGCAGAACGGGCCCCCGGTCGCCACCGGCTACGCGGACTGGTCAACCGTGGCGACCTACGAGGAGCCCACGGCCGCCTTCGCGGCCGGCGGGTTGTACTCAACCGTCAACGACCTCGCTCGCTGGAACGACTTCCTGCGCACCGCCAACCCGTCCATCGTCGCCCGGGACACCCTCGCCCAACTCGTCCGCCCGAGGATCGCGGTTACCGGGACCGACCATTACGGCTACGGCATCTTCATCAACGGCATGATCGACGACCCGATCTACGTCCACAACGGCGGGAACCCTGGGTTCTCCGCGTACAACGAGATCCGCCCGACCAGTGGGCTCTCCATCACAATGCTGAGCAACCTCGAAACCGCCGACCCCAACGTGATCGGCCACACCCTCGCCAGACTCGCCAGGTAGTGATGGTCACGAGCTGCCAACCAGGACGACCACGGTGCCGGTGGCGCGGGTGACCACGAGGGGTGGATCGAGGACGCGGGCGGCGGACGGGCCGCGGTCGGGAGTGGCGCGGCAGACCACGCGGGCTTCGAACCGAAGCTCGCGGGAGCGGTTGCCGATGCGGGTGATGGTGGCGGTGGCTTCGAGCACGTCGCCGGCCTGGATGGGGGCGAGGAACTCCACGGTGGAGTAGCCGGCGAACAGGCCTTCGTCGCCGTCGGTGCGGATGCAGAGCTCGGTGGCCACGTCGCCGAACATGCCGAGGCCGTAGGCGCCGTCGACGAGGTTGCCGCCGTAGTGGGCGTGCGAGTAGGGGACGTATCGCTTGTGGGTAACCGAGAAACCCTCGACCAGGCTCATGCCGCCCGCCTTTCCTTGACGGCGTGCACGAGATAGCTCGCCACCTCACCGGGTGTGGTGCCGCGGCCGAACACCCGGTCCACGCCCAGCTCGCCGGCCATCAGCGGATCGAACCGGGGACCGCCGGCGACCAGCAGCGGCCGGCGGTCGCCCATGGCCTCACGGAAAGCGGCGGACATCTCCTGGGTGTTGAGGATGTGCGCGTCCCGCTGGGTGACCACCTGGGAAACCAGCACCGCGTCGGCTTTCTCCGCGCGGGCGCGCTTCACCAGGTCGGGCACGCTCACCTGGGCGCCGAGATTGATCACCCGCAGCTCCCGGTAGTACTCCAGGCCCTTCTCCCCGGCGAAGCCCTTGATGTTCAGGATCGCGTCGATGCCGACCGTGTGCGCGTCCGTGCCGATGCAACCGCCGACGACGATCAGCTTGCGGTGCAACAACTTTTTCACCGTGGCGTTCACTTCGGACGGTGGCAGCAGCGGGTACTCCCGCTCCACCACGCGGACCTCGTCCAGGTCGACCACGTGCGAGACCGAGCCGTACACCACGAAGAACGTGAACCCGTCGCCGATGGGATGCGAGTGCACCACCATGGCCGGGTCCATGCCCATCCGGTTCGCCAGCTGCTGCGCCGCGCCGTCGGCCCGTGGCCCGTGCGGCACCGGCAACGTGAACGACAGCTGCACCATGCCGTCGCCGGTGGTGTCGCCGTAAGGACGAACGACGGTCATCGCTCCTCCAGCAGTTCAATGGCCGGATTCCGGTAGCCGTCGGCTTTTTCGACCACCCCGTCGGCGCCCTTTCCCCCATCCGGCGGGCGTTTCATCAACCCGAACGTGCCGTCCGCGATCGCATTCAGCAATCCATCCTCGACGATCCGTTCCAGCAGGTCCACCGCCTCGCCGAGCACCTGGTGCGCCCGCTTGACGATGAACCCGTCCGGCGCCGGCCGGAAGTCCTCGCCCAGGTTTCCGGCCGCGTTCAGCACGTACTTCACGTTGGCCAGCGCCAGATCCCGGTCCGACAGCCACGGCGTGACCACCGCCTCGGTCATCATGCCGACCAGCAGGATGCTCTGCCCGGTCAGCACCCCGGCCAGGTTGAAGAACCCGTCGAGCAGGTGGCCCCGGAACACGTCCCCGGTCATGTGCTTGGTCGGCGGCATCCATTTCAGCGGCGCGTCCGGAAACAGCTCCCGCGCCAGCAGCGCGTGCGCCAGTTCCAGCCGGAACGAGTCCGGCAGCGCCGGGTTGATCTCGAACGCGTGCCCCAGCCCCAGCAGCGGGTCCGGCAGCCCGGCCTCGTGCGCAAAGTGCTCGTTCAGCAGCTGGGACACCGTCACCGTGTGCGCCGCCTCGACCGCGTCCGCGGTGGTCAGGTAGTTGTCCTCGCCGGTGTTGATGATGATCCCGGCCCGCGCGTGCACCTGCCGGGAGAACCGCTGGTCCACAAAGGTTCTGATCGGGTTGATGTCCCGGAACAGGATGCCGTACATGGAGTCGTTCAGCATCATGTCCAGCCGCTGCAACCCGGCCAGCACCGCGATCTCCGGCATGCACAGCCCGGAGGCGTAGTTCGTCACCCGGACGTACCGGCCGACCTCCCGGGACACCTCGTCCATGGCCGCCCGCATGATCCGGAAGTTCTCCTGCGTGGCGTAGGTGCCGGCGAACCCTTGGTGCGTGGCGCCTTCCGGCACGTAGTCCAAAAGGGACTGACCGGTGGACCGGATCACGGCGATCACGTCCGCACCCGCCCGGGCCGCGTTCGCCGCCTGCACCACGTCCTCGTCGATGTCCCCGGTGGCCACGATCAGGTAGATCCAGGGCCGCTGCGGCGGATCCCCCAGCCGCGCCACCAACTTCTCCCGCTGCGCCCGGTTCCGGTCGATCGTGCGCACCCCGCGCCCGACCGCCGCCCGCGCCGCCGACAGTGCCCGGGTCGCGTCCCGCCCGCCCGGCACGATGTACCGGACCTGCCCGGCCGCCGTCGCCTCGGCCAACTCGGTCAGCGAAGCCAACCCCTGCGCCCGCAGCGCGTGGAACGCCGGCAGCACCACGCCGTGCTCCAACCCGCAGTGCTCCCGAACGGTGTCCACCACCCGGTTCACCCACGGCACGTCGCCGGCCCGGTGCGCGGCGTCCGCGCCGGTGATCCCGGCCAGCCGCAACGTCGCGCGCTCCACCGCGACCGTGGTGTGCGCCCGGGCGATCGCGACCACCGGCTCGGCCGCCCGCGCCGCCAACCGCCGCGCCGTGTCCACCACGCGGGGGTCAAGATCCAGCAAGCCGCTCACCGCGCCTCCTCAAGTGCGATGAAGGGGGCCTTTCTCACGCCCAGGGTGAGGAAGGCCCCCTTCATCGCCCTCCGCTCCCCTGCTCATAGATCGTCCGCCCATCCCGCACCGTCCGCACGCACCGCGGCAGGTCCGCACCCGGCTCCACCGACGGAAACCCGTCGCAGTCCCACACCGCGTACGTCGCCGCCGCCCCCACAGCGAGCTCCCCGCCGGACACCCCCGCCGCGTACCACCCGCCGACCGTGTGCGCCCGGAACGCCGCCTCGACCGTGAGCCCGAAGCCAGCCGTCCGGTGGTGCACGGCCGCCCGCACCGCCGCCCACGGATCCACCGGCGTGACCGGGCAGTCCGAGCCCAGCGCCAGCACCACTCCATGGGAAAGCAGCACGGAGAACGGGTTCAGCCCGCTCCCCCGGTCCGGCCCGAGCCGCTGCGCGTACATCCCCGAACGCCCACCCCAGGACGCGTCGAACAGTGGCTGCACCGAGCCGGTCACCCCCCACGCCCCGAGCCGCTCCGCCTGCGCGGCGTCCACCATCTCCAGGTGCTCCAACCGGTGCCGGGCCGCCCGCAGCGCCGCCGCCCCGACCACGGTCTCCGCCTGCGCGAACCCCGCCACCACCGCGGCCACCGCGGCATCCCCGATGACGTGGAACCCGGCCTGGATCCCCGCCCGGGTACACGCCACCACGTGCTCCGCGATCTGCTCCGGCTCCAGGTACAGCGCCCCGCAGGTCGACGGCAGATCCGTGTAGGGCGAACGCAACGCGGCCGTCCGCGAGCCCAGGGCACCATCCACGAACAGGTCCCCGGCGAGCCCCCGAGCCCCGGCCGGCAGCACGCCGCCCCGCTCCGCCCAGTACGGCACCACCTCGGGCAGCGCCTCCCCGGACAGCGCGACGAGATCGTCGAGATCATCGACCGCGGAGATGTCCGGCCCGCCGCACTCGTGCACGGCCGCCACCCCCCTCGCCGCCGCGTGCCGCAGGAACTCCCGCTGCGCCGCCCGCCGCTGCTCCCGCGTGATCGACTCCTTGAACGCGCCGCGCAGCACGTGATGCGCCGCCTGGGTCACCGGCGCGCCGTCCGACCACCCGCTCGCCGCCCGCGCCCCGGGCCGGCGCTCCACCAGCGCGGTCGACACCAGCGCCGAGTGCACGTCGATCCGGGACAGGTACACCGCTGCCCCGCCGGCCGCATCGTCCAGCTCCGCCCGGGTCGGCGGCCGCCGCTCCGGCCACGCGGTCTCGTCCCAACCATGGCCCCACACCAGCGAGTCCGGCGTCGCCCGGGCCCGCACCCCGTCGAGCAGCTCCGCGAGCGAGCCGCACCGGGTCAGGTCCAGACCGGTGCGCAGCAGCCCGGCCTGCGTGACGTGCACGTGCGCGTCCACGAACGCCGGCGCCACGAACGCGCCGTCCAGCTCCACGACCTCGTCGGGGTCACCGTCGAAATCGCGGCCGATCCAGATGATCACCCCGGCCCGCACCGCCAGCGCCGTCGCGTCCGGTGTGGACGGTGTGTGGATCCGGCCGCCGCGCAGCAAAGTGGTCATGACCGAGCAGTCTCGCGTGCCTCGAACAGTTCGCGCACCCCCGCTTCGGCGCGCATCAGGTCCAGCGCGAACGAGGCGTGACCCGGCACGTACCCGTTGCCGATCAGCAGCCGCACGTCCGCGGCCAGCCCCTCGGCGCCCAGCGCGGCCGCGGAGAAGGAAGTCGCCATTGAGAAGAAGACGACCGTCCCGCCATCGGCCGTCGCCAGAATCGCGCCATGCTCGCAGCCCGGGACGTCGACGCAGACCACGGTCACGTCCACCGGCGCGCCCACCGCCTCGGCGACCGCCACCGGGTCGCGCGCGTCGGCCACGACCACTTCGCCGGCGATCCCGGCGCGCCGGACCAGTGCCGCCTCGGCCTCGGTCGGCACCAGCGCGACCAGCCGCCCGGCCCCGGCGCGGCGGGCCGCGACCAGCGACAGCGAGCCGGACTTCCCGCCCCCGCCGAGCACGCACACAGCCGGAGAGCCGCCGTGCTCGCGCACCACCCGGTCGGTGAGCGCGGGCGCCCCGCACACGTCCAGCACGGCCAGCGACAGCGCGTCCGGCAGGTCGTCGGGCAGCACCGCGGCGATGGAGCGCCCGAACAGCACCGCCGTCCCCCGGCACGGCACCTGCTCGCTCGTGCCGTCCCAGCTCGCCAGCCCGTCGTCGATCCGCAGCGGTGTCAACGTCAGCGAGACCAGCGAGGCGACCCGGTCGCCGGGACGCAGCCCCAGCGGCGACTCGGGCCCGGCCGCGCGCACGGTGCCGAGCAGCATCCCGCCGGAGCCGGTGACCGGGTTCTGCATCTTCCCGCGCTCCGTCACGATCTCCAGCACGGCCCGGCGCACCGCGTCCCCGGAGCCGTGCTCGGACCGCAACTGGCGGAACGACGCGGCGTCCAGGTTGAGCCGCTCCACGCCGACCACGACCTCGTCCGGCCAGGGCCGCGGGTCGGGGTCCAGCCGCCACGCCTGCTGCGGGAGCACCCCGGCCGGCTCGAGCACGCGGTGCCGTCCGTAGGGCGAGGACACGCCGCGGACGAGATCGGTCACGTCACACCTGCTCCCGTAGAATTTGCGTTGTACGTGCGTTCTGGCAGCATATCTTTAGGTTGCTCGACCGACGAGGAGTACAGATGACTGCGGCAACGACTGTATCCGACGCGATCGAGAGGACGGCTCGACAGCCGTACGAGTACCGCCGCCAGGAGCTGGTCGAACCCGACTGGCGGCGCTTCCCCGGCTGGAGCCACGTCACCGACACCCAGTGGCGCGACGCGCAGTGGCAGCGCGTGCACTGCGTCAAGAACGCCAAGCAGCTCCGCGCGGTGATGGGCGACCTGCTGGCCGAGAGCTTCTACGACGACCTGGGTGCCGACCAGGAGCGCCTGGCCACGATGTCCATGCTGCTGCCGCCGCAGATGCTCAACACGATGGCGCCGGCCGCCGACGCCGCCGCCTTCACCGACGCCTTCGTGGCCGACCCGATCCGCCGGTACATGCTCCCGGTGGCCAGCGACCGCGACCCGCACTGGCCCAGCCACCCGCACTCGTCCCGGGACTCCCTGCACGAGGCGGAGATGTGGGTGGTCGAGGGCCTGACCCACCGCTACCCCACCAAGGTCCTCGCCGAGCTGCTGTCCACCTGCCCGCAGTACTGCGGCCACTGCACCCGGATGGACCTGGTCGGCAACTCCACCCCGGCCGTGGACAAGCAGAAGCTCATTTTGAAACCGGTCGACCGCCAGGACCAGATGATCGACTACCTGAAGCGGACCCCCGGCGTGCGGGACGTCGTGGTCTCCGGCGGCGACGTGGCCAACGTGCCGTGGCACCAGCTCGAGGCGTTCCTCATGCGGCTGCTGGACATCGACACCGTGCGGGACATCCGCCTGGCCACCAAGGCGCTGGCCGGCCTGCCGCAGCACTGGCTGCAACCCAGGGTGGTCGAGGGCCTGGAGCGGGTCGCCCGCACCGCCGCCCGCCGCGGGGTCAACCTGGCCATCCACACCCACGTCAACCACGCCCAGTCGGTCACCCCGCTGGTCGCCGAGGCCGCCCGCACCGCGCTCGAGGTCGGCGTGCGCGACGTCCGCAACCAGGGCGTCCTCATGCGCGGCGTCAACGCCACGCCCGACGCCCTGCTCGACCTCTGCTTCGCCCTGCAGGGCGAGGCGAACATCCTGCCGTACTACTTCTACATGTGCGACATGATCCCCAACGCCGAGCATTGGCGGGTCGCCGTCTGGGAGGCCCAGGACCTGCAGCACGCGATCATGGGCTACCTGCCCGGCTACGCCACCCCGCGGATCATCTGCGACGTCCCCTACGTGGGCAAACGCTGGGTGCACCAGCTCGCCGCCTACGACCGCCAGCGCGGCATCTCCTACTGGACCAAGAACTACCGCACCGGCATCGAGCTCGACGACCCGGACGCCCTGGACCGCCGCTACCCCTACTACGACCCCATCTCCACCCTCCCGCCCCGCGGCCGGCAGTGGTGGGAGCGGCAAGTCCAAGCCGAGGCGTCCTAGCCGACTTATGGCGTCTTCCACGCCGGTTTTGGATACGAAAGACTCTGGCCAGACCGGTCGCCATCTGGGGTGACCAGCAAGGCAAGGAGTCCTGGCGTGTTCATCCGGAGAAAGCGGACGACGCCGCTGACCGCGACGCTCACCCTGGTTGCGGGCCTGATCGGGCTGACCGCGGCAGTGCCGGCACAGGCGGCGCCCGCGCCCGACATCCTCGACCAGCTCCGGGCCGTGCCCGGCCTGACCGTCGTGTCCGAGCAACCGGCGCCCGCGGGCTTCCGGTTCTTCATGCTCACGTTCCGCCAGCCCGCCGACCACCTCAACCCGCAGGCCGGCACGTTCGAGCAGCGGCTGCAACTGCTGCACCGGGGCACCGACCGGCCGATGGTGCTGCACACCACCGGCTACAACATGCCGGAGTTCCAGTTCCGCTCCGAGCCCACGCGCATCCTGGACGCCAACCAGATCTCCACGGAGCAGCGGTTCTTCCTGCCGTCCCGCCCCGCCCCGGCGGACTGGTCGAAGCTGACCATCTGGCAGGCCGCCACCGACCACCACAAGATCATCAACGCGTTGAAAGGCATCTACGACGGGAAGTGGATCTCCACAGGGGCCAGCAAGGGCGGCATGACCTCGGTCTACCACCGCCGGTTCTACCCGGGTGACCTGGCCGGCGTGGCCGCCTACGTGGCGCCGAACGACGTGGTGAACCGCTCCGACGCGGCCTACGACCGCTTCTTCCAGACCGTCGGCACCGACTCCGCCTGCCGCACCGCGCTCAACGAGTTCCAGCGCGCGGCGTTCAACCACCGCACGGACCTGCTGAACCGGTACGAGGCGTTTGCCACCGCCAACGGCATGACGTTCAACCAGGTATTCGGCTCCGCCGACCAGGCGTTGGAGATCGCCGTCCTGGACACCCGCTGGGCATTCTGGCAGTTCTTCCTGCAGAGCGACTGCGCCGCGGTGCCTCCGGCCACCGCGACCAGCGACCAGCTCTACGACTTCGTCGACAACGTCGCCGGCTGGGCGTCCTACACCGACCAGGGCATCCTGCCGTTCGAGCCGTACTTCTACCAGGCCGCCACCCAGCTCGGCTGGCCCGAGCTGAACCTCAGGTACATCCGCGACCTGCTCCGCTTCCCCCGCTCGTACAACGAGGCCAACACCAGCCTCCCGGCCGACCTCCGCTCCGCCCACGACGCCTGGCCGATGATCGACATCGACCACTGGGTGGGCAAGGACTCGAGCCAGATGCTGTTCGTCTACGGCGCCAACGACCCCTGGGGCTCGGAACCCTTCCACCCCAGCTCGCACGACTCCTACAGCTACACCGCGCCGGGCTTCAACCATGGCGCGAACATCTCCCGGCTCAACCCCGCCGACGCGGCCGCCGCCACGGCCACGCTGAAGCGGTGGGCCGGGGTGGCCACCGCGGCCGCGGCCACGACCCTGTCCACCGCGGAGGCGACCTTCATCCCCGAGCTCGACTCGCACAACCCCGACCTGGACCGCCGTCCGGCCCTGGTGGGCTGACGGCCTCAGGCCCATGAAGGTGGCCTTCGTCCGGCTCAGGGATGAAGGCCACCTTCATGCACATCCCTAGATTGATCACTAGGCTGGGACGCGATGCGACCGTCGCGCTGGCATGCCCTGTTCGTGGTTCCCGTCGTGATCGCCGTGGGCGCGCTCGTTCTCGTCGGTGATCACCCGTTTCCACCGCCGGCCCCGGAGCCCGGGCCGCCCCGGGACGCGCCACGGGTCGTGGTGGCGTTGGGCGACAGCACGATCTCGGGCGAGGGCGCGGGCGACTACGAGCCGGGGACGGACGGGGAACGGGGCGACTGGTGTCACCGGTCGAGCAATGCCTCGATCCACAAGGTGGACCTGCTCGGCATCGCCGGCACGATCAACCTCGGCTGCTCGGGGGCGCCGTCCGCACAGGTCGGGTTGGGGCGGGCGCGCCAGTACACCGAACCCGCACAGGCCGAACGGCTGGGCCAGCTCGCGCGGCACAACCGGGTGGTCGCGGTCGTGGTCGCAGCCGGCGCCAATGATGATCCGCAGTTCGCGCACGTGCTGGACCAGTGCGTGCAGGCCTGGTTCAACCAGTCGCACCCCGGTTGCGCGGACACCGTCGGGCCGGACTGGCGGCGGCGGGTGGACGCGATGGTGCCGAAGCTGGTGCGGGCGCTGACGGACGTTCAGTCCACAATGGACGGTGCTGGGTACGAGCCGGCGGATTACACGCTGGTGCTGCAGGGTTATGCCGCCCCGGTCGGGCCGGACGTCGCCGCGGGGCTGCAGGACCTGTCCGGGTGCCCGTTCCGCTCGGAGGACCTGCGCTGGGTGCGGGACAACGCCGTGCCGGTGCTGACCTCCGGCCTGCGCCGGGCCGCACGCCTGGCCGGCGTCCGGTTCCTCGACCTGTCCCGCGCCGGGGTCGGGCGGGAGGCGTGCTCCTCCGGCAAGGACCCGGGCCGCGAGTGGTTCCGCCGCCTGGCCGTGCAGTGGTCCGACCTGCACAGCGACGAGCGGGCCACCCACGCGCTGCAGGAATCCTTCCACCCCAACGCTTCCGGCCACGCCCAGATCGGCCGCTGCCTCGGCGAGTTCCTCAACACGACCGACCGCGCGGCCGCGTGCCTGCCCGGCACCGACGGCAACCTGCACGCCGCTACCAGCGCCGTCCCGGATTGATCGGCGAGGGCCGACACGTGGCCCGCCTACGGTGAAGCTCATGAAGACCATGGAGCTGGCCGAGGTCGCCGCGATCCTCGCCGAACCCGCCCGGGCGACGATGTGCCTGGCCCTGATCGACGGCCGCGCCTGGACCGTCGGCGAGCTGGCCCGAACCGCCGGCGTGGCCCCCTCCACCGGCAGCGAGCACGTGTCGAAACTGGTCGAGGCCGGCTTCGTCGAAGCGCTTCGACAAGGCCGCCACAGCTACGTCCGGATCACCGACCCCGACGTTGCCGACCTCATCGAGCACCTCTCCCAGCACGCCGCCCACCCACCCCGCACCGGCCTCCGCGCCTCCCTGCAGGCCCGCCGCCTCGCCACCGCCCGCACCTGCTACGACCACCTCGCCGGCAAACTCGGCGTCGCCCTTCGCGACGGCATGCGGGGCCAGGGCCTGATCGACGACCGCACCGGCCTCACGCTCACCCCCACCGGCGCCAAAACCCTGACCTCCCTTGGCATCCCCCTCCCTCACCCCAACGGCCGCCCCCAACTCCGCGACGGCCTCGACTGGACCGAACGCCGCGAACACCTCGCCGGCGCCATCCCCGCCGCCCTCCTCCACCACGCCCTCGAGTCGAACTGGCTCCACCGCAACCCCGACCGCTCCCTCCACCACCACCCCACCGCCCACACCCCCTTCACCAAGCTCGGCGTCGACCTCGAAGCCCTCATAAGCGAGAAGGACGCCGCCTAGCCCGGCACCGCGTGTTGGCAGCTCACGTCGTCGTGTTGGCGCGTGATGTCGTCATGTTGGCATGTGGCGTTGTTGTGTTGGCCGGCCACGACGATGCGTGCAGTGGATCATCGAAAGGCCACGCGGACCGGTAATGGTCGTCGAGCGTCGGCACCACGCCAGCGGCCAACATACCGACGCGAGAGGCCAACACAACCGCGCCAGGCGCCAACACGCGGGACCTGGCGGCCGAAAACGGTCAGAGGGCCGGGGAGCGGGCTTCGAAGGGGGTGGATAACACGACGGTGGTGCGGGTGGAGACTTTGGCGGCTTCGCGGATGCGGCGTAGCAGGTCCTCCAGCGCCGTCGGGGAGGCGACGCGGACCAGCAATACGTAGGAATAGTCGCCGGCGACGGAATAGCAGGATTCGATTTCGCGGATGGATTCGAGGCGTTGGGGGTAGTCGTCCGGGGCCCCGGGGTCGGTGGGGGTGAGCGAGATGAACGCGGTCAGGGGGAGGCCGACGGCGTCGACATTCAGCCGGGCCGAGTAGCCGCGGATCACGCC
>NZ_DASYTH010000176.1:0-5899 GCF_036002505.1 Actinophytocola sp. | reverse complement strand
GGCCGGTCCCGCCTGGGTGGCCGGCGGCTCCTCGGCGGGCGGCTTGGGCGGCTCGATGCTCTGCGTCTGCGGGGTCTCGCCGAGCACGCTGGTCGGCTGCGGCTCGTCCTCGTCGAGCGCGGTCGGCGGCCGGACTCCGGGCTGGCGCGGGGCCACGTTCGGCACCGGGACCCCTTGCGGCCATGGCGCTCCTGGTGTCCCGGGGGGCGGCGTCGGCCACCGGGTGGGCGGCGGAGGTGTCCACTGTGGAGTGCTTGGTTGCCACTGACCCGGCGGCAGTGGCGGTTGACCGGCTGAACCCCAGGCGGAGTTGCCGGCAGGGCCTGGGGCAGGGACCGCCTGGACGATCACGGTGGGCGGCTCTCTCGCCGGCTGCGGGGCCTCGGGTTTGCGGTGGCGCGGTGGGGGGGCCTCGTCGGAGCCGGTGAGCACGTCCGGCGGGCGGAACCAGCCGGTGCGTTCCTCGCCCTCGGCGGCGGCCCTTCGATGCAGTTGCTCGGCGGCCACCGCGGCCTGCCGGCGCAGCTCCTCGGCCTGCACGAACGGATCGGCGGGGCGGGCCACGGCGATGCCACACGCCTGGCAGTTTCCGTCGACGACCTTTCCGTCACATCCCGGCCGCGGGCAGTTGGTCATCGTGACTCACCTGTACTCCGGGACCGGCGGGCTCGCGTCCCCGATGCTGGGCCGCAGCCAGCGGTTGTAGCTCGCCTGCCATGCGCCATCCCGGATCGACTTCTCCAGCACGCTGTTGACGAAGCGGACCATGTCCTCGTTCCGCTTGGGGATGCCAATCCCGTACGGCTCCTGGGTGAACCGATTGCCGACCAGTTTCACGTTCGGGTCCTGGGCTGCCATGCCGGCCAGGATCCCGTCGTCCGTGGAGATCGCGTCCGCCTGGCCCTGCTGCAGCATGATCAGGCAATCCGACCAGGTTTTGGTCGCTACCACGACGAGCTTCGGGTCGGCCTTGGACAACGTGTTGAACGAGGTGCTGCCGGTTTGGGTGCACACCCGCTTCCCACCGAGCTGCTTCAAGTCGGTCACCGTAGACGACTTGTCCACCAGCAGTCTCTGGCCGGCGACGTAATAGATGGCGGAGAAGTTGATGTCCGCCCAGCGCGTGCAATTGGCGGTGAAGGTACGCACGACCACGTCTACTTTGCCGGTCTTCAGCGCCTCAATCCGGTCGGCCGAGGCGAGCGGCACGTATTGGATCTTGTTGGGATCGCCGAAGATCGCTGCGGCGATCTCGTGCACCCGATCGATGTCGAATCCCTCGAGCTGGCCCGTATTCGGATTGCGGAAGCCGAACAGGAACGTGTTCTGATCGACACCCGCCTTCAACAGGCCGCGCTGCTGGATGGTCCGCATGTTGCCGTCCGGCATCTGGCCGGGCGGTGGCAGCGGGCCGGTGGGGCGGATGCTGGCCCGGCCGTCTGCCGGGCACGACGGCGGCGCCGGTGCGGCCGAGCCGGATGTTGCAGTTGGATTCTCTGCGGCACCAACCGGGCGTGGCCGCTCGACGGTATTGACCGGAGCCGGATCGGCCAGGGTGCCGGTCGAGCCGCATGCGGAAAGGAACAGCGCCATGACTATCACAGCGGCCATCGGCATCCGGTTCCTCATCGGTACTCCCGCAGTCGTTGGGCGACCCCCAGGGTGATCCCGGCGGCGGCGAGCAGGGCAAGCACCACGGCGCCGGGTACCAAGCCGGTCAGCGCATTGCGCGCGGTCAGCGTCTGATTGAGGAACTCCTGGCGGCCCGCGTTGAGGGCATTCAGCAGGTTCTCGTCCAGCTTGGCGAACGCGGTCGCCGCGCTGTCCGGTGCGTCCTTGATGGCGGCGTCGACGGCCTCCTGGTACTTCCCGTCCTTGTCGAGCTGCCGGATCCGGTCGTGCGCGGTCAGATAAGCGTTCGTGTTGTTGATGGCGGACTGGATCTCATCGGCCACCTGCTGGCTGGACGCCAGGTTCTTCGCCTGCACCAACAGATTGGCCTCGGTGTCGCCGGAGACCTCCGGCCTGAGCTTGGTGAAATCGCCGTCATAGTCCGGTCCGTCGCCCCTGGTTACCAGCGTGAGGGTCTCGTCCGCACGCAACTTCAGGGTGACGATCCGGGCTCGTACCAGCACCTCGGCCAGCGCCGAGCCGTTGCGCTGACCGTCGGCCACGCCGCCGGACATGAACAGCATCGCCACCGTGCCCCAGATCAGGCTCAGCAAGACGGCGACGGTGGCCACCGCCAGGCCGATGTTGATCAGCCGGTTGGTCCGTCGGGTCAGATACATCTGAGTGGCGATCAGCGCTGCGAGCAGCAACACGGCCAGCACGACGGTGGCCCACGGGAACGAGCGGACATCCTCCTGCTCGGCACCAAGCCGCACGAAGTCGATCCGGTACAGCGTGTTGGCGGCCGGGAGAATCTTGTCGCGCATCAGCCCATTGGCCTCACGCAGGTAGGCCGCGCCGGCCGGGAAACCCTGGCGGTTGTTCGTGCGCGCGGTCTCCACCAGCGAGGCGTACACCGGAAGTTGCTGGTTGAGCAGCTGCACCTGGGCCTGCGCCTGCGTGTCATCCCCGACGTCCGAGGACGCCTTGGCGAGCGCCGCACCGGCCTGCGCGATGTCCCGCTCGTAACGGCTGCGCAGCGCCTCGGGCTCGGTGCCGCCGGAGAGGAAGGCGCTGGCCGCGGTGGCGTCGGCGTCGGAGAGTGAGCGGTAGAGCTGCTGCGCGGCGGCGGCCAGCGGTTCGCGGTGCTCGACCAGGTTGTCGATGGTGGTTTGCTTCTGCTGCAGCGCGAGGGCGCCGACGAGGCCGGTCAGCACGGTGAGCAGGACCAGTCCTACCGCGATCACGGTGAGCCGGCCGGGCGTGGTGCCGGCGGAGCGGGTGAGCTGACGGACCGCGGAAAGGGGCGTACCGAGCACTCTGCGTGTGCCCGGTGCGGGTGGCGCCTCGCGCGGCGCGGTCACGACCATGACTTGCGATTCAACCTGGAGAAGTAGCCCACTGTGCCCGCTTTCCCCCGGCGGTTACCGGCCTGTAACTGCGCACTCCGTACCCGATGAACTTAGTGCAGCCGGCGTGGCGCTGGCCACTGATGGCCTCCCGGGTTACCTCACGCTGCGTCACGAGCACGGCCCGTGTTCCTTACACAGTCCGAACCTCATCCAGGCCGGTCGCTCACCTTCGTCGGTCACTGTGGTGCTCGCCAATCAAGTGAGAAACGTTAGGGAGGATCTCAATGCGTATCACCCGTATCGCCGCCGCGGGCTTAGCCGTTGCCGCGGTCTCGCTGGCCGGTGCGGTGCCGGCGGGTGCCCAGCCGAGCGCGCCGCCGCCGTCCGGCTCGGTGACCATCACGCTCAGCCCGGAGCAGGTCGCGTTCCTGTGCGACAAGCGCCTGCCTCGGATGGAGACCCGGGTGACCAAGCTGATCGACCGGATCAACGGCGGCGCGGACGTGAAGGGATCGACGGCGTGGCTCAAGGACCGGGCGGCGAAGGAGCGCGCGGCCGGCCGGGAGACCTCGGCGAAGCTGCTCGAGGAGCGGGCCGAGCGCCGGGCCGGGCGGATCGACGAGCTCAACAAGATCAAGGGCTGGGTGACCGACTTCCGCGGCAAGTACTGCGGGGCGAAATGAGGGCGAGGGTCGCGGCGCTGGTGCTGGCGCCCCTCGTGCTGCTGGGTGTGACGGCCTGCCAGGACCGGTCGACCGGGCCGTCCCCACTCGGGCCGGGGCCGGGCGCGACGTCGACGAAGCAGCTCGACGACATGGAGTCCACTCTGGACAGCATCGAGTCGGAGCTCAATGACGGCTAGTGTTCCGCCGGTGGAGTCCAAGGGCCTCGTGCTGGTGGTGGAGGACGACCGGGCCATCGCCGACCTGGTGTGCCTCTACCTGCGGCGGGAGGGGTTCGGCACCTCGGTGGAGACGACCGGGGCCGGCGCGTTGGACGCGGTGCGCCGGCTCCGGCCGGTCGCGGTCGTGCTGGACATCGGGCTGCCCGGCTCGGACGGCATCGAGGTGTGCCGTTCGATGCGCGCCGGCGGGGACTGGACGCCGGTGCTGTTCGTCACCGCGCGGGACGACGAGGTGGACCGGGTGCTCGGCCTGGAGCTGGGCGCGGACGACTACGTCACGAAGCCGTTCAGCCCGCGCGAGCTGGTGGCCCGGGTGCGCACCGTGCTGCGGCGCGCCGGGGGTGCGCCGGGCGGTGAGGTGCTGACCGTCGGCCGGACCCGGCTGGACCTCGGCCAGCGTCGCGTGTGGACGGACGATGCCGAGGTATCGCTGACGTCAACGGAGTTCGAGCTTCTGGCGCACCTGATGCGGCGGCCGGGCCAGGTGTTCGAGCGCTCCCAGCTGCTGTCGGCGGTGTGGGGCTACTCGGCGGCCGCCGGCACCCGGACCGTCGACGTCCACATCGCTCAGCTCCGGGGGAAACTGGGTTCCGCTAGTCCCATTAGGACAGTTCGAGGCGTCGGCTACTCCGCGGACGCCTCGTGTTGACCGAGCGCCGGCGCCCCAGCCTGGCCGTCCGGGTCACCGCCATCTGCCTCGTCGTGGCCGGCGTGATGGCCGTCGTCGCCGGGTTGATTTCGACCCGCCTCGTGGTCAGCACCGCCGCCGACCTCACCCGCCAAACCATGTCCGACCAGGCCGACGTCATCGCCGGCGAGCTCTCCGACTCCCGCCTCGGCATCCGCCGCGCCGTGGAAATCCTCCGCGGCCAGGGAATCTCCGTCGTCCAACGCCAGCGCAACGGGTCGCTGGTCAGCGCCGACCCTGCTGCGGTCCGCGCCGCCCGCCAAGCCGGCATCGACCGGGTGACCACGTCCTCGCCGCTCCACGCCTCCGTCGAGATCGACGGCGACTCGTTGTTGGTGGAAGCCCGTTCCGTCGAGGACCAGACCGCGTTCGCCCTGGTACGCAAGGCAGCCGTGGCCCGCGGAACCGGCCGCGCCCTGGTCGGCAACATCATCTTCGCCCTCGGTATCGGCCTCATCGTCGCCGCGATCGCCGGGTTGTTGCTGGCCCGCCGGTTGTCCCGCCCCCTGCGCCACACGGCCAGCGTCGCCGCCAGCATGACCACCGGCCGCCGCGACATCCGCGCCCCGGTCGAAGGCCCCCGCGAGGTCGCCGACGTCGCCCGCTCCATCAACGACCTCGCCGACGCCCTCCACCGCAGCGAATCCCGCCAACGCGAGTTCCTCCTCTCGGTCTCCCACGAACTCCGCACCCCGTTGACGGCGGTCAAAGGCTTCGCCGAATCCCTGGCCGACGGCGTCGTCACCGGCCCCGAAGTCCCCGGCGTCGCCCGCGTCATCGACCAGGAAGCCAACCGCCTCGACCGCCTGGTCTCCGACCTTCTCGACCTGGCCAGGCTGGGCGCCGCCGACTTCCGCCTGGACCTCACCGACGTGGATTTGAACGCGCTGGTAGCCGACGCCTCCCGCGTCTGGCAATCCCGCTGCGAGTCCGCCGGCCAGGTCTTCCGCATGGACCTCCCCATGGAAACCCTGGTCACCCACACCGATCCGCGAAGGCTCCGCCAAGTCCTCGACGGCCTGGCCGAGAATGCGGTCCGCGTAACCCCCGCCGGCCGCCCGGTAGTTTTGTCGTTGTCCCCCGCCCCCGGCGCCGCCGTGCTCCAGATACGGGATGGAGGCCCCGGCCTCTCCGAAGAGGACTATCGAATGGCCTTCGCCCGCGGCGCCCTCCACTCCCGCTACGAAGGCACCCGCCCGGTAGGCACCGGTATCGGGTTAGCGTTGGTCCACGGCCTGGTGACCCGCATGGGCGGCACCGTCCAAGCAGGCCCCGCCCCCGAAGGCGGCGCCTCCTTCACCGTCACATTGCCAGCCCATCCTCACTTCTGACGCCGAGCACGGA